>DATAMF010000398.1:0-15907 GCA_036260665.1 Aggregatilineaceae bacterium | reverse complement strand
ATCGGCCACGAAATGACGCACGGCGTCACACAGTTTGAAGCCAAACTGGTGTATGCCGGGCAGTCGGGCGCGCTCAACGAATCGTTCTCCGATGTGTTTGGGGTGCTGGTCAAACAGTATAAACTGCGCCAGACGGCGCTCGATGCCGACTGGATCATTGGCAGTGGCCTGTTCACACCGAATGTGAACGGGGTAGGCATCCGCTCGATGAAAGCCCCCGGCACGGCCTATAATGATCCGGTTCTGGGCAAAGACCCCCAACCCGCCCACATGGATCAGTATCAGAATGTGCCGTATGATAACGGCGGCGTCCATATCAATTCCGGCATTCCCAACCACGCCTTTTATATCACCGCGCGCGACATGGGCGGTTTCGCCTGGGAAAAAGCGGGGCAGATCTGGTACAGCGCGCTGTGCGACAAACTCTCGTCCCTCTCCAACTTTCAGGCCGCAGCCAATGCGACCTACACCACAGCCGGTGAACGTTTTGGCGCAAACAGCCTCGAACAGCAGGCGGTACGCAACGGGTGGGCCGAAGTGGGGCTTTCCGTCGAAGCCGCCTCCCCCACTGATGGCTGCTTCCCCATTCTCAACCCGGTGCTTCGTCTGTTCCGTCAGACGTAGGAGGACATGATGTTCATTCATTTTGAACGCAGCGGCGGTTTTATGGGCGCACACCTCACCGCCGACATCGAGACCGAGCTGCTGGCTCCCGACGAAGCCCACCGGCTGATGGATCTGATCCGCGAAGCCGATTTTTTCGCGCTGCCTGCCAATTTTACCGAAGTCGAAGGGGCCGCCGACCAGTTCCAATATCTGATCACCATCACCGACGAGATGCAGCAGCACAGCGTTCAGGTCAGCGACAGTTCCGCCCCAGACACGCTGCACCCGCTGCTGCGCCGCCTGACCCGGCTCGCACGGGGACAACCCTAGAACAGGCGGATTTTTCCGCCTCCAAAATTATTTCCTTCCGCGACAATAGGGTATAGTGAAGGGTTGGCACTCTTCAAGGTAAGCGGAAGGCAAGCATGTCGAAGCGGATTCGGAATTATCATCGGCGCTGGTTGATCCGGGCTGTCGTACGGTTATTTCAATTCATATTCACCCGCACCAAAGTAACTGGCAAACAGTATATTCCTAAAAAAGGCCCCTACATCGCTGTCGGCAACCATGTCGCGGCGATTGAAGTGGTGTTGATGGTGGCGAATTTACCCCATATCTCGGAACTGATCGGCAACGGGGATGTGCCGCTCGATCCGACGTATGGGTTTATGGCGAACTGGTACCAGTTTATCCCGATCAAACGCGGCTCGGTAGACCGTCAGGCGCTCGAAGCGGCGCGACAGGTGCTCGAAGACGGCAATGTGCTGGTGGTCTTTCCCGAAGGCGGCATCTGGGAACACGATGCCAAGTCCGCCCGGCCCGGTGTGGCGTGGCTCAGCCAGCAGACCGGCGCGCCGATTTTGCCCGTCGGCTTCGGCGGCATCAAAGGCGCGTTGAACCAGGCTTATCATCTCAAGCGCCCGCGTATGACGATGAATATCGGCCCACTGATTCCGCCGGTTGTCCGCCCGGAATCGCCGCGCGAACGCCGTCAGGTGCTCGAAGCAGCCAGCAGCACGATCATGCAGCATATCCGCGCCCTGGTGCCATCTGAAAACGGTGCAAAACCAGCGAAACCGGTTGAGGAACACTACGCGCTGCGGCTGGACATCACCGCCCCCGATGGCTCCGCCGTGAGCCTGCCCGCTGACCTCACCATTCCGTATGGTGACGACGTATCATTTTATTTCCACCGCCAACTGCTGCTGGAAGTCGTCTACCGCAACTATAAACTCACCGGAGCCAGACCATTAGCCGATTTCCCCACCCTGCACGATCCGGCCCAACTGGGGGATGCCCTGGCTGTTGCGCTTGATTTTTACACGCGCGAACCGGCGTTCCTCGGCTACCGCCTGACGTATCCGCGTGCTGAGCGTGTGGTCAAGGGGCTGCGCGGCCTGCATCAGGCGCTCGCCTGGGCCGCCGGACGTAAATACCAGGTGCATATTATCCCAGAACGTACTATAATGCAGGGAGGGGAAGTAGCGGAAATACAAACAGAACCAACAGTGCGGCGGGAATACTAGGGGGTATTCTATGTCAGAGCAAATGTGTTCAAATTGTAACAAGAATAATCCGATAGACTCGACCTATTGTTATTCGTGCGGGCACATTCTTCCTGCCGGGATGAAAGTGCTTGCCACCCAACATTTAGGCGAGGATGAACGGAATCTTCGCCCTCAATTACGCTGGGGAACGGCTTACTTCGGTGAGCAAACCTTTCTGCGTATTCACGTCAATCACACCGCCCAGTTGATCGAAACGCGCTTCGACACGGAATGTATTCTGGGGCGCGTCAGTGAAGACGATGTGGCAACCGTGGACCTTTCGCCGTTTGATGCCATCGAAATGGGTGTCTCACGCCGCCATGCCAAACTCACCCGCCAGAGCGCCACGATTATGGTGCAGGATCTGGACAGTGTGAACGGTACCTATCTCAATGGCGAAAAACTGCTGCCGTTTCAGGCGCGCGTGCTGCGCAACGAAGACGAGATTCAGTTGGGGCATATGCAGCTTCGTATCTCGTTTTTGCGTGCGCCGGGCCGCCCCTAATCGTTTTATACCAGGATAGATAGATGTTTCAACGGGTTATCGCTTTAGAACAGTGTACCAACTTTCGGGACATCGGCGGGTATCCGACCCGCGATGGTGGACAAACTCAAACAGGCTTAATTTATCGCTCCAGCGCCCTGCATCGCCTCACCAAGTCTGATCAGGCCATGCTCCAGGCCTTAGACATCCGCACGGCGTTTGATCTCCGGTTGGATGAAGACCTGCGTCAGGATGGCCCGGATCAGCCGGGGCCAGGGGTGAAAGTGATCCGCGCCCCCACCACCCTGATCGAAGAGAGTTTGTGGCGGTCGCTGCTGGGCAACGGCAAAAACTTCCGCTTTGTCGATTGTTATATTTCATCGCTGGCACCTCGCGCCGCCTACCATGCCGATCTGCTGCGCCAGATCATCGCCCACCTCGATCATGCGGTGGTTATTCACTGCTCGGCGGGCAAGGATCGTACTGGGGTCGCCATTGCGCTGCTGCTGCGGCTGGCGGGCGTCGTGGACTCGGCTATCATCGACGATTACGCGCTGACGGAAAAACTACTGGCCGATCTTTACACCTATTTTCACACCACGTTTCTCCGCCAGGGCATGCCGGCCCCTATTGCCGAGGAAATTCTCGCCAGCCATCCCGACACAATCCGGGGCATGCTGGACTATCTCGATCAAACTTTTGGCACGGTGGAGAATTATTTCATCCAGGGCGGTTCGACGCCCGCCGAAATTGACGAGTTCCGCGCCCGGTTTGTCACGCGCTAAGGCTGCGCCGCTCGTTTCTTTACCCCATTCCACAAATAAAAACAGCCCGGTGAAAGACCTGGGCTGTTTTCTGTCTTAGGCGGCACCAACCTTAGCTTTTATCTTTTTTGTCCCGCATGCGGAAACTCAACCGGATCGGCGTCCCCAGGAAGGGATAGACCTCCCGAATCTGGTTTTCCAGATAACGCTCATACGAAAAGTGCAGCAGTTTGATGTCGTTGATGTGGAACAAAAACGTCGGCGGATCTACCCGGACCTGCTGCGCCATAAAAATTTTAAGCGGGCGCAACTGCTTCGTTTGGGGCGCATGTTTGAACAGCGCGTCCCGCACGATTTTGTTCAGTTCGCTCGTCGGGATGCGCACCAGCCGTTCTTCCTGCACTTGCAACGCCGTTTCCAACACCGTATGAATCCGCTGGCCGGTCAGGGCGCTGATGAAGATCACGGGCACATAATCAACGAAGGCCAGATCTGCGCGGACCTTCTTGATATACTCGTTCATGGTGCTGTTTTCTTTTTCGATGGCGTCCCACTTATTGACCACCACGACACAGCTTTTCATCTCATCCCGGATCATGCCCGCGATGTGCGCATCCTGATCGGTGATATTGTCAATCGCATCGATCAGCAGCAGCACCACATCGGCCCGCTGGATCGACTTGAGCGCGCGCAGCACGCTGTATTTTTCCACGCCGGGCACAATTTTGCCGCGTTTGCGAATCCCCGCCGTATCGATCAGCGTGATCGGCATCCCCTGCCAGTTGATCACGGTGTCAATCGAGTCGCGCGTCGTGCCCGCCACCGGGCTGACGATCATCCGTTCCTCGCCGATCAGCCGGTTCAGCAGCGAGCTTTTCCCGACGTTCGGACGCCCCACAATCGCGATTTTGATGGTGTCGTCGTCCTCATCCTCATCACCGTCCTGATCAATATCCGGCGCGTAGGGCAGCGCTTCGACCACCGCATCCAGCAGATCACCCGTCCCGCCGCCATGAACCGCCGTGACGGATATAACCTGATCAAACCCCAGCCCGTAAAACTCAAAGGCATCATCATGCAGGCTGGGGTTATCGGCTTTGTTGGCCGCCACGATCACCGGTTTATTCGTGCGCCGCAGAATATCCGTCACTTCCTGATCGGCGGCGGTAACGCCCTGCATGGCATCCGTCACCAGCACGATCACATCGGCGTCTTCAATCGCCACCATCGCCTGCGCGCGGATAGCGGGCACAAATTGACGGCTGCCCTCTTCCAACGGGCTGGTGGTATCCGATGTCTCTTTGGGTTGGTAGACCTCGATCCCTCCCGTATCCACGACGCTAAAAAATCTTCCCGTTCCAGGTGACATCGCCCACGAGACGATCCCGCGTGGTGCCGGGAATCTCCGACACGACGGCGCGCCGTTCGCCCACCAGACGGTTAAACAGGGCCGATTTGCCCACATTCGGACGCCCTACCAGGGCGACAAGCGGTTTTTTCATGTTATTTCAAGACCTCTTAGCAAATTGTATCAAATCGGGGCACGTGTGAGAAGGGCATAAGCAGCAACCACCACCGCCGCCGGACCGTATAATAGATCAATTGTGACCGATCAAGCGGGGAGAACCTGATGCAAGCCATTGTACAAACGCAATACGGATCGCCGGAAGTGCTTCATCTTCAGGAAGTCGAAAAACCGTCGCCCCAGGAGCATGAAGTCCTGGTCAAAATTCACGCCGCCGCCGCCAATCCTGCCGACTGGCACATGATTCGCGGCAAGCCGTTTTTTATCCGCTTCACAGCCGGGTTTCCCAAGCCCAAACACCCGATCCCCGGTTTTGACTTCGCCGGAATCATCGAAGCAGTCGGCAGCGGTGTCACGCAGTTTAAACCCGGTGATGAAGTCTTCGGCGAAGTATCAAACGGCGCGTTTGCCGACTATGTCTGCGCCACCCCCGATCAAATCGTCCTGAAACCCGCCAACGTGTCCTTTGAGCAAGCCGCCGCCGCGCCAATGGTCGGCTTCACCGCGATCCAGGGGCTGCGCGACACCGGACGTATCCAGTCCGGCCAAAAGGTGTTGATCAACGGCGCATCGGGCGGCATCGGCACCTTTGCCGTGCAGTATGCCAAATCCGTCGGCGCGCAAGTCACGGGCGTATGCAGCACGCGTAATCTCGACCTGGTGCGCTCCATCGGCGCGGATCATGTGGTGGATTACACGCAGGATGATTTCACCAAAACGACGTACGACCTGATTTTTGACACGGTCGGCAACCGGTCCGCCGCGCACTACAAACGCGCCCTGAACCCCAACGGGCGCTGTGTGGTCGCCGGGTTCACCACCATGCCGCATATGTTGTTCCAGATCATGGTCCTGGGATCATTGTTATCCGCAACCGGCAGCCGAAAAATCGGGGGCATGGGTGTCGCCCGGCCCAACCAGCAGGATTTACTCTTGATCAAAGACCTGCTCGAAGCGGGAAAAGTCGTCCCGGTGATCGACAAAACCTATCCGCTCAGCCAGACCGCCGCCGCGATCCGCCATCTGGAAACCGGGCACGCGCGCGGCAAAGTGATCATTACGATGTAGTAAACTGTGGGCAAAATGGGACAAGCGTAAAAAAGTTGACGGTTCTTTAGGGATGCGCGTTCGGATCGTCTACCGCCAAACCTTGTCCCAACGCCGCGTTTAACAACCGCTGATCGGCGCAGACAAAAATGGGCTGCAATCCGCTCGACTGCATAAACATGACCGCGGATGCTAACTGCATCGCGTCTAATGTTCGCAAAGGGTATTGAATAATAAGTTGCTGCGCCCGCGCGAGTACATCCCGCTGCACGCGAATCACGCGGTACTGATGCCGCACATGGAACAGAAAGTCTTTTCTGAGCTTGTTTAAATCCGCCGGCGAAAGATGTCCTTCTCTTTGGCGTCGCGCCAACAAGGAAACAAATTCGACAGTGGTCAGCGCAGAAATAACAACTACATGCTGTGCTGCCTGGTCAGTCCAACTTCGTACCCAGGCTGAACCTGTTTCGGAAATATAACGCTTGGCAAGTGCGCTCGTGTCTGCAAAATAAACGGTCAATAATCCCCCCGATCCTCGTCAATCAACGCTTCCGAGGGCCGCTCACCGACAAATAACCGCCCGATACGATCCCGCTCCGCCGGAGTCAACTCTATCCCCTCCTCTATATCGCTCACGTCCATCAACAACCCGGCGGCACGCAACCGCGCATCAATTTCTTCCGGTGACAGGTTCCCAATCGTAATGTGAACCACCTGTCCCTCCGTCAAATCGACAGGATCGAGCAAATAGAGCTGGCCTTCCTTGTATATCGCGCGCACGGATACAACCATCGTCCATCTTCCTCTTTGTTTTATAAAATTGATTGTATCACAGGCAAAAAAAGAGGGAAGGTGGCGGGGGCTTCCTTCCCTATGTATCTTCAGAGCAGCGCAAGAGGTGGGTCAGGTAGAGGTGGGGAGCATACGGGTTATGCGGTGCTCTGGAAATACCGTTTGTTAACGCAAGCGAACTTGCTTATCTATAAAGTAGCATACCGAAATTAACAGCGCATAAAAAAGATGTAGAAATTTTCTAACGGATGCGCCCGATCCCTACTCCCGGTCCCGTCCGCGCCGCCGCCCAATAATGATCTCCGCAAAGATAATGAGCACAGATGCCCCGGTAAACGCACGGATCAAATCGGCCAGCGTGAACGTCAGTTCGATGTCTTCCGGCAGTTCAATCGCCAGCGCATTGAAGATAAACCCACCCAGAAACGCCCCGATCAAGCCCGTAACCAGCATCTCACCAAAGGTGAGCGCCCGCCGGACTAAAGCCCCGGCCAGCGCTCCCGCAATCGATCCGATAATGATCCACGCGATAATCTGTTCCAGCGTCGGTGCATCATTCATGTGCGATCTCCCCCAGCTAATGTTTCACACTCAAAACCGGTGTCCGCCGCGCCTCGAACCACCCCACCGATCCCGGTGTAGGAGTCAAAGCATCGGGCGTCGTGTTGGGCATCGGGCGATCTCCCTCCGTGGTAGACGTCGGGGTGATCGTCGGCGTCGGCTGCGGCGTGGGATCCAGCGCCTCAATCGTCACGCTGAGCTGTTCGGGCCGCACGCTGATCACCATTCCGTCTGGCATCGGCTGATCCAGGATAACGCCCTGGGGGGTCACCAGATGATTCCCGCTTGCCAGGCCGGTGAGATCCACCGTCACCCGCACATCGTCCCGCGCGGGCAGCAGCGCTTCCGGTCCCACCACCAACACAGTCACCGCGTTCGGCAGCACCGTCGCCCGGTAGACGGTTGGATCGAGTCCGGTCAGTTCAACAGACACTTCCTGGAACTGACGACTGCTGCGCACCGGCGAGATCGTCACCGTTACGCTGATCAACTGGTTTTCGGGCACCAACTGCACCCCGTCCGGCAGTTCAAGCTGGACCTCAGCCGTATAGGTTTGCGTCTGCCCTTCGAGATCAATCGGTTCGGTATACACCAGCCCGGCCATATCGCTGATCGCGCTGCGATCCCCGGTCACGCCCACTGATTCGGGCGTCGCAATATACCCCTCAAAAATATAGCCGCTGGGCGGATCGCCAATAATCGCGGGCAGCACCCGCATCTGGATCACATCCGTGCGCGGTTGGATGTCCACCGAACAGGAAACCGTCGCGGGTTCCAGGCTGATGCTGGTCACCGTCCGCCCGTCTTTGTTAATAGGCGTCAGGCTGTACGACTGCCCCAAAATCGGATTTCGTTCGTCGCTCAGGTTCAGCCGCGCTTCGGCCTGCACCACTTGATTCACCCGTTCCGCGCTGCCGTTCACCACCACTTCCGTCGGATCGCAGAGGATGTCAGGATACGTATAGCCCAGCGGCGGTTCGTTGCTCACCACCACATTAACCGGGACGCGTTTTTCCGCTTCCTGGTCTATCGTAAACGTCATCGTATTAGGCCGGATAGCGACCACTTTGCCATGAATCGGATCGGCAATCTCGGCCTTGAGTTCGATCTCATACTCATCCGGGCGGCGAATATCGCTCAGATCAGCGGTGAGGTGGATGTCTTCGTCCAGCAGCAAATCCCAGTCATCTTTCGGCGCGCGGACAATCACCGTCGCCCGCTGCACCGTGTTAGGTCGCGTCAGCACATAACCATCCGGCAGTTGCACATCAACCACAATATTCTGCATTTCCCGCTGTTCGACGGGGTTATTCGCCATATTCGCGGCCATCCACACCACCAGCGCCAGAAACACCGATCCCGCGATCCAGCCCAGGTTTTGAAACACAAATCGAGCGACACCATTTTCCCGCATGTGGTGTTAGGCCGCCCGCCGCGTGCTGTCACTACCGCCGCCGTTGCGCCACCGGGCCAGCCATGCCAGCCAGGGCGATTCACCTTCCGCGCGGTCACTCGTATAAAACGCGCTCAAAATCGTGCGCAGCCGGTTCGCGTCCAGCCGCCGGATCATACGTCCCCGGTTCGCCACCGAGATCCGCCCGGTTTCTTCCGACACGATCACACACAGCCCGTCCGACACTTCGCTGATCCCCAGCCCGGCGCGGTGACGCGTGCCCAGTTTGCGATCCGTCAGGTTGCGCCCCGACGACAGCGGCAGCACTGAAGCCGCGCTTGCCACCCGCCCATTGCGGATGATCACCGCCCCGTCATGCAGTTCGGTTTTGGGCCAGAATACGGTGAGAAATAATTGCGGGCTGACCTGTGAATCGAGGGGGACGCCGGTTTTGATATACTCTTCCAGCGAATCATTCCGCTCCAACACGATCAGCGCCCCGTGCCGCCGTTCCGATAACCGGGCCGCCGCCGCGCAGATCGCTTCGATCACCTGCTCATCCTGGGTAAAGTTAGGAGTCCGGCTGAGAATCTGGCTGAGTCGCGTTCGCCCCAACCGTTCCAGCGCCCGCCGCAGTTCCGGCTGGAAGATCACCGGAATCGCGACGGCTGTCGCTGTGATCACATTGTTGAGCAGCCAGCGGAACGCCACCCAATCCAGCACCGACGCAAAAAAGCCCGTGATCAAAACCACGACAATTGTGCCGCGCAGCAGCGGGATCGCTTGTGTCCCGCGCATCAAAAAACTCGCCGCGAAGATAATCGCCGCGACGACTAACACATCCGGTACATCACTCCAACGAAACGTTTCGAGGGTCCAAATCAGTCTCATGGCACTGCTACCAATACATCCCTGTTATAGAATTGTTTTTCCTCCCCCCCTCTCTAGCTTGACTGGAGAGGGGTCGGGAGTGAGCTTCGTAGCAGCAATTCACGACTTGCCCCACCGCTGCTACTGGCTCGTTCCTGGATAACTCGTGCGTCCTGCAAAACAGACCCAAACTGCGACAACTTGCGTACATGATATTTACGACAAAACGCCGCGATTTGCTCACTAGGCAGGCCAACACCCATCTGTTTTTCCGATCCCCTACCCGCTCAACTGCTGCAACAGCCGCTTGTAATCGTCCACCTGCGGCGGGTTGAGCGCCACAATCCGCCGGATCGTCACCAGCGCATCGGCATGCAGCCCGGCCTCAAGCTGAAGTTCGGCCAGCGCGTCATACTGTTCAATCGCTTTGACATGATTCCCGGTCTGCTGGTACACCGCCCCCAACCGTGACCGCAAGCCCATATCCTTGGGATAGCGCGTGACCATTTCTTCCAACACCTGAAGAATCTGCCCGGCTTTGCGCGCTTTGGCATACACCCGCAGCAGGCCATCCAGTTCGTTCACCGCCGCCACGGTATCGTTCAGGCGATAATTCAAATCGACCAACGCACGCCGCGCCCGCTCATCCGTGGGGTCCAGCTTGCGAATCTGTTCGTAGGTCCGCATCGCCTGCCGCAAATCCAACCGGCTGACATCAATATCCCCCAGCCGGTGCAGAATATGGACCACATGCCCCTTCGCTGCTTCGGCGGATTCAGAGCGCTGCGCCAGTTGGATCGCCGCCTGATACGTGCTGCGCGCCGAATCCAGGTCCGCCAGTTGGTAATACGCGTCCGCCAGATCGATATATTGATTCAGAACCTGGCTCCACTTTTCCTCTTTTTCAAGCAGTTCAATCAGGCTCAGATGCAGGCTCGTATCCATCGGCGCGATTTTGAGCGATTCCTGCAACAGTTGCGCCGCGCGATCATTATCGTTGCGCATCATGTACGTTTGCGCCACCAGATTAAATTTCTGGATCGCGACCTGCGACTGGTTG
Organism: Aggregatilineaceae bacterium; assembly: GCA_036260665.1. Classification (GTDB taxonomy): domain Bacteria; phylum Chloroflexota; class Anaerolineae; order Aggregatilineales; family Aggregatilineaceae; genus DATAMF01. The sequence goes on along the minus strand of DATAMF010000398.1, from coordinate 5,258 downwards.
CGCTCCAACAGAATCTGCCCGATCCGGTAGTGAATATCCAGTAAATCCGGCGCGGATTCGAGCATATAATGCGCCTGATCCATCGCCAGGGTGTACATCCCGTCCCGAATATACCGGTCAATCAGCGTCAGCCCTTCGGTGATGCGCTTGTCGATATGGATCACCGCGTCAATCACCGATTTTCCGTCATCCAGCGTGAGATCGTCTTCCAGTTGGCGGCGTGTCTTCGCCACGCGCACTTTCCAGTCGGCCCCGGTCAGCAGCGTCAGGAACTGCTCATTCATGCTCTTGAGCTGCATTTCATCCGCGTCGGTAATGCTGCCGGTCAAGCGGTCATAAATCGCCGCCAGTTGGATGGCCTCGTCTTCGCTCATCGCCAGCCCGACATCCACCAACCGCAGCGTCTGGATCAGATGGAGCGCTGCCGCGCGCGGATTCTTCAGCGCCATATAGGCGATGCTCATCCCATGTGCCGATCCTGCCGCCAGCGAGGGTTCGTGCGCCGAAATTTCCAGGCTCCGCAGCGCGTCCTTCCACTGTTCCATTTCGAGTTGCAGCGCCCCCAGGTTGAAGTACACCGCCGAGTGCCGCAGCCCGCCCGCCAGCGCGCGTTCATACGATCCAATCGTCTCCGCGACCATATCGCCCTGCCGCTGCATTTCAATCCCCTGGATCGCTTGCAGTCCGGCTCCATCCAGCGCCCCGGACTCGAAGACATAGGTCGCCAGTTCCGCCAAGGCCGTTTCCATCGTCTCGCCAATCGGCCCGCGCGGATCCGACTCACCCACACCCCGCGTATTTTCTGCTTCCAACGGTTCGTCGCTGCCGAAAGCCCGATCACGCGGTTTTTCGACGACATCATCCTCAAAGGCGATAATATCCGGCGAAATCAGCGCGCCGGTTTGCAGGGCTTGTTTGGTATTCAGTGCTTGAGGATTATTCGGCTCCAGCCGCAGCGCCCGTTCCACCGCTTGCAGCGCAATATCCGTCCGGTTCGCGTGCTGGAAGTTGAAAGCCAGCGTCAGATATTCGCGGATCGCGTTTTTACGTTGGCCCAGCCGCTCATACGACAGCGCCAGCCGCTGGTGAACCTGCACCAGCCCCGATGTCAACCGGGTTGCGCGTTCCCAGTTCCCAATCGCTTTTTCCAGATCGCGCTGCGCCAGATAAATTTCCGCCACATTAATATACTGCTGCGCCGCTTCTTTCAGCCGGCCCAGCCGTTCCAATACGTCGGCGCTCTTTTCCAGCGGAATCGGATCGTCCGGGGCAAGTTGGTGGGCGCGCGTGTAAACCTTGAGCGCGTCTTCCAGTCGTCGAGCCTGAAGCAGGGCCAACCCGAGACTGTTGTGGGCAGCAGGGTCTTCGGGAAATTCTTGAATAGCGCGCCCATAATACACAATCGATTTGTCCCAGTCGCCATCCCAGGCCGCACCGTGACCCATGTTCATCGCTTGTTCGTAGATTTGCCGGTTCCCCGCCATCTTGCCCTCATAAATTCATAAATACCGCTAGACACCTGTTCCTGTTATTTCTTTTTACTCTGTTTCTTCTGCCACTTCTCGAAGGTCTTCGGCGCGAGCAAATACACCAGAATCGCTTTTTGCGCGTGCAGACGATTTTCCGCCTGCGGGAACAGCCGCGAATGCGATCCGTCCGCCACCTCATCCGTAATTTCTTCGCCGCGATGCGCGGGCAGGCAGTGCATCACAATCACATCCGGTTTCGCCTGACTGATCAGCGCTTCATTCACCTGATACGGCGGGAAGACTTTGCGCCGCTGTTCGGCTTCTTCTTCCTGCCCCATGCTCGTCCACGTATCCGTATAGATCACATCCGCGCCCTGTACGGCGGCAGCGGGATCGGTGCTGATGCTGATCTCAAACGCGCTGTTGAGCCGCCGCGCCTGGTCGATCACATCCTGCTTCGGCTGGAATCCTTCCGGGCTGGCAACCGCCATGTTCATCCCGAAGATCGCCGCGCCCACGATCAGCGTATTGCAGACGTTGTTGCTATCGCCCACATACGTCAGCTTCAGCCCTTCCAGCTTGCCATATTCCTCGTAAATGGTCAGCAGATCGGCCATACCCTGGCAGGGATGGTTGTAATCGGACAGGCCGTTAATGATCGGTACCGGACTCCACCGCGCCAGATCGATCACATGCTGGTGATCAAACACGCGTGCCATCACTCCATTGACATAGCCGCCCAGCACCCGCGCAATATCCGCAATACTTTCGCGTTTGCCCAGCCCGATCTCTTGCGGACTGAGATAAAACGCATAACCGCCGAGATGCACCATCCCCATCTCAAAGCTGACGCGCGTTCGGAGCGACGGCTTTTGGAACACCAGTGCGAGCGATTTGCCCGCCAGAATCGGATCGTTGCCCCCATCCTTATATTCTTTTTTGAGCGCAACAGCATAATCAAGCATCGCCTGTAAATCGGCGCACGACCAATCCGCCAGATCTAAAAAGTGTTTCACGTCGAATCCCTCTTTTGCTGCACAACGGTTATGTCGGGAGTTAGTATATCACAAAATGAAACGAAGATAGGGAAAGCGTTGGGGAGGCGTGTTGTTCGTGGGCTTCGTGTTATCATCTCCATCCCCCGCCCTCTCACAGCTCGCGGATGCAAGAGGGAGGAGATGAATTCGATGTCCCCCCAGCATACCACAGTTTTCGGCTGCTACGCCAATCCAGGGGCGCACATGCTGCGCCCGCTTGTCTCCCCTTGCCCCACGCTCAATGCCCACCATTTGTAGGGGCGTCGGCTTCCTCCTTTCTCCGCGCAGGGAAAGGAGGCCGGGAGGATAGGGGTCAACCGCCCGCCGCCCATTTTCTCCCTTATTCCGAGTGATGGGTAACACCTAGCCAACGCGGTTGGACCCAGTGAGAATAGGTTTCATGACGCCGACCAATTGAGCGCGCCCTTATCCAATCTGTTCCCCTAGCCACTGGCTGAAGATCGCCGCGCCTGTCGGGTTGAGATGGATCGGATCACGAAAACTGTCATCTGCAAAAATATCCAGCGTGGAGGTGGTCCAATACGGGACGGCTTCAGCCTCCGCCAGCGCGCGCAACTGATCGTTGAGCCGCGTATATGCATCGTCTCGCAAATACCCGTCCAGGATAATCCGGTGGAAGGGCGCTTCAACCAGCACCATGTGCGCCCCATCCTGGCGCATCAGCCGCTGCACCGCGTCCAGTTCCGCTTCGACGGGGGCGAAATCCGTAAACAGCGCGTCCAGCCGGTCCTGCCACCGCTGCTCCAGCGGCAGCGCCATCACGCCGGGCGCGGGCTGGTAGCCATTTTTTTGGAACGACATCATGTTGACCTCCGGCTCACGGTATCCGTTAAAGCGGCGGTAGGCTTCGCTGTGATTGATCAGCCACCCGTTCCACGACCACTCCCCCTGATAGTAGGTCAGCCACTCAAAGTCCCGTAAATCCGGCACCCGATCCGCGACTGGATTCGCTTCGGGACTCAGATCGCGCGGCGACAGCACATAGATGATCAGCCGGGGATGGTATCGTTCGACCAGATAATCCACCACCAGAACCACCTGCGCCGGGGTTAACGTGGATACGCCGAAGTTAAAGCAGTTGATCGGTTCCTGGTGTTGCTTCTGGTAGGCCAGCGCGACCACATCCGGCTGCACGTCCACCGCCGCCACCGAACTCCCCACAAAGAAGCAGTTGACGGGCTTCGGATAATCATCGAGCAGCCGCAGGCGCGTTTCCAGGTCCGGGAAGCTGGTACTCCAACTCGGCTCCGGCAGATGCGCCTGGATCGCGGGCAGCCGGGCCGCCCCTTCAAGCAGACCGGCGAGTCCCATCAAAATCACGCCCGCCAGCAGCAGTGTTTGCCCAAAGGGAAATGTGAGTTGCAGTGTGCGCTTCATAATCCGTCCAGTCCGGCCAGCCCGATTCGAACTGTATTGTAGCGGGCAACTGCGCCGGGGCCAACCTCACTCGTAATAGCACCACTATTCACCATCGAAGTAGCCATCCAAGTTCACCATCCGATGGTGATGACAAACTCGAACATCTGTGCTATCCTATTTGTATCGTCCACCATCGCCCTTTACCAACCACGAATGACTTCTTCAAAGGGGGGGGTCAGAAAATCGACCCAATTTTACAAAACCCCCACTTTGTCAAACTTCCCAGGTTCAAAACGCGAAAAGCGGGGGGGGGGGGGGATCATCCAGAAGATCGACAAACTTTCCCGTGGGGCGTCGCGAGATTTCCAATTTCTCCCGTGAGGCGTCGTCAAGGGGGGGGGGCGGGGTAGCGCTGCTACAAACCGAATTCTAACTTTCGATCACCAGCAACATGCCCGCCAGACTCTCCACCAGTGGATCCATGTGGCTCGCCGCTTCCACCACATGCGCCTGGAGCGTGGCGCGTTCGGCGTCGCTGGGGTCGCGCGGGCAAATCAGCACCAGCGGCACCTCGGTCAAGCGCGGATCGCGCCGGATAGTGTGCAAAACCGCAAACCCGTTGTGCGTCTCCATCAACAAATCGAGCATCACCAAACCCGGCACATGCTCATCATCCCTCAGCCAATCCAGCGCCATCTGCCCATTTTCACACATCGCCAGTGGAATCGTCTCGCTGCTGAGAAATTGACACAGCATCTCGCGTTCGTTTTCGTCATCCGTAATCACCAGCACCGGATGATCCAGTTCGGTTCGCTGCACACGCGCCACCGCCGTCAGCAGTTCGTCGCGTTGCAGCGGTTTGAATACACTGCTGCTTGCGCCCAATCCGAACGCCGCCACCTGTTCCCCCTGCGCATGGATCAGCAGCACGGGCAGTGCGCTGGTCGTGGCATCGTGGTGCAGATGCCGGATCACGTCCTCCAGCGCGTAAATATCCACCAGAATCGCGACAGGATGCAGATCTTGCGCCCGTGCCACGCCCGACGGTCCATCCATCGCCCGAATCGGACGGTACTTCAGGTTGCGCAGTTCATCGAACAAGACGCGCCACACCGCATCGTCCGGCTCAATCACCAGCACCAGCGGGCCGCCCATCATTTTCGGCTGGGTCGCTGGCTGCGGCTCATCGAACATGTCCAGCGCGGGCAGCGCGACAAAAAAGGTACTGCCCTCACCCGGCTGGCTTTTAACCCAGATCCGCCCCGAATGGAGTTCGGCCAGTTTTTTCGCAATCGCCAGCCCCAACCCTGCGCCTTCATATTCCCGTGAGCGCGATCCATCCACCTGCCGGAACTCGTCAAAGATGCTGGCC
>DATAMF010000394.1:0-2948 GCA_036260665.1 Aggregatilineaceae bacterium | reverse complement strand
AGTGGAAGTGCGGTTGTTTGACATGGTCGCCGCGTATTCGATGCTGGCAAACAACGGGCGATATGTGGATCCGTATGCGATCCTGTATATTGAGGATAAAAACGGGAATGTGATCTACCAAGCCGACAATAACCCGGCGGGCGAACAGGTTGTGGCTCCCGAATATGCTTATCTGATCACCAACATCCTCTCCGATCCAGATGCGCGGGCCGATGAGTTTGGATATGGCTGGCCGATTCAACTGACGGGGAACCGCCCCACAGCGGTCAAAACTGGTACCAGTAACGAAGCGCGCGACGTGTGGACGATTGGATTTACACCGCAGGTTGTCGTCGGGGTGTGGGTTGGGAATACGGACGACTCGCCCATGAGCAGCGCCCTGTCGGGGTATTATGGGGCCGCGCCGCTGTGGAACGGTGTGATGGAAGCGGCTCTGGCTGGAAAAGAAGTGCAACAGTTCGCTGTGCCGCCGAATATTGTGCAGTATGAAGTGTGCGACTATACCGGCGCGCAAGCGTCACAAGCCTGTGCCGGACATACGCATACGGATATATTTGCTGCCAGCGCCCCCCCACCTGCGGCGGATCAAAGCATTTTCCGCACGGCGCAAGTGGACTCGTATACAGGAAAACTGGTTAACGAGTACTGCCAAGATTCGGTGGAAAACCGCACCTTCATTCTCACTGACGATGTAACGGTGGTCGATTGGGTGAACAATACGGCAGAAGGGCAAGCATGGGCACAGGGTGTTGGCATCACACCGCCGATTGGTCCGATGCCTACCGATTCGTGCAGCCCGAACGATCCGCGTCCGAGCGTGACGATCAACTATCCGCCGGATGGATCGCCGGTGAGCGGGGTGATCACGCTGCTCGGTATGGTGAACATGCCGGACCTGGATCGCTATGAGTTACGATATGGCGAGGGGACCGCTCCGCAAGCGTTCAGTGCGCCGCTGTGGTATGACACCACGCAACATTTTACGGCCAATGAACCGCTGGGACAGTTTGATACCCGTGCCTTCCCGAACGGCGACTATACACTGCGACTCACGGCGATTGACAAGCAGGGACGCAGCGTGTCACGCGATATTCATGTGACCATTCAAAATGCGGCTCAACCGTCGTCACAGCCGACGCCTGCTCCAACGCTGACGCCAGGGGCATCCACAGAAACCACACCCGTAGCCGGATAGTCTATGACAGGGGCGGTCTGATAACCAGGCCGCCCTTTTTATAACCCCTTCCCGCAAACAGAAAGGGGCTAAACATTAAAGTCGGGGTGGAACGAAAAATAACGGGGCGGTGATCCGTGCGTGGAGAATTGAGGCAATGTATGGGACTTAGCTGGCAGGATCGCTATCAAGCAAGACGGGAACCGGATCGACGGGTACGACTCATGTCGCTGGACGACGTTCCCGGCGCACTCGAACTTCTACAGAAAATTGGCTGGAACCATATTCAACATACAGAATGGGATCGGCTGCTGCACTGGGCACCGGATGGATGCTTTGTCGTGGAGGATGCCAGCAAGGGGATTCTCGCGACGGTGAGTACCACGTTATACGGGACGGCGCTGGGGTGGATTGGAATGATGGTGGTCGCGCCGGAGCACCAACGCCAAGGCTTGGGCCGACAGTTGATCCGTGCGGCGCTCGATCATCTGATTGATAGGGGTACAGAGCGGATTATGCTGGATGCGACAGAGCAAGGCAGACCGCTGTATGAGCAGATGGGATTCCGCGCGCTGCATAAAATCGAACGGTGGGAAGGAAAAGCCAGCACCTATATGGGCGCGCGGGCAGACCGCATGCGGTCTCAGCATTTAGAGGCAGCCGCCGCGTTGGACTGCCGATTGATGGGTATGGTACGCCCGCATATTCTCAGGCGGTTGTTTGAGGAATTCCCTAACTTAGCCTGGATTGACATAGAGCGGGGAACGGTGGAAGGATTTCTGCTGGGGCGGAAAATGGGGGCAGGATATTATCTTGGACCCTGGATGAGCAACAGCGCAAAATCGGCTGAAAAGTTACTTCTGACCGCACTGGAGCAACTTCAGGGGCAGCAGGTCACGCTTAATATATCGGATCAAAATGGGCGCGGGTTGATTCTGGCGAGCGATCATAATTTGCGCCGAACCCAATACACCATGCGCATGATATATGGAAACGCCATACCAATCAGCGGGGAACCATTGGCTGAACTGTCGATTGCCTCCCATGCAACCGGGTAGTGGGAGGCTAGAAGTTAGAAGTTGTGCAAATCGTCAAGTAGGATAAGCCCCTGCCGGAGCGCCATCAAAGAGGCGTCGGTGCGCGACCTGGCCCCCATTTGTTCAAGCAACAGCATCAACTGAGCGTCAACAAGCTGCGAATCCAGGCGCAACTTTTCCGCGATCTGCTCGTTGGTCATCCCCGCAGCAACCCCGGTCAGGATGGCGCGGTCCAGATCACCTAAGGCAGCCTGCGGTTTTGTTTCGGCACGATTCATGAAGCCCTGAGCCACCCGTTCGGCTACACCGTGCCCCAACACAAGATGGCCTGCGGCGACATCCTTGACGGCCTGCACCAAGCTCTCTTCGCCCGATGTTTTCAAGATGTAACCATGCGCGCCTGCGCGAAGGGCACGAATAATATAAAGGTCTTCGTCACGCCCGGTGAGCACCAACACTTTAACCTCAGGAAGGGAGGCGCGGATTTCGGGCAGGATATCCAATCCACTTGTGCCGGGCATGTTGAGATCGAGCAGCAGCACATCGGGGCGCTTCTCGCGGACTAATTCCAGGGCACATCGATCTGTTCCGGCGTTGGGCGCGGAATATCATTAACGCCGCCCCATTGTGTCACCTCAAAATTAAAGGTCATCCGCCGCTGCTGATCCGGATTTTGGTAATCGCTGGCAAAGCGCAGCATAGCATCCGTATCTTTGTCAATGTCAATCGAGCCTGTA
>DATAMF010000393.1:0-32141 GCA_036260665.1 Aggregatilineaceae bacterium | reverse complement strand
GCCATAAACCGTATATTTGATCCTAATGGTGCGGGTTGTACCCGATTGAGCCTGAGCGGTGAAATAGTATTTGATGGAGAAGTAGTCACCTGTCAAAGTGGTACAGAAACTGCCAGCCCAGTCGACACACTGTTCACGAAGCAAAAACAACCCTCACGTGGAACTCTCCTGGCGATTTGGGCACCGGCGATATAGTCGAAGTCCGTGTCAAATATCCACACGACTCCAAAATGGATGAACCGCCCTGGCAGAATGCGTTTGATATCCAGCGCGCCTATGAAGATGATTACCAACCTGTTGTGACCCTGTTGTTGATCGCGTTTGCGCTTGCGCTTGCGATCAGCGGTGTGCTTTTTGTCGGCCTTCGTTATATGCGCTTTGGCCGCGATCCAAAAGCCCTTGTGGTGCCCGAATATCTCACTGAGCCGCCCTCCGACGAACATCCGGGCACAGTTGGCGCACTGCTCGACGAAAAAGTGGATATGCAGGACATCATGTCTACCCTGGTCGATCTGGCGCGTCGGGGTTACTTCACCATCGAGCAGACCTCGACTGGTGGTGTCTTAGGGATGTTTGAGAAGTCCGACTTTACATTCCACCGGAGCGACAAATCAAGCAGTGAATTAGGCGGCTTCGAACGCACACTGCTCAAAGGGCTTTTCCCATCCGATAATGGGACCACGACGCTGACCGATCTTCGCTACAAGTTCTACACCTACATCCCGGCCATTAAACAGCAGATGTACGCCGATCTGGTAGCCAAGGAATATTTTAAGGCCAACCCGAACAGCACACGCCAGACATGGTTCGGTCTGGGCATTGTGTTGATGATTGTCGGATCGCTGCTGTTTTGGGGCGCACAGAAATCATTAACCTGGATTTCCGATGCGATTGTCACCCTGCCCATTGCGGTTGGCCTTGTGGGGTTTGCAGCAGCAGTCGCTGCCGACTACATGCCCGGCAAAACATTAAAAGGCTCGCAGGATGCCGCCCGTTGGCGGGCCTTCAGGCGCTACCTGAGTAACATTGATAAGTATGGTGATGTAGCCGAAGCGAACGCCAAATTCGACCAGTATATTGCGTATGCTGTTGCGATGGGCATCGATCAGGAATTGACCCGTAAAATGGCCCCCATGCTCAAAGCGATGCCCGACTGGTACTTTCCAACCTATGTGGGTGGTCCTTGGGATGGTGGTTATCACCAGCGGCGCTATGGGCGCGGCCTTCCTGCCAGTATGGGAGATCGTAGCGTGGATATGCCTGACTTTAGCGGTCCCGGCGGCCTGAATGACATGAGTCGTGGCCTCACCGAAGGCCTGAACGGTATGAGCAGCGGCCTCACTCGTATGCTTAACGATGCATCGAGCATCATGACGAGCAAACCCAGCAGTTCCGGCAAGAGCGGTGGTTTTGGTGGTGGCTTCAGTGGTGGTGGTCACGGTGGTGGTGGCGGTTCGGGTGGCGGACGCGCGGGCTTCGGTTAAAGAGGAGGAGCACACATGAATCAAAGTCGCTTAGTGGGTATCCTGTTGTTAGTCTTCGGCTTGATGATCGGCGTGATTGCCGCGATGTGGATTTTTACAAACGAAGATCTGACCGGTCCTGCCCGCATTTTGGGGTTAGGCTTGGTTCTGATCGTCGTGGTCGCACCGCTGGTAGGTACTGGAATCTACATGTTAGCCTTTGGCGGGCAGGAGTCCCGCGATAGGGCTGAAGCGGGCCAGCAGCGTAAACTGCTGAATCTGGTGCAAAGTCGCGGTCAGATCCCGATCAGCGAAGTTGCGGTTGAAATGCAAACGCCGGTCGCTGAAGTCAAAGAGATGATCCATTCGCTGGTCGGCTTGGGCGTTTTTAGCGGTTACATTAACTGGGATAAGGGTATCCTCTATTCCAGTGTCGCCAGCCAGTTACGCGAACTTAAGCAGTGCCCTAATTGTGGTGGCGAAATCACCCTGAGCGGTAAGGGCGTTGCGAATTGTCGTTTCTGTGGCACCGAATTCTTCTTGTCCTAGTAAGGAAGGGCTAGTCTGATGGATGCTGTCACTCTCGTTGCCTATCTGATTGCCATTGCGATCCCTGCCTTTACCATTTACCTGTTTATTATGCTGGATGTTTTCGGAACAGGTAAAACCAGCACGATTCTGTTGTGTGTCGGCTGGGGCGCTTTAGGCGCATTCGGACTAGCCTGGACCTTCAATAATTTTATTCTCGATCAGGGCCTTGGCTACAACACCCTGACGCGAATTGGGGCACCGATTATTGAAGAAGTGCTGAAATCGCTCATTCTCATCTACTTGGTCCGCCAGCCTCGTTTTCGCTACATTGTGGACGGTGCCGTGTATGGCATTGCAGTCGGCATTGGCTTTGGTCTCTCCGAGAATATGCTCATCTATCTGCCCCGTTCAGGCGAAGCCGTTTTAGGTGCTGCCATCAGCCGCACGTTGTCCACCGCCTTGATGCATGCCGCAGCGAGTGGTTTGGTCGGCATTTCATTAGGTCGTCTGCGTCGTATCACCTCCCAGCAGAAATTTGTATTGCCCATCATCGGGATTATCCTCGCCATCGCATTACATGTCGTTTATAACAATGTGGTTGGCGAACTCAGCGGTGTGATGCTGTTATTAGTCGCCATCGGGATTGGGGTTGGCGGCGGAGTTCTGATTGCGTGGCAGATCAATCAGGGTTTGCAGGATGAGAAAGCACGTTTTGCCGAAACCCTTGGCCTGAATGTCGATGTGTCAACCGGCGAACGCCGCGCCGTGCAGCGTCTCGGCGGTGCTGCTATCGAAGACATCTTCGGTGAGTTAGGCGACACCTTGGGCGATAGCAATATCAGTTTAGTCCGTCGTTTGTTAGTGACCCAAGCCAACATTGGCATTTTGCAAAACAATCTGAGCACCCCTGTCAGCGAACGCCTTCGCACCGCCTGGGAAGAAGAAATCGCCGAACTACGGGCTGAATCCGAGAAAATTCGCAAAGAGTTGGGGCCGCGTGTCAACCTCTTTCTGCAAAGCGTCTTTCCTCCCGGCGATACCCCTATGCAGCAAGCCTTCAACGAAGAAATGGCGCGCTTCGATCCAACTCTGGTTCACACCTTCGATATGTTCATGCGCTCGGCTGATCTGGCAGAAACCTTTACGCCCGATCAGCTTGAAGCAATGGCCGAGCGTTTGCACCAGATCGAAATTTTCCAAAACGTGACCTTAGCCAATCTGGAGAATCTATGTCGTGCGGTGGAGGTGCAAAATTTTGAGGGTGAACATACGCTCTTCAACCAGGGTGATCAGGGCGATGCGATGTATCTTGTTGAGGAAGGGCAGGTCGCTATCTTCTCTCAGGACAGCGAGACTCCCTTGCGCACATTTGAATCAGGCGCGGTAGTGGGCGAATTTGCGCTTTTGGACGGTCAACCGCGTTCTGCCCGTGCCCAGGTGCAAGGAACGGCCACCTTGCTTCGTCTTCAGCGTCAGGTCTTTATGATGTTTATCCAAAGTCGTCCCCAGGTGGTCCTCGCCATGTTGCAATATCTGGCGGAAAAGGCGCGTTACACCACGTTAGCAGTTGAAACAAGTATTGCCTGGATGTCTCGCATTGAGCAAGGCACTTATCAAACCGCCTCGCCACAGCCTGTCGTTTCCGAGACAGTGCCAACCCCGGCGAATAAGGTAGCCACCCTGGAACTGGAAGAACTTTCAGCCGAAACGGTGGCGATGGTCAGTAATGTGTTCTCTCAGGCTGCCGCCACACTGCAAGAACGTGAAGAATCGCTTCGTGCGGAACGTAAAGCATCGTAAAAGGAGTCACCATGAGTCTCAATGTAGGCGAACAACTCCAGGGGTCTTTCATCTTTCGTGGCGTCGAACCCGCTGCCCGCGAAGCACTGGTGGCGGTCATGCGCCGCGAACATTTCCCCCAAGGCGCGGTTTTATTTCACAAAGATTCTGTCGGGGATTCCGTTTATTTGATTCTGTCTGGCGAAATTCGGATTTACAGCGTGGACGAGCTGGGACGCGAATTTACCATTCGCCATTACGGAGCCAATCAGATATTTGGTGAATTTGCCATGCTCGATCAAAAACCTCGTTCCGCATCTGCCGCTGCCTCACAGGATAGTGACGTGTTGGTCCTTCACCGGGATGATTTTCTGAATTTTTTGCGTGAACGCCCCTTGATCGGCCTTTCCTTGATGCGTAACTTGGTTGAACGGGTGCGTTACACCACCAGCTATTTGCAGCGCGTCATGGATGCGACCCAGTTACTCACACAGGGGAAATACGATCAGGCGGCTTTGAACGAAATACCGGGCACTGCCACCGAGACTGAAATCCAGCAGTTAGTGGATGTGTTTGTGCAGATGGTTCGCAGTGTACAATCGCGCGAAGAGACTCTACGGCGGAGCAGTTAAAGCCAACAAAAAGCGCCCGATTAGGGCGCTTTCGTTTAAGTTGTCAGACAACGATTTACAGGTGGCTGACGATGTTGGAGAAAATATTGCCGATTGCCGGGCCAAGCAGGGCCAGGATGATGATCACAACGACGGCGACCAGGACGAGGATGAGGGCATATTCTACGAGGCCTTGGCCTTCTTCACGTGGTTGATACAGCATGATGATTTCTCCTATAGAAAGATTAAGATAGACTTGCTCAAATCTGAGCTATCTCAAGATTATCACAATTCACTGCACAATACTAGGAGTACTATAGTCATCCCCCTCATGGGGGTGAATAATGAGGGAGATAGCTAAGCGGCAAGTGCTAAAGATTTAAGGCACCGATTCAAACAGGAAACCTACTGCATTGCCCAAAACGCCCTTGTAATCCACTTCGATCTTCATATAGTCGCCTCTATGCCCATAGCAGCTATTGAAAGTAATGAAACGTTCTTTCGCCACAATCGGAACATCCTCGACAAAATACTTGAAGACCGGATGCACATGCGTGGGAACACTTGCCGCTGGGGAAGCCATCGCAAAACTTAGACGCTCCACGCGCGGTGAATCCCAGGTATGCGTTGTGTATACAGTAAAGAAGCGGGGAAGTTTTTCGAGTACAATCTCGTCAGGAACCTTGAAACCCAGATCGTGGATCAACCCCCGCACGTTTTCCTCTGGCATAAGCGCAGGATCTTTGAAAATCCAGTAGATATTGAATGATTTGTTGGTATAGTCTACGCCCAGAATACCTATCCAGTCGAGGCCATGCCGGGCATAAACGTCGGCATGAGATTTAACACTGTCCGGGATTGACTCCAGAACAAAAAGGTCTTCCGTTGGAATACAAGGCCCGATCACCGGCCAGATTTTTTCGAACCCATGCCGCACGCTCAGATCGACCCCACACCCTGCGGGCGAAAGCTTTTCCATAATTTCGGGAATCAGGCGATCAATCGGATGGCTGTCCGGGGTATAAAGTTTGTGTTTAAGGGCGATCACATACGGATCATGCTTTTGTGATGTTTCAAAATACCGCACCGAAAGATCGCGGTGTTCTTTTGAAACAGTAGTGGTTCGGAAGGCTACCGACGATTCAGTGTAAAATTGTTCATATGCTTTTAGCACCTTCCAAATTTTATCTTCATCATATCCAGGCACTTCCGCGATACGAACTGTTGCCATAATATCGGTGTAGAGTTGGTCGAGACTGACAGTGGTAGCGGAATTACTTGTCATCTTTACTTTTCCTTATACTTGATTACACAAAAAACTCATGCTATACTGCGACAAGATGATAGCATCAATCCATTGTATGAGATAAGGACATCCTATGTCAATTCAATTTGAAAATGTAAAGGGTTTACCTATCTTACTTGTTAAAGCGTACCCCCCTCTTGTCGAACAAGACGCAGTCGAAAATATGCAACATGCCGTTGAACTTAAAAAACAGTTCCCAGGGAAAAAAATTTATCGCGTGATGGATTTCACTGCGGGGATTGATTTTAGTGGCATGATGGTCTGCATGGCAGCCGAACGTGGACAAGAAGGCGGAGCGAACGATCCGGATATTATGTCATTTTTTGTCGGCTCTCATGAATTGGTCGAAATGGGAGTCAGCGCGTTAAAACAACAGCCGCAGTATGGGCAGCCTACTGTTTTCCTTTTTACCTCCTATGATGAAGCCTATAATCGCGCTGTAAAAGAAGCTCAGGCTCAATAACAAAAACTGGTGGGGTAGCATGCCCAACCGCTTAGCAAATGCGTATAGCTAGCATGCCCCCACATTTTTGCATATCCGCCGTTTACAGATCCTCTTCAGGCCATCCCTTTTCATCCACCGAAGGTAGTTCCATCGTGGGCGGATCTTTTAGAATCTCGTCATCCGCAACGGGAGCCTGATATAGACCAATATCCGTGTCCTCGAAAAGCGCAGGATCAGGCGGTTCTTCGGGCGTGACATCTTCAGCACGTTCCATCACCACCACAATGACACTGATGTTATCTTCCCCCCCTCGTTCATTCGCTAGCGCCACTAATTTCTGGGCAATCTCCTCTGGTTCATGGTTCTGGCTGGCAATCTCGGCCAGTTCGTGCGCCTTAACATGCCGTGTCAGCCCATCCGAGCAGAGCAGCAGCCGGTCGCCTTCAGCGAGATTCCGGCTGTAAATATCGGCCTCGGTATCATCGACTTGTCCCAATGCCCGGTACAACACGTTTCGCATCGGATGGACGGCAGCTTGTTCTGGTGTAATATGGCCTGACGCCAGTAGCGCCTCGACAAAACTGTGATCATCGGTAATTTGATTAATCCAATGTTCCCGCCCATCAACCAGATAGGCGCGGCTGTCTCCCACATGCGCAACAATAACGCGGTTATCTCGAATGAAAGCCAGAGTAATAGTCGTGCCCATTCCCTGAAATTCAGGATGATCCGCCGCGCGATGAATAACAGCCCGGTTTGCACGTCGTACCGCTAACCGTAGTTTCTCGGCAATCTCTTCTTCAGACAGATGCGACAGTGTTTCACTTCCGCGCGCTTCCCCCAAAAAATCAGCCTGTACCGCTTCGATCACCAATCGGCTGGCTTCTTCCCCAGCAACCGCACCACCCATGCCATCCGCAACGAGCGCCAGCACCACCCCATGCCGCGCCCACAACCCAACCCGATCCTCATTATTGTCGCGGACATGTCCAACATCACTTTTGGCGCTCGCACGTGGTACGAGGTGGGTCGGGCTAAGTTCGTCAGGAACAGACAGTGTTGCCCCACAGCCAATACAATAACTTGCCAAGGGCTTATTCAGAGTGCCGCAGCGTAAACAGGTCACAGGTGTACCCTCGATAGGCGGCGGAAGTTTGGCTGTGGCATCGCGCAACTTATTCAGCAAATCAGGTTCCAGGCTGTCTTCGCGCCCTTTTACATAACGCATGGCATCTTCAACATGCCGCCGTTGACGATGAATCCCGCGCACCACAGGTGGAGCATCCAGATTTGTCCCACATTGGAAACAAAAGACCGCACGGGCTAAATTTTCATGTCCACATCGGTGGCATTTTCGCGTATCCATGACCTACTTCTCCCTGACCCAGGTACAGTAAACGCACTACAGTAATTATACATGACGTTGTAAGCTGCGCCCGCTTAAGTTTTGAACATTGACCTGCAAATCGACCAAACCGGCTTGCAACCGCGCCACATGACGATCCGGCATTTGAAGCAGCAGCGCGACTTCCCCTGAAGTGAGTTGGGATCCAACCTCATACAGCAAGGCCTTCGAAAACCCGAACCCAATCCAAAACGCAACCAGATAGCCAATCAATCCGCCGATTAGCCCGCCCGTAAGAGCGGCCATCCCGATAGCCAGAATAGAACCTAACTTTGACAAATCGAGAACCCCAAATTGGACAAACCCTAACATCATCAGGGTAGTGCCGATCATTGCCCCTGATAATCCCCCCTCTCGCACGGAAACATTATTATTGACGATGCTTGGAGCTTCGCCCCCCGTGATTAAAGCCGCATGTCCAAAATCAAGCATATGCCCCAGATCCGTGATGGATAGCTGATCCATAGTTTCGATCAGCGCCTGATCCGAGTGAAAAATGAGAACCAACGTTGCTTTACGTCTGAAAAGATCGAAGTCCATCATCACCTACCAAATACTTATTGCTATTTTGTTTGTGTTGGTGACATAATGTCAATGTGGGTCATAAAATGGAAGTGCGTTTATTATGGTAGATGCCCGTTCATCAATTGGACAATTGCAAGCTCGGCGTGATATTCAGGGCCTCATTGCCTCATTGAGCCATACCGATCCCGATATTCGAAAACGTGCTGCGGTAGCGCTGCGCATAATGGATGTCGCTCAAGCAGTCCCGGCTCTCAAGCTCGCCCTACGCACTGAAAAAGACCCTCAGACCCAGGCCGTCTTATCCGCTGCCCTCTACAATCTGGTTCAACGTACCGATGTGCATCAGTTAGTACAATCCAAAGACATCAACGGTTTAATTCGCGTTCTAAAAAGCCGCCATCCCGAACAGGTAATCGAAGCAGCACAAGCACTGGGGGATCTGGGGGATCGTTTGGCGGTTGAACCCTTGGTCATCCTGTTCCAGAACGCCTCATCTCCTCCTCGCGTGCGGCTCGCTGCTGCTGAGGCATTGCTTGCACTGAAAAGCGCCCCCGCCGTGGTGACATTATTAGGTGCTCTGCGCCGCGATTCCTGGCCCGTACGCCGCAATGCAGCGGCTGTTTTAGGTCAACTACAGGCCACTTGGGCTGTCGAGCCTTTAGCCCACACCCTGCACGACCCCGAGCCTATTGTACGCCGGACTGCTGCCGCTGCTCTGCGGCGGATTGGGACGGTAGAAGCGCTTTCGGCCCTGCACGCGTATGTGGCAAATCGGACCGTAGAACCGGCCCCACGCGCACGGAGTGTGGAACCCAGCCCGGCTCCACTGCCTGAACCTGCTCCGAAATCCACGTCTTCAGGTGATTCCGCGCCTATTGTACCTGAGTTACCGCTAGCACCGGTCGCCCTGGAAGCACAGGATTCCCTTATGCATCCAGATCCAGTTGAAGATGAACGCCCATCCCGTATCACACGTCCGGTGATGAAACTCATTGCGTTTCTTAAACGCGGTGGGGATCACTCATAAACGGCGGGCGGTAGTTCTGACGCTGGCGGATCAGCGCTTTCCGAAGGTTGAGAATAATCAGGCTCAGACGGAAGTTTTTTCCCTACCCCCATCATTTCACGGATCGCATCCAGCTCGTCCTGCGAAATCCCGCTGTTACCAAACGCATGGTTAAATGCGATTTGCTGAAACACAATTCCCGCCATATTGGGCATCGGAACCGCCCCTTGCGGCGCATGTTCACTATAATGCGACCCCTGGAGCAGTAAACTCCCGATGAATGCCCCCACACCGATCCACTGCACGACAGTGAGTCTTTCATTCAGGAAGATGAATGACAGTGCGACCGCGACCGCGATTTCAGTGATGGCAAGTAACGTCGTTTGCAAGCTGCCCAGATTTTTTACACCGGCGAACAGGGTTAACCGTGATAGGGCAGTGGACAGCGTTAAGGCGAATATGGCCCAGGTGGCTTGACTGGTTTGTGGCAGCCATCGAACGTCATAGGCTAGCCTCGCCATCACCACCACAATCGCCATCACTGTCATCACATACAGGGTGACAGTCTGGGCTGGCATTTCCCATAATACACGCTGGCTGAGGACTAAGGTTCCGGCAAAGAGGATGGCATTCCCCAGCATTAACCCCACACCGACCCAGTTCACTTCTCCATGTACGCCACCGGTGATCAGCAGCAGGCCAAATAACACCAGCACCACCCGCAGTATCGTGCGCCACGATAACGACTGTCCGCCCAGCCGCGCCATCAAGACGACAAATACCAGGTAAGTGCCGTTCAAAAGTTGTGAAACAGAGGCATCCAGGCGGTTCAATCCATTGTAATACATCAGTGACCCGATGCCGTTAACACACCCCACGACAGCGCAGCCCAGAAAACCCGCGGTATAGATGTAGAGATATTTACGCCAGCGGATCAGATACAAAATCCATAACAACAGGGCCGCCAAGGTGGTGCGTACCGCCGCCACGGTAAACGGATCAGACCCGCCCTCCAGCGCCAACTTGCCAAACACAGGCGCTAGCCCCAGAAAAAATGGTGAGAGCAGCGCCGCAGCGAGATGATCCGGTGTGGTCTTGCGCATAACTAAAGGTAAGTTTGACGAGCAGAATTAGCCGTGTTCACATGGAGAGGTAGCTCGACAAAAAAGGTACTTCCGGGCAGTTCTTTTTCATCACAGCCTTCACTCTCGACCCAAATTTTCCCTTGATGCGCTTCAATAATGCCTCGGCAGATAGCCAATCCCAACCCCAGTCCCCCGCCGCGAAAGGCTGTTTTGCTCGTCGAATGCAGTTGGGTATCTCCTGCTGTGTAAAAACGGTCGAAAATACGCTTCTGGTCTTCGGCGTTAATCCCAATTCCTTTATCCTGAATCCCGATCTGTACTTTTTCGTCTTCTACTTTAGCCTTCAGGATAATTTCTCGTCCATCTGGCGTATACTTAATGGCGTTACCAAACAGATTGCTCAGGGCGAGTTCCACTAAAGCAGCATCCGCTTGAACCTGACTCGGCCACTCACTCTGATCAAATATAATCTTCAAATTTCGCTGTTCAATAATCGACTTATAGTCCTCAATAATTCCCTGCATCACTTTCGCCAAATTGGTTGGGCCTGATTTTATATCCACCCGCCCCGATGCGATTCGAGAAACGGTGATGATTTCGTTCACCACGGAATGCAGACGCTCGACTGAAGTAATCAGACCATCGAGCAGCATGCGAACCTCCTCATTTTGGGTCATGAGCACTTGCACGGGTTCCGAGCCTTGAACGAGTAGGCTGTAACCATAGACCGTGGTGAGCGGCGTCCGAAGCTCGTGCGCGGTAAGCTGGATAAAATCGTCTTTAATTCCATCCAGGCGTCGCAGGTCGCGGTTGCTGGCTTCCAATTCACGTACATTAGTTTCTAATCGTTCGACCAATTCTTGGGTATAAGCATTTTGCGCCGATTCCATGGCCTCTGCATCCACTGGATCATGATATCCATGTAAATATTCTTCGATCCTGCTAATCAAGGTGCTTACATCAATTGGTTTTGTTAAATATCCTGTCACGCCCGCCGCAAACGTTTTGTCGCGTTCATAACTGTGAATCTGCGCCGTAATAGCGACAATGGGCACATTGGCTAAACGCGGATCAGATCGCAGTCGGACGGTGATCTCACGCCCGCTCAAATCGGGCAAGTTGATGTCGGTTAAGATAAGGTCCGGCCTGAATTTTTTGGCTAAATCCAGCCCTTCTAATCCTCGGCTGGCGACAAGTACCCGGTACCCTGAATAGGTTAAAACCCGTTGGATCAGGACGCGGCTGGCCTCATCATCTTCAATATACAGAATGGTGGCTTGTTGGGTCATTGATCGAACTCGAATTTCTTGTCACGTTCGCCAGTTTCATTAGTGTAGGGTGTTGATAATGCTGTGTAACAGTTCTTCATCGAGAAAACTACCCTTTTGTAACAGCGCATCAATTTGCCCGCTCAATCGCTCCTGCTCACGCGGCGTCAGATCTTTTGCGGTGAGCACAATAATAGGAATGCGGTTGAGTTCAGGATCCGCTTTTAACATGTCCACGACTTGAAATCCATCAACCCCCGGCATCATCAGATCGGTGATGATGACATCCGGTTTTGTCCGCCGAATCAGCTCTAATCCCGCCGTGCCTTCATAGGCAATTTCAACTTGATGTCCCTGCGTCTGCAAAATGCGGCTGATCAATCGTGCAGCATCAGGTTTGTCTTCAATCACAACGACTCGGCTGATACTGGTCTCAACTTGTTCCAGCGCCGCCAGTAACCCTTCTTCAGGCAGAGCCACACGCCCCATCTTCGACACATCAACCTGACGTGCCCACTGATCACCTAGTATTTGTTTTTCAACCGGGAAGGTATGTCCTGAACAATTGATCACGACCACATCATCGGGTTTGATGGTACCATGACGCACCATTTTGAATAATCCAGCAAAGGCGACAGCCGTTGCCGGTTCAACCGATAGCCCATCGATTCGGGCTAACAGCCGCATCGCGTCAAATGCTTCTTCATCACTGGCACTTTCTGCCGCCCCGCCGTACTTTTGCATCAGGTCCCATAGCATTTCGTAGGATCGCCCTGGTCGCCCCGTGCTCAGTGTAGCGATCAGAGTTTGGGGATTCTCAACAGGTACAGCGATCCGTTGACCGGCTTTATATGCCTGAATCATAGGCGCGCAGCCCTCCGACTGAACAATCCCTATCGAGGGCACTTTATCCGCTAATCCCAGCCGCATCAACTCTTGAAAGCCTTTGGCAACGCCAATCGGTCCCATCCCGCCGCTGACACCCTGAATAAACCAGTCGGGTGCTCGCCAGTTTAGATCCTCCGCAATCTCATAGGCCATCGTTTTCATGCTCTCGATAGCCGCCACCGTTTTCACACCGCGATCCAAAAACAGTTTGCGCGAATGCGCAAATTCGGCGGCTAATTCTTTTGTCGCGTCATACGACCCCGTGACTTTGATGACCTCCGCGCCATACAGGGCCACCTCGCGCATTTTTTCGCCAGGGACTTGACTTGTCAGAAATGCCCACAATTTGATCCCCGCGCGTGCGGCATAGGCCGCATAAGCAATCGCGACATTGCCCGTTGAAGCCACCACCGCTTCTCGAACGCCTTGCTCCTTCAAAACAGAGATAGCCACCGTCGCTTGGCGATCTTTAAACGAGCCGGTTGGCCCTTGGCGTTCGTCTTTGATATATAAGTTTCTCAGACCCAGCATCACACTCAAATTCGGCGCTTTAAACATCGGCGTGCCGCCTTCGCCCATCGTAACGATATTTGAGCGATCAAGCAGCGGTAGCATTTCAAAATAGCGCCAAACGCCGGGTTTCCGCCGCAAGATGTCGTCGATTTGGTTTGAAGACCGCAGGGCTTCTAAGTCATAGCGTGCTTCAAGAATCGTTTCTCCACAACGAGGGCAGGTTGTTTTCCCGCCCTCGTAAATCATGTCATATTTGCAATTCGTGCAATGGAGTTCAATCGACCGTTTAATCACTTAAGGCGCTCTCCTAAGCGCGCTGAAATCTGATCCAGCAAAACCTGTTCGTCCACCATATCTTTTCGGTAGATGTCAATGGCATCCAGTATATCGCGTTCTTCACTGCTGATCTCGTCCGCTGTCAGTACTAACACCGGGATATAAGCGGTGCTGGGATTAGACCGCAGCGCTTCTAACACCTGGAACCCGTCCACATCGGGCATCCGCAAATCGAGGATTACCAGTCCAATTTGCTGGGATCGCCGCAGAATCTCAATCGCCTGCTGTCCATCGGTTGCCACCAACACGTGGTACTGCCCTGACGATTCGAGCGCTTCGCGGAACAACCGGATACTATCCGGTTGATCATCCACTAGAAGAATTTTTGGGCAGTTCGCTTTCAGTTCAATCTGGTGAACCGTCTGAAGTAACTGCTCCTCGGTAAAAGGTTTCACCAGATAATCCAGCGCGCCGAGCTGAAGTCCGCGTTCCACATGGTTATCAATACTACAAACGACCACCGGTGTATCGAAGGTATCGCGCAGTTGTTTCAGACCTTCCAGAACCATCCACCCATCCCGGTTGGGCATATTCACATCCAATAGCACCATCAAGGGCTGGTGGATCACCACCATTTCCTCAGCATCTTCAGGCCGGGTAACGCCCACTACATCGTAACCGTCCCGCGCAAGATAGCGGCGGTAGAGATCGATCATCCCCGCATCATCTTCGACCACCAGTATTTTCCGTGTCGCGGCGGGGACTTCTTCCGGTAGGTCTTCGAATTCACTATCATCGATCACATCCTTTTCGCCGGGCTTTTCTTCGGGAGCAAGCGGCACAGTAAAACTAAAGGTTGAACCAACATGCGGTTGGCTCTCGACCCAAATCCGCCCGCCTTGTAATTCGCAGAGCGATTTCGCCAGCGGGAGTCCCAACCCGGTACCTTCAGCGGTGCGCGTGGTCGAATTATCAATCTGCTGGAACGCCTCAAACAGCAGCGGCATATCTTTTTCAGCGATACCAATCCCGGTATCCGCCACCGACACCTGGATAAACTCTCGTCCTTGTTCTACAACCGGAAAAGCAGACACCCGAATAGTGCCTTCTGGAGTAAATTTACTGGCATTCGACACTAGGTTCAGCAGGACCTGTCGCGTGCGGAATTCGTCGCCATAAGCATCCGGCAGTTTCTCATCCAGTTCGGTATGGAGTTTGAGCGGCTTGTCTCGTGTCAGGCCAATTGCGGTAGACATCACTCCATGAATCACATCTTGCACCTTGAAGAATCCGAAGGACAGTTCCATCTTCCCGGCCTCGATTTTGGCTTGGTCGAGAATATCGTTTACCAGTCCGAGCAGATGTTTACCGCTCTCATAGATGGTGTTCAGATCTTGTTCCTGCATCTCGGTAAGCGGACCATCGATCTCTTTTAGAATGACGCGCGAAAAGCCAATAATCGAGTTGAGAGGTGTGCGCAGCTCGTGGCTCATCGCGGCCAGGAAATTCGTTTTGAGCCGGTCAACTTCAAGCAGCCGTTCATTCGCCGCCTGTACTTCACTCAACAGGCGCGAATTCTGCACAATAGCGGCCAAAGACCCGCTCAGTGTTTGCAGCAGTTGGAGATCGTTTTCATTAAACGCATTCAGTCGATCACTCTCCGCCACCAGTACACCTGCCAGATTTCCCGCAGCAACCAACGGAATAGCGATCACCGAACGCGCCGCTGACTCGACAGGCAGACGGCGTGGATCGGCCTCTAGATCACCAATAATGACGGGTTCGCTGTTGCGAGCAACCCAGCCCACTAATCCACGATCAACGTCCAGTGTGGAAGGCACGGTTTCTGTGCCCGCTTCCCCCGTATCCGCGCCTTTGATCATGTATTGACCGACTTCATCAGGCAAGAAGACGCTGGCGTTGGATACATCCATACTTTCCCGTAGCGTCTGGACCACCTGTTGCAGCGATTCATTTAAATCGGGTGAACGTGTCGCCGCAGTCGTAACGTTAAACAGGAATGACATTTCTTCTGCCCGCTGTTCCGAAACTTCAAACAGGCGCGCATTGTCAATCGCGGTTGCCACAAGGTCAGCCAACGACGACAAAACGCGGGTATCTTCATCGTTAAAAGCGGCGGGTTGGTTACTCTGGACATCCAACGCCCCCAGGATTTGCCCATGGGCAATCAGCGGGAGCGCCATTTCGGAGCGGGTATGGGGAAGCAGCGGGTTCGGACGGTGTACGACTCGGGCATCCGCCGTATCCAGTGCAATCTGCGGCTTGCCGGTTGCCGTCACTTGGCCGATGACCGATTGTGATCCGACGGGGAGGAAGTGCTGTCGCTCCAGCAGTTGTCGCCCGATTTCCCCTGTAGACGCCACCAGTTTGGCGTTTTCACCATCCACCAGAAATACCTGTGTGTGATCGTAATCAAACGAATCTCGGATCAGATTGACCACTTGCGACAGCAGTTCATCCAACTGTAAGATCGATGTGACCGCCCCGCTGATTTCGGCAGCGGTTGCCAACTGTCGGGCGCGGCGCTGGGTCTGTTGGTACAGGCGCGCATTTTCCAGCGCAATCGCCGCTTGGTCAGAGAGCGACTCGTAAATACGGATTTCTGTCTCTTCGTGCTTCCAAATCTCTGGCAGTCCAATCAGAATCGCCCCCAACAAGCGCCCCGTTACCTTAAGCGGAACGAAAGCCGCCGCGTGGACGCCTAAAAAGTCGAAGGTCTGAAGTGCGTTGCGATTGGAGATTTGACTTACATCGTCCAAGGCCGTGGCTTCAGTCGATCTGACATAATCCCAGAATGCGAATTGTTCCACAGGATAACGCTGGTTAGCAAAACTACTGGACTGGTTTCCCCAAACCGCTGCCACTTGGACCGAGGTGATAGTGTTTTCGTCTTCCTTGCCCGCCACCATAAGATAGAGGGCCGCGTGTGCCACGGACTGAGGAGCCGCAAAGTTTAAGAAGACCTGCAAAATATCCATCGGCGTCTGCGCATTGGCAATCGCCCGGCTCGCTTGGTACAGCGTGGCGGTATCTTGTAGTGCTTCTTGCGTGCGGAAAAATAAACGCTGGTTTTCAATCGTGACGGCTGCTTGGTCCGCGAGGGTAATCATGAGTCGCCGCTGTTCAGGTGCCAATTCATGCGCCGCCGTGTAACCGATCCATATCCACCCGTTGACCTGACCACGCACCCGCAGCGGGAAACTGATCAGGGTGGCGAGGTGAAGAGCATCAAGCGCGCCTTCTAATTCTGCGGATGCCTTTGTTTTTTCAACGGAAACCACATCGGCGCTAAATAATGGCTCTAGTGGGCGTAGGTAATTTTTAATGGGCAAGGTATCCGGGTAAGCGGCTGCAAGATCGACTTCTGGAAATCCCCGCCCGGTTTCGGAATTGAGCAGAATAAGCGTCTGGTCAGGGCTTAGAGCGGCCACTTGAGCTAAGGTAGCCTGAAGCAGTTGCTCCATGTTGGCTGCACGCGAAATAGATCGGCTGGCTTCATAAAGCATGGTAGTTTCGCGCAAACTATTTTGAAGTGCGTGTTCAAGTGCCTGAAGTTCCGTAATATCTTGGAACGCACCGACAACCGCCGCAACCTGACCGTCGCTATCATAAATAGGGGCGGCACTTGCCAGGATATTGACTTCAATGCCCCCTGGCTGCACGATGGTCATATCGTCTACCAGAACAGGTTCGCCGAGTTGGAAGACTTTCGCTAACGGCCAATCGTTAAGTGCATAGGGCTTATTCGTATTGGTATGCACCACCGGATACGGTTGAGGCTCTTCCGAAACCCCAGGTTTCATCTGTGGTCCCAGCAGTTGTTCCAAGGCATAGTTGGACAAGACAATCGACCCGGTTTGATCCATCACCAGAACGCCGGTGGGCATGGTATTGACAATTGTTTGGAGATTTTGGCGTTGGCTTTCGGCTTGAGCATATAAACGCCGGTTCTCCGTTGCCACCGCCACTTGGCTGGCAAGTGTCGCGGCTAACTGAATATCCCGCTCATCCAGATTAGGATCCTCCGTGCTGCGGCCAATCAGCAGCACGCCCACCACCTTGTTTGCAATTTTGACTGGAACCGCCAGATGTTTGCCCCAAATTCGCGTTTCTTCGGGAGCTAATTCACTGACAACCGGATGATCCACGGAATCATTAACGAGTACAATCTCGCTGATACGCGCGGCTTCGGCCAACGCATTGAGATCGTCCCCAACATCGACAATCGCTGGAAATTGCTCGCTTGAGGCTGTCACGCGTTCCAGGCGTGAATAGTTTTGAGAAAAGGTACCAAACCACCAGCGGTCATAGTGTCCCGGCCCTGCCACGGCTTCGAACAGATTCTGTAGCCCTGACTCGTAACCGCCTCCGATTTGGCTGGCTAATTGTCCTGCTTCCGCCAGGGCGCGTGCTCGGCGGGCTTCCGACTGCGCCTCATCAAACAACCGCCGGTTTTCAATGGCAATCGTCAGTTGGTCAGCCAATGCGCTTGCAAAGGTAACATACCCGGCTTCGAAAACGCGAGTTCGTCGGCTCCCGCACACCAGCATCCCAAACCACCGGACTCCTGCGTTTAGCGGAACGAGGATGCAACTGCGCACATCGCCCTGTGCCAATGATGCATAGAGCGGATGTTCAGGCTGCATTTCACGCGTAACATCCGCGTAAATGATCGGCACATCAACGGGGAGCAGATCGTCGGGTGAATAGGTCAGCGGGAGAATCGGGAGGCGCTCGTTGAACAGTCCTCGCTGCTGACTCCATGAATACGCGCTTTCCAGGTACTGCGCGAAGGTCGGATCGGGGCCGGAAAGCAAAACTTCAATCCAATCCACATACGACGGCGTGCTGAGTTGATCGACGATCAGTTGGTAGATTTCCACCAGTTCCGATACGCTGCTTACAGCGCGCGCTGTTTCATAAAGCTGTTCAGTCTCAGCCAGCGCTTGTTGCGTTTCGTGAAATAACCGGGCATTTTCAACGGCAAGTGCGACACGTTCAGCCACGGCTTCAGCTAAAATACGATCCTCATCTAACAGCGTGTTTCCCTCAGATGCCGCCGCGATTAAAGTTCCAATGTGTTCTCCTCGCACTTGAATGGAGACCTCGGTATGATTCGCTGACAGGGGCTTGACGCCTTCATTCAGTGGCTGAACAGTGTGCAGATCATATTGGTAACCGGGCGCATTCTGGGAACGTTCCTCTTCGATATAGGTGCGCCACGTACTGCGTGTCAATTGGCGGTTGAGATCATCAATTTCACTCACGCGCCGCTGGGACTCGGCTAGTAAACGCGCATTTTCAATTGCAATCGCAAGCTGTCCAGCAAGCACTTCAAAGAGACGCACCATATCCGGTGTAAAGACATCCGGTTCTTTACTTTGCACATCCAGCGCGCCGGTAACGCGCCCTTCAATAACGAGCGGGAGTGCCATTTCGGCGCGGGTCTCAGGCAGAAGCGGATTGGGCTGCCAGGGAACCTCACCTTTGCGCGTGTTCGATGCAATAAGCGTCTTGCCTTCCGCCGTGACATACCCGATCACCGAATCCGAGCCGACGGGTAGTTTATGTTGAAATTGAAGAAGTTTTTGTCCGGCTTCCCCTGTGCTTTTTACCAGTATCGCATATTGTCTAACATCATCAACTAAGAAAACCTGAGCGTGATAAATAAGCTTAAACCGGCGGCGGATTTGTTCCAGAGTCTCCTGCATCACTAAATCGGCGTCATGCAGGCGCGTCGCCACACGGCCAATTTCCGACGAAATCTCTAGGTCGCGTGTTCGCTCTTCAACCCGCCGCTCTGCATTCTGATACCGGCTCTGTAACTCCGCTTGTGATTGTTTAAGTGCATCGGCCATTTCATTCAGCGCCGCAGTCAGATCTTGCAGTTCAGGGCTTCCCGCTGCCGAAATGCGGTGATCTAAATTCCCCTCCCCCAAAATACGTGCGCCTTCGCGTAACTGCCGGGCTGGAATGCTGACCGTGTTTCGGATGTATACAAGAACCAGTCCCCCAACAAGCAACATGCCGCCAAGAGCCGCCACAATCGAAAAAAGAATACCGCGCTCCAAGCGTTGGTCGATAGGTTCCGCTGCCGCTCCCACACTGATAACCGCCCCTGGCATGGCCGAATGGTTACTCGGACGGCTGGTCAGGTAAACGGTGCCAAACCCAGGCACATCCCGGCGGATTGTTTCGCCCACAGGTAAATTTGCCAATTCAGTTATGTGTTGGCTCTGGTAGGCCGGATCAGAATGGGCAAGAACGTCACCATCCGCCGTGATGATGGCGATAAAGTCAACATCTTCGTTTTGCGCTACAAGCTTCTCAAGCGCGGGGGCATTCTCGACATCCACACTGCTCGCAAGTGCCAAACTGCGCTGGCGTTCCGCTTCCACCAGACCATCGCGCCCGTTCAGTGTTTGCACCGTCTGAACTGCCGCGATGATCAAAAACAGTGCGAGCATAACCAACAAAATGGGTCGTATTGGAAGATTAAATTTCCGCATCTACGGTTTACCTGATAGCTCAGTCTGATTTTTCGGTACGTCGTCCCCAGGTCCTGCCAACTGAATCAAAGTCTGGGGGCTGTGCAGGGCCAGGCCCAATTCTTGGACCGCTGTTTGCAGAATTTGGTCTACATCTGTCAGACCAGTAAGCTTGCTCGAAATTCGATTCACCAGGGCTTCACGTTGGGCCGTTCGTCGGCTCTGTTCGAACAGCCGGATATTATCAGCCGTCAACGCCAGACTGGTTGTCAACTCAAGAGCGGTCTGGCGTGCATTTTTGGTATAGCGGGAGACAGGAACCTGCCATTCGACAGCCCCTAAAACTTGATCGCGCAGAATGACGGGAATGGCGAACGTAACCAGCTCACCCTCGACATGCTCCACAATCTGTTCGGTGCGCATCGCCTCCAGTTGCAAAGCGGACCAATTGCCCTCAGGCGTGGACTCGTTTCCAGCCGTCGCCGCTAATCCAGTCGAGTGATGGCGTTGTTCGACCTCACCCCAGGCCGTTTGGGTTAAGGCGCGATTCAGACGCTCAATTTCCTGCAAGCGAACCGTAGACTCGGCAAATAACCGCGCATTTTCGATAGCAGTGGTGACCTGATCGGCCATCCCCTGAAACAGTTCGACATCTTCATCACTAAACGCGTCCGGTAGCTTACTTTGTAGGTCGAGCGCGCCAATAATCTGGCTCCCAATGCGTAAAGGAAGTGCCATCTCAGCCCGTGTATCCGGTAAAAACTCGTTGCGTTTGTGAATGGGATTGTTCGAGGTGTCGAGCGCTACAACAGCATACCCCGAAGCGGTTACGCTCCCAATCACGCTTTGACTGCCAACCTCCAATTGGTGCCCCCGTTGCAGTAATTGCTGCCCTACGTCACCCGTTGAAGCCCGTAGCCGGGCGAAATTGGTGCGGTAGTCAATCAGAAAAATCTGCACATGATATATAGCTTCAAACCGTTCATGAATAATTTCGACAACCTCATCCAGCAGTTCGTCCGTATCGCGTAGACTGGTGAGAACCCGTCCAATTTCGAGAAACGTCTCCAGATTTCGGGTACGCTCATCAACGCGTGTTTCCAGTTCACCAATGGCGCTCGATAGTTGTTTTGCCATGGTACCAAACGTATTATTCAACACCCCGATTTCATCCCGCCGGTGTACCATCGGGAGAGGCACTGCTTTTTGCCCCCCCGTAAATTGCTGCATAGCCTCCGTTAATCGTCGCATTGGGCGGACAATGTAGATCACCGCTAGGATGGCAGCCCCAAGCCCCATCAACAAGCCTAAGCCTGTTAAGGGTAAATTCGTGAACATAATATCGCTGATCGCAATTTCATCAATCTCGCTGAGAGAGCTTTCAACTAAAAATGTGATACTCGGCCCTGCTGGGAAATCGACCTTCTCCGAATAAGCTAGCACATCCGTATTGAGTAAAGCGCTGTAGTAGATCGAAACATCACCTTTCCCGTTTTGGGCGTGCTGGTATCCTTCCACTTGACTCAGATCAGCCAGCCAATCCAGTTTCGACGTCGGCGAAATAACTTGTCCACTCGCATTCAATAAAACAATATGGCTGTCTACCTCGCCCTTGGGTAAGTTTTGAAACGCTTGGTACAGGTTGGGAAGCGGATCATTCGCAGCGGATACCGCTAGGTTCTGGGTGAAAATCGCGTAACCAAGGACCGTAGCAATATCCTGTGTATAGGCGGATGGCGGGAAAGCGTAAATAATATCAAGCGCTGGATTTTGACTCGTATCGAGATATATATCGCTGACCGTCGTCCAATCTGTAATTTCCTCGCGATCAATGAGGCCATCTGCTGGGGTGAAATCCGCTGGCGGAGGCAAAAAAACGACTTCGATTCCCTTATCCGTTTTGCCCGCCTCTACCAGCACCACATTTTGAGCATCCACCAGCCGAATGCGCGACAGCGAAGGATATTTCAGCAAATAAGTTGTTAAACGGGTCTGAACAAGCAGTTCCAGTCGATTTCGCTCTGGAACATCCATACGCGTTTTTGCCCGCACAATATAGTCCGTCAATTCGGTATAGTAAGCTTGGTTACTGACCGCTTGTTCAATTTTAGATCTCAGCGAGGTAAATACTTCCTCAGTTCGCGCCACCACATAGGGTCCCAGCACATCCAGCCGCATTTCATTTTGCTGGCGTAAGCTGCTGATACGCTGGTTGGCGGTGGGGATCAAGCCAATCAGGGATGGAAAAAGAATCGCAAATAAGAAGAGTGCAATTAGTTTGGTGCCAAGCGGCCAATGGATCAAATTTAAACGGCGTCGCCACATAATGGGCTCCTATTGATCGGTCGGCATCGTGCCTAACCGGATTCGTGTCTGAACAGCGCCCAGCGCATCCTGAAATTGGATGGCAGCCTGCGTGAGTAACCCTTGCAGATCTCCCGTGGCTTGAAGCTGAGTTGTCACTTGGCTGACCAATTGTTCCCGGTGCGCAGTGGTTTGTGCCTGCTCAAAGAGACGGGCATTTTCGAGTGAGAGGGCCAGCCGTTCAGCCACCGCCTGTGCCAGCTCCAGCGCTGCCGATGACCATCCCATTTCACTCTCACGCTGAAATTCCAGCGCACCGAGAATCTGTCCCCGCAGCTTGATCGGAATGCACAATATATCCTGACTTCCGCGTTTTTCGAGGCGCACCTGCCCATCGGACAACGTTTGTTCGATTAACACTGAGCCTTCCGACGCTTGCACAAGCGCACCCCCGTGCCAATCGAACCCCGGTGGGACGTCCCGCCTTTCTTCCAGATAAGTCCCCCATGTTGCGCCGATCAATTGGCGGTTCAACCGCGCCAGATCGCGTTGATTAGTCTCAACTCGTTCTAGGAGTTGATCGCGTTCCTGGTACCCACTGCGAACTTCTTTCCCTTGCTGCGAACTATACAGAATCATGGCCAGTTCGTTACTGATGATCTTTAAGACGGACAACAAATGTTTACTAAATGTATTCGGCATCGTACTATGCAAATCCAGTACGCCAATCGGAAACAACTCCCCGACATGGAGCGGCACCAGCAGTTCGCTGCGCGTTGCTGGTAGAAAGCCTGATCGTTTTTCGGGCGGCGCATCTTCCAAAATTAGGATTGGATCACTGCGGCGCAGCGCATCATTGATCGGGCTGTTTTCGTCAGGTACCAACAGTCCGCCTTCCTCTAACAACCGTTGCCCCATGAATCCGGTACTGGCGTGTACAATGGCGAGTCCACTTGAGGAATCAGGCACAAAGATTTGCACATGGTACAAACTCAAAGCATCGCGCAGTTGTTCAACCGCTTGATTGAGTTCTTCATTCGTGGATGGAAAGGCGGTCAGGGTTTGGCTGATCTGCTCTGTGGTTTCAATGAGGCGGACCAGTTGATACTGCTGGTGGGTAACGTCATCCACGCCGCCCACAAAGGCCCACAGAATAATCGTATCGAGCACGGTAATGCTTAAGATGATCAAAATGGTGGTTTGTATCGCCTCGTTATCCGCCAGATGGCTTGATTCCATGCCTGTCTGATATTGGATAAAGCCGCCGCCGATAACCACCAGTATGAGCGCTAAAGTCGTCGCCAATAAACCCGTGCGTTTCAACAGTGCGCCTGCGGCAACGAGTGGAGCCGAGAAAACGAATATGAATGGGGTATCAATTCGATAGTTCGGAAAGGTTGTCAACGCCGCCGCAGCGAAAATGTTGATCACGAACAAAACGCGCGCTTGTTTGAGCCGATTGTTCTGGATCATCCAATGAATAATGCCGACCACAAATAAGGACAGCCCGGCATAGCCCGTTCCAATGTCGATGATTTCGTTTTGAATAATCCACACGAGCATAACAGGCACAAACAAAATAAGGATACTCATCCAAACAAAGTTCATGATCAACAAGCGCTGGGCTTGCTGCTGTTCGACCATATCAGCATACGCCGTGTGGACCTTAAACCAGCGAGCAGTAAACGCGCTCATGGAGTCTGTTCCTTGTGACCATTGCCCGAAACTGATACATCTAACGGAATAAGCCGGATCGAACCTTGTTCCGCGCTCAATGCCTCGCCCAAACTTTGTAGTGCGGTTGTCAGAACATCCTCAACACTGGTCAGCCCTTGCAGCCGTGTGCTGATCTGGTTGATCTGTTGTTCGCGTTCCGCCGACATGCGTGCTTGCTCGAACAACCGGGCATTTTCCAGGCTGAAAGCCAGGCGTTCCACCACCGCCTGCAAAATATTGCGAATATCAGACTGGCTTTGATCGTTGGGACGGCGCACTTCAATCACCCCAATCGCCTGCCCGCGTATCTGGATCGGAACTGCAAGAACCTGCTCACCATTTTCTTCGCTGGCTACTAACCGCTGTCGTTGGATGGCCTGTTGCATAACCGTCGTCAGGTTGATCGGCCCTGTCTGAACTTCCTGACCCACAATTTGAATCCCAAATTGATCGGTTCCTCGCTCTGAAATGTACTGCTGCCATGACTGTCCCGTGAGTTGGCGGTTAAGCCGCTCGATCTCGCGCAGGTTGGTTTCACTTTCCAAAAACAACCGGCGGTTTTGAAGCAGTCCGCGCTGCTGCGTCTCAAACATACGGGCGTTTTGAATGGCTTGGCTGAGTTGGTTCGCCACAACACGCAGCGTTTCAATATCCTCATTACTGAACGCGTTGGGTCGCAAACTCTGAATATCCAACACGCCGATCACGTCATCCCCTGCTTGTAAGGGGAGCGCCAGTTCAGTTCGTGTATTGATCAACAATTCTGGACGCCGGTACGAAGTTCGCTCCAGGTCTGCTTCATAACACGCATTGCCCTTACTGATCGCCTCCCCAACCAGCGTGCGCGAGCCGAGCGGGACACGGTACCCTTGGGCGAGTAATGCTTGTCCAATGGTGCCTGTACTGGCTGTCAGGTTTGCATAAGATCGATTCTCATCCACAATGAATATTTGGACATGGTACAGTGCAAAACGATCCCGGATCAGATCGACTGAATGGGTAAGCAGTTCATCCATGTTCAAAATACGCGAAATCACCTGCCCAATATCGGCGATGGTGCGCGTTTGCGAGGCAATGCGGTTAATCCGAACCAGCGCGCTTTGTAAGTTCCAGGCGAATACCCACAGCAAAATGGCCGTCAGAGTGAGCATTTGGGCGCTCACCAACGCTTCATAAATCAGATCATCAAATGGCTTCTCGTCAGCCGCCAGTTTCCCTTCCGACTGTAAATAAGCGACCACGGGCAGCATAATCCACACGGCAAGCGTGGTAATGGTTGCGCCCTTCGCTCGATAAGCCAACCCCATATACGTCAGCACAATCGGCAGCGTAAGCAGTGCGCTTGGAGCCATGCCATTCGTAGAAATAGTGATGGTGGAAACGGCGGCTAACAACACCGCGATCATCAGGGCCGCGAGTTGGACTTTCCCGCGTTGCGTTAACCACAATGCGCCCGTAGTCCACAGGATCATCAGCGGCGCGGTGACAGGTCCCAAAAGTGCATTAGCCTGTGAGTCGATTCCGAGCAGCGTCGCGGTAATCAGATAAAAGCCAAAGATAAGCGCTAAAATGGCAATCACGCTGCTTAAAGGCAAAAGAATACGGGCGCGTGTAGCCTGAGTGGAGTCTCGGTAGTCGTATTGGACGACAAATAAGTAACGGAGAAATTGGATCATACTTAAACTTTCTCCTGGATAACCGTCGTTCCAATTCGGATCGTGATCTGGCTGGCCTCTAATGCTTCCTGCAAATGTCGAGCCGCCCGCTGGATAATCGCATCGACACCGGTTGCGCTCTGAAGTTCTGCCCCGATGTCATTGATGAGGGCCTCTCGTTGGGCCACACGTTGCGTTTCATCGAACAAACGGCGATTTTCTAATGCCATCCCCAACCGCTGCCCGACCGCCACAATCAGTTCGCGCGCGCCGTCTGGCAGTTCGTCATCCGATCCTAATTCAAACTCCATCGCCCCGATCACTTCATTTCGTACCATAATCGGCAGTGCCACCATCCGTCGCCCGTCGGCTGTCGTGGTCATCATTTCCTGCTGCTGGGCAGCCTCATTCAGATTAGGCGTCCAATCCGCCTCCTCGACCGTTTGCCCTGTTTCCACATCGAGCGTAAATCCGGTTGCATCCCCATGTAATCGCAAATACTCAGTCCATGCACGCCCGGTGAGCTGATAATTCAACCGTTCAATCTCGCGCAGGCTGACTTGCGCCTGCTGGTAGAGGGCCTGATTCTCCCGGAGATTGCGCTGTGCCATTTCATACGCCCGCAGCCCATCCACCGCGCTCACCAAATGATTGGCGATAACCTGAAGCAGTAAAACATCGCTGTCGTCAAATCCATTTACTTTCGTACTGTGGATATCGAGCGCGCCGATAATCTCGTCATTTGCAACCAGCGGCAGTGTCAGTTCAGAACGCGTATCGTCCATCAATGCATTCGATTTATAGATCGGCTCATGATGCGTATCAGCAATGAGCAGCATTTTCCCTGTCAGGGTCACGCGCCCGACCACGCTCAACCCCCCGACATCCAGCCCATATTCCTGGCTGAGGAGTTGTTGGCCCACCGCCCCGGTAGCCGCACGTAGGGTTGCCTGTTGGCTCCCTGGCTCAACCAGATAAATCTGAACATGCCCCCTGCTGCCAAACTGCGTTTGGATCGTATTCACCAGTTGTTCAAGGAAAATATCGATTTCCTGCCGGGCAAACAAGCCTTTTGTAATTTCGTTTTCAACCGCCAAAAGTCGCTGTAACGAGATGTTTGCCGGTCCTTGCAGCCGGGGATGGCGCTCCGCGTCCACGCGCCAGGCCACTACCCGATTAAGCACAACGATCCATATAATCCCCATACCGCTCAGAATTAAACGCTCTTGCTGTTCACTGCCGCCTATATTATTCAGCGTTGCCACCACAATCAGCAGTCCCGCGCCTCCCGTGACCCCCAGCCCGTTGCGGTTGCTGAATAGGCTCGTTGCCAGTGTGACCGCTATCCAGAGCGCCATCCACCCTCGCAGCGCATCCCATTGATCGAACAGATACAGGCTGCTCTCCGCCATCAGTGCCCCAACCAACAGGCTGGCAGCATAGCGCCAAAGTTGCTGCCGTAGTAACACCAACGCCAGCCCGGCGCACAAAATCCACCCAACCATCGCCCGCGTCGGCACCGGTTCGGCCAGCCTCCAAAGCAGCAGATGCGCCGCAATATACCCGATGAGCGTCACATACAGGGTTGCTTGGCGTTTCTGTTCAAATGGTGCAGTCAATCGGCGTATTAACATAAGCTCACTTTTCAAGTTTAAGGGCTTTCGTCCCTGACGGTTCGGGAAGCGTTTGCAGCCGTACCCGTGCCCGCTGCGCGCCCAGCACCTCGCCAAGATCGTGCATCGTTTGGTACAACAAATCGCGTAAATTCGCCTGTTGCTGAAGCCGGGAGGTAATTTCGCCTAGCGATTCTTCGTATAAAGCTCGCTGCTGTGTCGCCTGGAACAGTCGGGCATTTTCCAACGCGATTGCCACTTGGTTGCCCGCTTGTTGCAGCAGGGTGAGGTCCGTCG
Organism: Aggregatilineaceae bacterium; assembly: GCA_036260665.1. GTDB lineage: Bacteria > Chloroflexota > Anaerolineae > Aggregatilineales > Aggregatilineaceae > DATAMF01. Next base: position 4,946 of record DATAMF010000393.1, on the reverse strand, counting down.
GCGTGTAAAACCGGGGCCGCGAGTGCCCGATACTGATGGTCCCCACTGTGCGCCCCCCCGACAGCAAGCGGCGCGGTTAATAACGAGTGAATCCCCTGCCGCACCAAGGGCGGATGATCAGGATAAGGGGATTGCGCCAAATCTGCGATCAAAAGCGGCGACTGGGTAAGAACCACCTCCGCAATACTCGACTCATTTGCCGGGAGGCGTGTTTCCGTAAAACTTTCGCTGTTATCCAATCCAATCAGCCGGATTTCACTCTGCCCGGTGGTGTATAGTGCGAGACTCGCATACGGGGCGGGTAACAAATGCGGAATGACATCCGCCACCCGGCGAAAAATTTCCTCGCGATCAAACGTGCTTGTGACCAGTCGTCCAAAGGCAGCAATTCGCTCTAATTGGCTGGCGCGATGTTGTATTTCGACAAAAAGTTCCGTGTTGCGCAAACCAATAGCAACATGGATCGCCGCTACTTGCGCAGCCAGCACATCACTCTGTTCAAAGGTATCTTTCGTCGCCAGCATCAGCATCCCGATCAAGCCGCCATGCACCAGCAGCGGAGCCAAAATAGCCGTCCGTAATCCCAGGGCTTGAAATCGGGCTTGATTAGGTCCCAACACGTCACTGGCTGTATCCACTGCTTTGATCAGGATCGGAGCACGTTCAGCTTGCATTTGTTGGTAGGCTGCGAATCCATCCAATGCGAACAGCATACTGGCGCGCGAGGGGTGTTCCCCGACCACGTTACCACTGCCCGGCACTTGATCAAAACGAACAACGGCGGCATACTCCAACTGCATAATCTCGACCAGCCGTTGGCACAAAGCTTGCAGCATATCAGGATTCGTTAAGGAAGCGCTGATCCGGCGTGACACCTCGCTTAAAGCCTCTAACCCGCGTCCTTGCCGCACCAGTTGTTTCGACTGGTCATCCGTTTGTTTCTGTAAGTTCCAATACCGCACACTAAAACCAATTTGTGCCGCCAGTTGGTGGAGCAGTCGGATTTCCGACGCGGTAAATAAGTGCGGATTTCCGTAGGCAATACTCAGTGTATAGGTATGTTCACCGTTATATTGAATAGGGAAGAGTCCGAGCGCCTGAATATGGCGACTTTCCAGGTAAGCACGTGCGTCCACTGAAAGATTGAGGTCCATCTTAACGTGGTTGTATAACAGCGGTGTACCAGCCTTGCGGGCCTGTTGAGCCAGTGCGCCATGAGCGAGAACGCTCATGCCATTGGTTCCTTGCGCCGTAATGGCCGTTACCGTATGGAAGGGGCCTTTACCCTGAACTTGATCGAGTGCGAGTTCATCTGGCGGTGGGCTGAATTGTTGAAAGACACTTTGCATCAGCGAAGGAATATCGCGCGCATCGAGAATCGCGCCGCCCAGGCGGTATACCTGCTGCATATCCGCGTCTAATGCCGCCGCCCGTTCCGCCAACTGTTGGACATACATCAGGAGGGCGATCTGCTGGGCAAGCTGTTCCAGTCCGCTGCGTGTTTCTGCGCCAAGTCCGCTCGCTGCCACGGCCAGGCTGCCCAATAGTCGGTTTTCGGCGGTCAACGGCCAGATCGTCAGCCCCGTGACCTGATGACTGCGAAAATAAGCATGATACTCAGCCGCAATGAGTGGACTCGCATACACATCATCCACTTCAACCAGCCGTCCTTGTTGCAGCATCGTCAGGATACTGCCCAGCGGAAATTTCGAAATTTCGTAGTGCTGTTCGGCCAGTTCACCCGTGGATGTTAAAGTCGCAGCGTAAACCCGTTGCGGCTGCCCTTCTTCATATTCCAATCGAGTAATTTCCACCAGCGCATAGCTCGCATAATCAGCGACAATTCGCACCCATTCCGGTAGCGTTTTATGAGTACTGAGCTTCTGGTGATAAGCCGAAATGCGCGTCATCCCCGCCGGCCTCGTAGAAAACTACTCACCTGATCCGCAAAACTATCGACATCAATGGGTTTGGGAATATACCCATCACAGCCCGCGTCTAATGCCTGATTCAATACATCGCGCATCAAATTAGCGGTCACAGCCACCACCGGAGTATGCGATAACGCTGGAATCTGTCGAAGTGTTTGCGTAGCGACCAGCCCATCCATATCGGGCATATTGATATCCATCAGAATCACATCGGGTAGATATTGTTCAGCAAGCGTTAATCCTTCCAGTGCCGATGTCGCTTCGAGCACTTCAAAACCATCGGCTTTTAAAATTCGCCGAACCAGGATTAAGTTGTCTAGATTGTCCTCTATATAAAGTACGCGCGGAGGCATACCATTCCTTTCCCCTATTGTCTGCGCGTGCAGCCAACATTAACGGAATAAGCTGTTTTTTATTTTAACATGGTTTTTTATCGATAGAGCGTTAACGTTTTAAGTATGGTGGCTTATTGCTCCTCATTCGTTGCATCTTCGCCCTCATCTTCTGGTTTTTCGATCTTGCCGTGTTGCATCATCGTATCTATTCCAGGCGGCGTGTCTTTGAGGGAAAGATCAGTCCGTTTTTCACTATCCGGGCGTTGAAATCCAGCAGGCGGGGCCATAGGCCGTGTTTGGGCGCGGTGCGGCGAGTCAGGATGTTGTGGAAGCACCACTTGTTTCATCCGTGGTATTTCCAATGGCGTCTGCTCCACCATCTCTTTGTCATCCGGCGGGGCTTGGGCTTCCCATTCCTCGATGAAATGGTTAATCCAATTCAGCTCCGCCTCAATCATCGTCACGTGATGATCCAGCATCGCGTCTACATTGAATGGAGCGTTGCTATCCTTCAATAATCGCCATCGTTCGCGGGCCTGCACCAGCCGTGAAGTAAGCTCCTGCCGGTAAGCAATAAATGCGGTGCGAATTTGGGATGGCTTCAAGACATACAGATTCGCTAACCCCAGCTCGAAACCATTAGCATATTCGCGTGCCGTACTGCATAGGTCTGCCACGGCGGTCTGCAACACGCCAAATCCTGCCGGTGTAATGTGGTACTGTCGGCGCGCCGGGCCGGTTTCATTCGCGGCAGCTTGGCCTTCGATCAGTCCCTGGCGTTCTAGCTTTTCCATTACATAATACAGTGACGACACCCCAATATTCGTCCACGCTCGCAGTCCCCGCTGCGCGATAATGGTTTGAATGTCATAGCCATTGATTGGCCCTTCTGCCACAATACTTAAAATTGCGAGTTCTGCATCCGTCATGGCTTCCTCCCACTTAGGATATAATTGCTTCGTGTAGCGTACACGAGGCCCGTGCCAGAGTCAATTGACGGACGGCACATCTGCCCAGAGCCTAAAGGAGCGAAGTGTGAAGCGCTGGATTTTTTATTTGATACTGGTGCTGCTAATGGTCAGTTGTTCGTCTGATTCAGGGGATGACTATAGGCCGGGACCGAATCAGGGTCGTACAGCCGAACCCGTCGCGTGGCAGCGTCCCTCCTCACCAATTACCGAAGCAAATTCATTTCGTGTGCATCTGACTGGAAATCTTCAGTTTCACCAGCAGACAGTGAATGCAGTCGCCTTTTCGCCGAGTGGCAATCGTTTGGCAAGTATGGCTGCCGACAACAATACAGTGATCTGGAATTTAGCCAATGGCGAATCGCTCGTGGTTCAGGGCGAAAATGACGGTCGTCGTGTGTTTTTTGGCCCGACGGATGATACGCTCGTGACCATTAATCGGGATGGCTTAGCACGGATCTGGCAAATCAACCTCAGCCCGCCTGGTGAACTGGTTGAAATAGCCTCTTTTACCGCGACTGACAAGCCTGGGGCGTCGTATGCCATGTCGCCCGATGGGTCTCTGCTGGCGGCTGGCGATCCCGATGGCTACCTGAAACTGTGGCAAATTCCCGACGGCACCTTGTTAAAAAGTATTCAGGCTCATCCGCAGTCGATTCTGGGGCTTGTGTTTTCGCCTGATGGGCTGCATCTTGCCTCAATCAGCCTCATTTCTGGCGTCCGAGTCTGGTCCATCCCTGCCGCTGAAATGGAATATGACTGGTCTAATCCAGATTTAGATCCGCTTCATGTGGCCTTTTCGTCCGACTCCCAGCGCTTAGCAGTCGGATTCGTCGATCAGATCCAAGTCTGGGATCTGTCATCTGGGGAGCAGGTTTATGCGATCACAGGTGTCAGTGAGCAAGCCGTATCCAACGAACTCCTGTTTTCGCCGGACAACACCTTACTTGCCGCGTGTGGCGCACAAAATATCATCGGCATTTGGGATGCTGTCGCCGGCACCTTCTTGGGTGGCCTGCCAATGCCGGAAGATGGACCCTGTTCTAATATTACCTTTTCACCCGATAGCAAACTGCTGCTTTCGATATCGCAATCCGGGCATGATTTATATCTCTGGAATCTCACGCACATCCAAGACGATGTGCCGCTCGAACAAAAACAAATCAATGTAGCCACCCGCGATAAATTGGGGCTGTTCCCGCAGGCTAGCTTTTATGACATTGCGTGGTCCCCTGATGGCCGTTTTATCGTCGTGCTGGACCAGCTCGGCCCGATGTATGTCCTGAGCGCCGCCGAGTAGACTGATCCACTCGGATCAGTCTACTCCAATTTAGCCTGAATCCCCTACGATTTAACCTGAATCCTGGCCCATTTAGGTTAAATCTATCCCACATTTATCCCAATTAAGGCTACTTTTATCCCAAATAAGGTTAAATAAGTAGCCTGTTTTAACCTATTCCTTACCTGTGGCCCGTTAGAAAAAGGTTGTTTTGCCGAGTCACCCCTTTTGTGTCAAACTGGTCTGTTAGCCAGTCGTTTACGGGCAGGGCACATCGATCTGTTCCGGCGTCGGGCGCGGAATATCATTAACGCCGCCCCATTGTGTCACCTCAAAATTAAAGGTCATCCGCCGCTGCTGATCCGGATTTTGGTAATCGCTGGCAAAGCGCAGCATAGCATCCGTATCTTTGTCAATGTCAATCGAGCCTGTA
>DATAMF010000144.1:0-5193 GCA_036260665.1 Aggregatilineaceae bacterium | reverse complement strand
GGGCTGGTAAAACCGGGCCGAATTTCGACTAGACGGGCAATATCATCTTCGGTCATGGGGCGGATTAAAAAGAGTGGACCGGCCAAATTACACTTCCTTTAATCAGTGGATCATCTCATTGTACGGCTGGGCGGCGTTTTTTCAAGGGTAACGGTACAATAGAAGCCGTGCCTGTGTCTACAGTAAGGAGAACCGGATGCGCGAGCGGCTGACAGGTTGGGGAGCACGGTTGAGTTTTGGTGCGCTGCTGCTGGTCTTTTCGGAATGGATCGTGTGGCAAACCCCAACGTCCTATCAGGTATTGGACTGGGCGGCGCTGGCGGTGATCTATCTGGCTTTAGCCGCCGTGATGCTGGATCTGGTCGCGCGGTTTCATGTATATGAAGTGTTCAGCCTGCTGCTGGTCGCGGGGCTGTATGGGTTGGTCAACGCCACGCTGATCAGCCACGTGACCACGCGGGATTTGCCGCTTAGTCTGCTTGTCCGGCCACTCGGCGCGCAGCCTTTAGCATTTATCGGCGCGCTGGCCTGCTTCCAACTACTGACCAGCGGACGCGCTTCCGGCCCGATTGAGTTTTTATTCGCGGCGGCAGCCGGGCTGGTCTGGGGAATCTGGGTGCGTTGGTTCCCGGTGGTGACGAGCGGCCCGGTTGACGAAACTGACATTATCCCAGCGCTGCTGATGTTGGGCATCGGTTTGATCGTCTGTCTGGCGCTGCGTTATGTGCTGCCCCGCGCCGATATTCACCGCCATGATGACTGGCTGCTGTATCCGATGGAATGGGCGGCTGCCGGGGGTGTGTTGTTCGTGACGCTGGTGGTGGGCATGTCGCAAGGTTATATCAGCGGCATCGGGGTCGGAATTGTCGGCACGATTGTTATGTTCATCCTCGGTATCCTGTACATGACCCTCTCCCTGCGGCGCAAAAAATCCTACCTGTCTACCATTACCCCGATCCGCAAACCGAACCCCGCCGCCTGGATCATTCTGCTCGTGCCCTTTCTGCTGGTCGGGTGGGTGGGCTACGAACTGCCCGGCAGCGGTGATAGTTCGGCGCAAAGTGATATTCTGATCGGCGCGCTGACCGGGTTCGCGTTGATCTGGCTGCCCGCGATTTCGGTGGTAATCGGTGTGCGGACCTTCATCCAGTTGGCGCGCGAAGAAACCTAAGTCGGCTGCGTCACTATTTTCTTTACCCCATTTCCCTTGCCCCTGAACTTTAGGGAAGGGGAGGCAAACCTACAGGATGTGGGGAATTATTTGCTTGGATCGACCTTGGCACGCAGCAGTTGGTACGCAGTCCAGGCGTAGTAGCCGAACCAGGCGTAGATGCCCAGGAACTTGAAACCGTCTTCGACCAGATAATGGACGGTGAGGGAAATACTCGTTCCCCAATCCAGCACATCTTCGCCTACCGACATTCCGAAGAAGAACAGCGCCAGCCCCAGCAGCAGATAATCGGTTTGTAGAATCTGCCGGAAGAACAGCAGCACATACAATCCGGCGGCGACGGCATACGCGGCGAAGAACATCACCTGTCCCATTCCAAACCGCTCGTGAATGCCCAGAAAGTCATCCAATTGGAGCAGCAGGGTCAAAACAGCCGCGCCGCCAAAAAACAACGCCATGCGGCGGTTTTGGCGCAGCAGGATAGTCATAAAAACGCAGATCGTGGTGGCCGACTGCCAGAACAGAATCGCCGTGCTGGACAGCACGCCCTCATACCATTCTCCCCCGGTGACATGAATCACGCCGCGCGTCAGGTCGCCCAGCGGAATATCCTCATTTTGTGAAAGTACAAACGCCAGAACAAATACAACGACGAACGGCAGAAAAAACCAGAATAACCATTTGGCAGACATAGACGCCCCATTGTTTCACGAAGCCAAAACCATCCTCCATTATATACACCGTCTTGGGGTTAGAGCCTGGTTTTTTATGGAGATTTTATAGGTGCTTACCAGCGCCCCAGAGCTATGCTACAATTGGTTCATCTCTGCTCGATTGGATACCTGCCCATGCCTGACCGCCTTCTTGACCAGATCATTCAAGGGGATGTCCTTGAAGCCTTGCCCCAGCTTCAGCCGGGCAGCGTCGATCTGGTATTTGCCGATCCGCCCTACAATTTGCAGCTCCAGCAAGACCTCTGGCGGCCCAATATGACTTTGGTGGATGCCGTTGATGATGAATGGGACCAGTTTGCTGATTTTGCCGCGTATGATCACTTCACGGCGCAATGGCTGTCCGCCGTACGTGACGTGATGCGCGACACGGCCACGATCTGGGTTTCGGGCACCTACCATAACATTTTCCGCGTGGGGACTATTCTTCAAAATCTGGATTTCTGGGTGCTCAATACGCTAGCGTGGTACAAGCCGAATGCGATGCCCAATTTTCGCGGCACGCGGCTCAAAAATGATGTCGAATTTGTGATCTGGGCGAAAAAGTCCGCCAAGAGCACCTATACCTTCCATCACCATTTGATGAAACAGTTCAACATGGGCAAGCAGTTAGGCTCGGTGTGGACGATCCCGGTATGCGGTGGGTTGGAACGTCTGCGCGATGAGGATGGCAAAAAACTGCATCCCACGCAGAAACCCGAAGAACTGCTGCGCCGTATAATTCTTGCCAGCAGTAATCCGGGTGATGTGGTGCTTGATCCATTTGTGGGGTCCGGCACGACGGCTGCTGTTGCCAAACGCCTGCGCCGCCATTGGATCGGCATTGAGCGCGATCCGGTTTATTGTCGCGCTGCCCAACGGCGAGTCGCGGCAGTTCAACCGCTGGAGGCTGATGATCCACTCTTTGCACCAGAGCCGGAAATCCAGCGGGTACCGTTCGCACGCCTGCTCGAACGAGGTTATCTGCAACCCGGACAAACCCTCTATCTCGATCAGCCCGAAGCCACGGCCATTATTCTGGATAACGGCCACCTGCGCGCGAATGGTTTCGTGGGTTCCATTCATCAATTAGGAGCGCGGCTCAAACAGTCGCCCTCCTGTAACGGCTGGATTCATTGGTATTTTATGGACGAAAACACCGGCCAGCGCCAGCCGCTTGATACGCTGCGCCGCAAAATTCGTCAAGAGGAAGCGCTGTCATGACTGATAATGAAGACCGAATGAATGATGTGGACCAAACGTTAGCGGAAGTGCGCCGGGATCTGGAATTTGCGAATTCCACGGGCGATGTGTACGAACTGCGCGCGCTGCAACTGCTGCTGCAAGTAACCAAAGCGATGCACAGTGAGCATGATATTTATTCCCTGATCACCTACATCCTGGACAGCGCCCTGTCCTTCGCGGAGGCGGATCGCGCCTTTCTCATGCTGTTGGATGACAACGGCGTTCCTCGTTTCAAAATGGGCCGTTCCTATGATGGCCGTTATTTGCCCGAAGACCATTTTGTGATCTCATCCGGCGCGGTCCAGGATGCACTTGAGAGCCTCCAACCGCTGATCGTGAGCGATGCGCTTCAGGATCAGGAATTTAGCAAGCGGCAAAGTGTTCAGGATTTGGAACTGCGCACCATTATGGCGGCCCCTTTACGCTTCAAGAAGCGGACCCTGGGCCTGATTTATGTGGACAGCAATCGTCCGCTGACCCGCTACAGCAAACATCATGTCAATGTGATGAGTTCGCTGGCGGATCAGGCGGCTATCGCGATTGCGAATGTCCAGAAATTTGAGACGCATCACGGGTAGACTCGTCGAGTTCGGCAGTGCAGTCGGCGCAGTAGCCCGTAAAACAGGCACATGCGCCGATCACGCTGACCCCTTTCCGCCGGACCAGTTCACTCGCCATTTGGTTGAGCAGATCGGCATGTATCAGCACGCGCCGTCCACACCGCACGCAGGTGAGATAATGCTGCTCCGGGCCTTCCGACAGCCGGAAAACTTCGTGGCGGTGTTCCGGTTCAACATAGCGGTGATCCACCAACCCTAACTCAGCAAACAAATTCAGCGTGCGATAAACCGTCGCCAGGCTGATACTTTCATCCTGATCATGGGCCAGTTCGTAAATTTCCTCGGCGCTCATATACACCGGGCGGCTTGCCATCACTTGCAGCAGCAGCGTACGCTGGGGTGTAACCTTAAAACCGCGTTCTCGCAGCAGAGCTTCTGTTTCGTCAATCAAATGCGGCATCATTGTCCTCCACATCAGATTATAACGAAATTTGCTAGCCTTTGGCCGACGATCCCACCGCAAACAGTTGATCCGAAGCGCCCAGTCCTTCAAATGGCCCATTGACCATGCGCAGCGGCGGGTTGGGGCGCTCCTCTAAATGGAAGGCGTGCGCCAGTTCTCGCGCTTTGGTGTTTGTTTCGAGCACGCCAAACGCAAACGGCAGATCACCAATTTCGGCCACCAGACTTTCGAGCAGATCGCCGGGGCGCTGGGCAGTGGGAAGCACCAGCCAGGGGCCAACCATCACGATCCCCTCGCCGCGCCGCCCCAAGATGAATCCGCTCATCTGCCCCTCTTCTTCTAACACCTTGCAGAGTTCGGGATAGAGCAGCAGGCGGCGTTTCAAAAAGAAGCGGCGGTCTGCGCCGAACGCTTCTCGATCCAGCACACAGATCATCTCCAGATCGTCCAGCCGCATCGGGCGCACGGACGAGTGCGCGACGCCTTCGACCTGCCGTTGATCCAGGTTTCCCACATAGCGTATAGAGCGGCAGATCGTGCGGAATCCGGCCCGCTCATACAACGGAACCGCCTTCACCACGCCATCCAGGTAGACGCTGTGCGCCCCGCCGCGCCGCAGCGCTTCAACGGCGGCATCGACCAACTGCCGCCCGATGCCCTGGCCGCGTCGTTCGGGCAGCACGATCAGATTCCCAATGAAGCCTAGCTCACTGTATCCTGTACCAAACACGATCCCCACCGGCTGATTATGCTCGGCATACGCGATCAGACTGGTCAGCGGCGACTGCATATACAGACTTTCAAGTTCGACTCGTGTTTCGCTGGCCCATTCCTGAATCGCGATGCAGTGAACGGCAAAATCGAGATCGGCAGGGCGCATCGGCATAATAATTAACGGTTGCATGTGGTCCCCCTAGAGAAGTGCTTCGACCTCCGCCAGCACGGGTTTAATCGTGCGCATCTGGTTGGCAAAGGCAGGTGTGATTCCTTTGGATTTCAGATTATCTCCATGATAGTTTATCACGGCATCCGGGTCTTTGAGCA
>DATAMF010000367.1:0-9266 GCA_036260665.1 Aggregatilineaceae bacterium | reverse complement strand
CACAGGGCACGCTCGGATCGCCGGATAAATAGGTGTCAGAGAACTGATCCTGAACAACCGTCTGGAACGTGATCGTTCCGGTGGCGGCTCCGGCATTCGGAGCAACCGCGCGCCCGCCCTGCACAATGCCATCGGCGGCACTGAGATCGAGCAGCGCTTCGGAAATACAGAACGTCACCGTGGTGCTGCCATCAGTGGCTGGATCGGGGTTATTGCCAATCTGTGATACATCGACAATAACATTATCCGCCCCCGCCGCTGCGCAGGTTGCTGTGCCTGGATTTAACACCGACATACTTCCGCTGCGCGTTTCCGTGCGATCCGTCACGCTGATCGTCGGCGTAAAAGCGGCATTAAAACGCTGTCCATCCGAGAATGTGTCGGTCAGAATCAGGTCGTCAAACGTAAAATAGTCTGAAATCTGGAATTCAATCGTGTATTCCAGAATCGCGCCCGAACGCAGTGGGCTGGTGACGACTCTTACGCTTTTTTGCGTGGCAATCGATTTGTCTGCCAGCGTATTCGCCGGCGGGCAGCTCGGACAGGTACCATTTACCGTGATCGGCGTGAGGGGATCCCGCCCATCCAGCGGCGTCCAACTGGCTGTAGCCGCGACCCGGTTTTCGGTAACGCTATCATCGCCCGTGATTGCATCCAGGACCGCGCCCGCACCGGCATCATTCAAGGGAACATAAAATTCGACATCAAATGATGCTGTCCCGGTGATGCTTGGAAAGTTCACCACCAGGGTATTGTTGGGCGTGCTGGCTGGTCCATACGGATAAACCGGGGCCGCGCCGCCCAACGATACCACACTGCCCGCCGGGCTGAAATTGGAGACGCCAGTAATCACAATATTGTCATCGAAATAATCGGTGACATTCAGGTTCGTCAGGGTTTGCCCATTGGCAACGTCCACTGTCACCGTATAGGTGCGGGGGTAGTTAGGTCCGGTCGCTGTTTCGCCTTCAGGCCCATCGTTAGTTTTGGTCACCGTCAGCAGCGTGGGTGTCACCGTTTCGGAGGGACTCCACGTGGTGCTGTTCGGGCTGGATTGGCTCAACAGTACCGGGTCGCAGCACCAGTTATCCAGCGCATCATTGCCATAACGAAAACCGCCGCGTGCCCGGATCGGTAGTGGGACATCCAGATCGGCCAGATTGCTGACCTGAGCCGTGATCTCAATGTCCGCCGCCGGTTGATCCGGCGCAAACGAGCCAAACGGCAGCACGATCACCACCAGTTTGTCCCCTGGCGTACCGCAGACTTGCAGCGGGGTATGAGTCGTATCGAAGGCATAAGGATGAGCAACACAGCCGGTCCCCGCCGGGAACGTGAGTTCGTAGGTGGTTACGGCGACTCCCAGATAGGTTGCACTGCTAAAATCAATGCCATCCGGTGTGCTGGTTCCGGCTGCGCCATCCGCCCCATTCACGGGCAACACAAGGTCGATAAACGGCCCATAACCGACATTGCCCGCCACATTCGGCGCGGTATTATCAAATGACACGGTGAAAGTAAAGGTGTCACCGATATAAACAGGCGAGGGGACGTCAAGGGTAACACCCGCCGCTGCTACCGCCGGAGGGCTGGCTAAAGCGCGGGAGGCTTTGGGGGATAAATCACCACTCCAATTGGGAAGAATCAACATGCAGCATACAACGAGGATAGTGACTCCGAAGAGCCAGTGTCTTTGTCTCATATGTCCCCCATAGATGACGCAGCTTATTTAGGATTAGAATTAATTGAATGATAAATTATCGTACTCAAACTGTTAAGTAAACGTTTTATCACCATTTGTATTTTAATCTCAATTGCCAAATTTCAAAATTAAGAAATATTATCATTTTTAATCACTTTTTGATCGACATAGTCACAGTAATATATCTTGCTCACTTTCGAGCAACCGGTGATTTATGGGTGAGGACGACATCGGAACTTATTTAGGAGAAGGAACAATAAAAAATGAGGGCAGGAAGACCCTGCCCTGTTGAAATTAACGCGGTATGATGAGCACTTGTCCGGTGTAGATGGTGTAGGGGTAGCCAATGTTATTGGCGGTGGCGAGTGCCTGCCACGTCAGGCCGTACTTGCGCGCAATGCTGACCAGGTATTCCCCGCGCTGCACCGTATAGGTCGTATAACCCGATGTGGGCGGTGGCGTGGTTGCCGTCGAGATCACCAGCACCTGCCCGGCGTAAATAGGATAATACGGACCGTAAATCTGGTTGGCGCTGGCTAAAGCCTGCCAGTTCACACCGAAACGCTGCGCGATACTAAACAATGTATCGCCCCACTGAACCACATAAGTCTGTCCGGTGGTGGGCGGCGGAGTCGTGGTAGAACCGACAACCGGAAGCAAGCTAAATGGAATGTTGGCCCAAAAAGCGTTGGCTGGCCCCCACCCGACGATCAGACCTCCCCGTGTGACCTGGAACCATGTGGTATCCGCTGTGCGCCCGGTCAGACACACCGTTTCACCGGTTAACAACGTCGTGCTGATGGCTGATGCCCAGGACGGATTGCTGCGCAGGATCAACGTATCATACATCAGAATGTTGAACTGGCAGCCCACTCCCTGAGCATGCGCGGGTTGGGGCAGCGCAAAGACCCCTGTCAGCAGCAGTATAGCAATGCCCCCCAGCAGGACATACTTCCCTAGGCGGTGACTTGATAGCATCAGATTCTCCTTGTGTTGATGTCAGCTATTTATGAAGATACAAAAGATCCCCTTAAACGTCACTAGTATTTACGCATTATCTACACCATTCGCGCAAGTTGGAGAAAATGAACGAATAATAACGAGCGGTGTTTTGTTACAATCGGGTAGGTTTTGGAACGGATGTAAAAGGGAGAATAGCTCAAGTTGAACTGGGAAAAGTATAACCCGCCGTCCGAAGTGGCCGAGATTCTGGCTGCATGTCCCCATGTAATTGTCTCCAGCACAACAGATGAGCTGCTTGACCTGGCTTGTGGTGGTGCGGAGAGCAATTTATTTGAAGTGGCGTATGATGTGCCCGACCGAGGGCGTTATGTCGAAGCGTCGGTGGTGCGCGTGCGAAATGGGATGTCAGTTAACTACCCCGAACCCTACATGCGCCGCCGTGATCCCGATTGTTTGGTGGTCGGAGATAAGCTGCCGACTCACAAGGACACTTACCAGCAGCGTTTCGGCATGGATTTTGCTCCTGTGCGTGATGAAGCGCTGGCGTGGCTCAAAACGCGCGAACTCGTCATTTTTGGTTTTATCGCGGGCCGACCCGGAATGGGAATCGATGCGCTGGCGATTGCACCTGCCAACGCTGGATTTTTTGCGTTTTCGCTGGCGATGTTACAAGGGATTATCCCTTATGATGAACTGCCCGAAACGTTTGCCCCCCAAGCCATCATTTATGTGATTCCCCCTTTTCGCCATACGCACTACGACGGCAAACAGATTGTTGTTCATAATCGCTGCCCCGATCTTTACGAAATGTTCGCCTTCAACCTTTATCCCGGTCCAAGCGCCAAAAAAGGCGTGTATGGCATGCTGATCGACTTGGGCGAGCGCGAAAGTGAGGGATGGGTCACCGCCCATTGTTCAACTGTGCAGGTGATCACACCCTACGATAATGTCGTGACGATTATGCATGAAGGCGCGAGCGGGGGCGGAAAAAGTGAAATGCTGGAACAAGCCCACCGCGAAACTGATGGGCGCTTGCTGCTGGGTGAGAATATCGTCACAGGTGAACGGCGTCATCTTGAAATTCCCCGGAGCTGCGAACTGCATCCGGTGAACGATGATATGGCGCTGTGCCACCCCGCGATTCAGGGCAACAACAGCAAGTTATGGGTCACGGATGCTGAAGATGCCTGGTTCGTGCGTGTCAACCATATCAATTATTATGGGGCGGAAATGCACCTGGAACGGCTCACCGCCCAACCCAATACCCCGCTGCTGTTCCTGAACATCGATGCTACGCCCGGCAGCCGCGCGCTGATCTGGGAGCACATCGAAGATAAACCGGGCAAACCATGTCCGAATCCGCGCGTGGTGGTTCCCCGCCACATGTTTGCCAATGTGGTAGACGGAGCCGTGAGCGTGGACATCCGCAGTTTTGGCGTCCGCATGCCGCCCTGCACCAAAGCTCAGCCGACTTATGGCATCGTGGGCTTGTTCCATATTCTCCCGCCAGCGCTCGCCTGGTTGTGGCGCTTGGTATCCCCACGCGGGCACGGCAGCCCCAGTATTCTGGATGGAGATGGCATGAACAGCGAGGGCGTCGGCTCATTCTGGCCCTTCGCTTCCGGTCGGCGCGTTCCCCAGGCGAATCTCCTGCTCAAACAATTTGTGGCGTATAAACGGACGCGGCATATTTTGTGCCCGAACCAGCATATCGGCGCGTGGCGCGTGGGCTTCATGGCCCAATGGATTGCCCGCGAATATCTGGCCCGCCGGGGCAGCGCAAAGTTTAAAGCCGACCAAATCCGTCCGGCCCGCTGCCCACTGCTCGGTTCGACGGTCCACCAACTGCACGTCGAGGGCCGTATGGTGGCGCGCTGGTTCCTCCAGGTCGATACGCAGCCCGAAGTCGGGGAAGAGGCTTACGATCAGGGGGCCGAGATTCTGTATACGTTTTTCCGGCAGTGTTTGGTTGATTACCTAGAACCCGACTTAGACCCGTTGGGACGTGACATCATTGAATGCTGCCTGGATGGGGGCACCCTGCAAGACTACGAGGCATTTATCACCGCTGAATAAAATGAGGAGGGGCGGAAGTAAAAGTCATTTCTGCCCTAACTCAATTCAAACCCACATCATATTACTCTATAACACTATGTCTTCGTTATACTAATGCTGATGACAACCTAAGTCGTGGATCAATAGTTGGTTGAGCGTAGGTTCTGCACGAAACAAAAGCGGTACTTTACTCGTACAATAAGTGGTGCTAAAAGTCATACTCAGCAGGAGGGGCTGAATGGCTCATGTTCGTTCTCGCCTTAACCGTACAACGCGGAGTACCCCTCCGGCGTCCGATGGCTATACCCCGACCATGCCATCTCGCTCTCGTAGTTTACTTGGCCAATTTTTTGCAGTGCTGCTCCAACCCGGCCAGTTTTTCCGTGATCTCACACTGGATTCCCGCCAGTGGGTCTGGATTGCCCTCCTTATTTTGCTGCTGACGGGCATTAGCGCCGTCAAACACCAAAGCGCCCTGGTCAAAGATGCTGCCGGGACGGATCTGGGAGGCGGTGTGGGCGAAATACCATCCTCCGATCCGTTTGCCAGTGATCCCTATGCGGGCGGCGGCGAGATGCCCGGCATGGGCGATACTGCGGAAGTAGAAGAAGAAAAATCGCCGGAAGAAGTCTCGGCTGACTGGAAAACCGGCGTGACTGCCGCCAGTAACATGCTGCTGGTTTGGTTAAGCCTGGGTGTTTTGTTATCAAGCATCTCGCTGCTGAACGGGAACGCCCCGCGCCTCGGCCTGAATCTTCAGGTGGTGGTTTGGGCCAGTCTGCCGCTCGGTTTGATGGCCGGGCTGCAACTGATCTATTTTTGGATGGGCGGCGGCGCAGGCGATCCCGGCATTTCCGGGCTGCTGCCAGAGTGGGAGCGCTACAAGCATTTATCCGCGATTCAACAGGACTTGTTGTATTCCTTCACCATGCGGCTGACACTCTTCGGGCTGTGGATGTTAGCCCTCGTCTATTGTGGCGCGCGTTATGCCCTGCGCGGGCGTGTGTGGGCCGTGGCGCTGATTGTGCTCACCTGGACTCTGCTGTTCGTCATCGTTCCGGTTGTGCTGGGTACAGTGGAAGCGCCCGAAGTCGAAGCCGAAACCCCGGCTGGCATGGACGAAATACCCATGGACGGCATGATGGATGAGATGGGGGTGCCGGTAGAAGGGCAGTTTGGCGCGGAGGGCGGCATGGATGAGATGGGCGAACCACCTCAGGAATCGGATGTGGAACTGCCCGCGAGCACGGAAGAAGCCACCGCCGAAGTGCCGCTTGAAAAGGAACAAAAGCCTTGAACGGTTCCAGCCAACCGATTGTCACAACGCACAATTTGGAAAAAACGTTCCGCCTGGGCGATGAGTGGGTTCATGCGCTGAATGGAATCACGCTAGACATTCCGCCGGGGCAGTTTGTCGCCATCATGGGACCGAGTGGATCGGGCAAAAGCACGCTGCTGTATCTGCTGGGCGGCCTAGATCAGCCGAGCGCTGGGCAGGTAGCGGTTGGCGGGCGGCACCTGGATCGGCTGTCCAGCGATGATCTGGCCCGCTTCCGGCGGGAGATGGTCGGATTTATCTTTCAGGCGTTTCATCTGATTCCGACTATGACCGCACTGCAAAATGTCGCGCTGCCCGGCGTTTTTGCCGGAATACCGCGCCATGTGCGCGAAAATCGGGCCGTTCAACTCCTCTCCTTGCTCGGCATGGGCGAGCGCATGAAACACCGCCCCTCGCAGTTATCGGGGGGACAGCAGCAGCGGGTGGCTATTGCGCGTGCCCTGTTTGGCAACCCGCCGATTATTATGGCCGATGAACCTACCGGTGCGCTCGACAGTAAGACGGGCCAAACCGTGATGCGCATGCTGCGCAGCCTGTGTACTCGGCAGGGTAAAACCATCATTGTCGTCACGCACGATCCCGGTATTGCGCGTTATGCGGATCGGATGTTGGAATTGAAGGATGGCTATCTGATCAATGATCGCCAGACACAGGAAAACCGAGATGTTGCATAACCGAAAGTTCACTCAATTCACCACCGTGCTGCTCGTTCTGGCTGCTATTTCTATGCTGGGATGGTGGCAGTTAGTGGTTCCTGCCGCCGCGCAGGATGGCACCGAGACACCGCCCGTCGATCCGCTGCCCTCCCAGTCGCCGCCGATCACTGTCACCGGAATCAATCCGGTCCAGGTAACACGCGGTCAGGCGACTGAACTGATCATCTACGGGACTCATTTCACCAGCGATCTCACGGTCCAAATCAACCAGCAGACGATCACGCCCGTGGTGTTGAATGAAACTCAGATGAGTGTGATGCTGCCTTCCGATCTGGCTACCGGACACTACACCATCACAGTCAACCAACCCGACGGTAATCCCGTTTCCGCGGCGGATCAATTGCAGGTGCTCGATCCACCGCCGACCAATACGCCCACCAACACGCCGCGCCCACCGATCCAGGTGACACGCTCCGAGCCAACTGCGACGAATCAGGGCGTTGAAATTGTGCTGTCCGTTTTTGGAACTGGCTTTTCAGCGACCAGCACGGTACGGTTAGTCGGCGTCGGCCTGCTGGAAACCACTTTCGTGAATGATGGCGCGGTGAAGGCGACTCTGCCCGTGACCGCCCCTGCGGGCGTCTACCGGATCGAGGTCGCGGATGATCGCGGGGTGTGGGTGGCCTCACCCAATACATTGATGATCATCGCGCCCACGCTGACGCCGCCCATTCCGCCCACCGCTACCGAGCGCATGGACCCCACGCCGACTCTGCCTGCGGCCACCCCCATACCGGGGCAGCCCTCCTTAGCCGTGCGCAATTTTTCGGCCAATCCGTCGGTGGTCGCGCCGGGTGGAACCGTGACTCTCAACTTCGAGGTGGTCAACCAGGGTAATCGTACCGCGCAGGGTGTCGTGGTATCGCTGGATACGGGCAGCAAGTTTGTTCCGGCCAATGGGCAGGCCAGTGCAACACTGCCCAATCTGAATCCGGGCGGGAGTCATCTGGTATCACTGGCCGTTGTCGCGGGTATGGATGCGCCCAAAGGCCCCAACCCGATCCCGATCACCCTGTCTTACTATGATTTCGAGGGTGCCACGCTGACCAGCAAAGCCACGCTAAGCGTAACCATCAGCGAGTTAGCGGAAGCCTCGCAGGTCGTGCTCTCGAATTACGCCATTGAACCTGACCCGGTGCTTCCCGGTCAAAAAAGTGACCGTAACCGGAACCATTATGAATACCGGGAATGCAGTCGCCGCGCAGGTTCTGATGCGCATCGCTGGGGATAACAGCATTCTGCTTTCCGGTTCCCAGGGCGACAGCCTGCCGCTGGGTGATCTCCAGCCGGGGGCGAGCGCTGAGATCAGCCTGGAACTGGTGGTGAGCAGCACCGCCAAAGATGGCGCACAGGGCCAACCCGTCAAACTCAGCTATTTGCAGGATGGCGAAGCCAAAGAAGTCGCTACCAGCCTGACCGTTAATGTCGCCAAAGCCAATAATCCGGCACCGCTGATGCTCCTGTCCGCCTATGATGTCGGTGCGGACTACCTGCAACCCGGCGATCAGTTTACCTTAAACATGACGCTGCAAAATGTGGGGCGCGGCGACGCATCGAACCTGCTGGTGACTTTCGGCACGGTGGAGACGACAAGCAATCCGGGTCCCGAAGGCACACCGGGCGGGATGGATCAATCCAGCACCACACCCAGCACCACATTTGCCCCCATCGGGGCAGGCGGCACGCTCTATGTGGGCGAGGTGGAAGCCGACGATGGAGAAGTGACCCTGACTCAAGACTTTATTGTCAATGGCTCGACCACCAGCGGTATCTACAGCCTGCCGATCACCCTGCGTTATCAAAAACCAGACGGCACCGAAGCCAAAGAGGAATTCAAAGCGAGCGTGGTGGTCATTGCGCCGCCGCGCCTCTCGTTCAGTTTACAAAGTCCACTGCCCGAATCAGTGAATGTAGGCGAACCGTTTGCGATCCCGCTCACCATTAGCAACACCGGCACCACCACGATCACCGTCAAATCGGTGACGGCGGAAGCCGAAAACGGCGAGGTGATCGAAGGGGCGGATACGGCCACCGAACCGATCAAAGGCGATGAAGACACCACCATCAATGTGATGGTGTCGGCGCTGGATGAAGGTCCGGTCAAGGTGACGCTTACCCTGCACTACATAAACGATCTCAACCAGGATGCGACGATTATCCAGGCCTATGAAGTCAGCGCCATGCTGCCGCCGGAAATGCCGGATGATATGATTCCCCAGGAGGAAATACCGACCGAACCCACCACAGAAGAGGACGATGAGGATGATACCGTTGGCCGTATTCTGCTGGGCCTGCTGGGATTAGGCAGCTAATATGTTCAGCGAACTGCTGGCACTGGCTATCGGCAATCTGGCCCGCGCACGCACCCGCCTGTTTATGACGGCGGGCGGTGTGCTTGTGGGGACCACCGCCGTGATATTGCTGATTGCGCTGACCTTCGGCTTGCAGAAATCCGCCGAGGCCAGCATTGGATCCAGCAACCAGCTCACCC
>DATAMF010000012.1:0-1936 GCA_036260665.1 Aggregatilineaceae bacterium | reverse complement strand
ATGGCTACACCGTTGCCCCTATCATTACTTACAACCAGACGGAAGCCGAGCGTATCCTAAACGAGATTGCGGGTAGTTACATTGATCGCCCCGTTGTGGATGCGCAGTTGACCTTTAGCCAGGGCAAAGCGGTCGCGACTCCCAGCCAGATCGGATACGTGGTCGATATTCCCGCGACATTAGGTGTATTACGTGGTCAGATTTTAGCCCTCAGCCAGCACAGCGAGATCTCACTTGTGATCCGCCAGTCGGCACCAACGGTAATCGAAGCGAATACCGCAGCGGACCAGATCAATCTGGCGCTGTCCGCCCCGGTCGAATTTTATATTCTGGATGGTGATCAAGGTCCGTGGGAAATGTCACCAGAGCAGCTTCACGAACTGCTGAAGATCGAACAAACCGCACAAGCGGATGGTACATCCGCCTATCAAGTGAGCGTCGATCTTGAGCAGCCGCGCGCTTTTTTGGAAACGATTGCGCCTGACTTGACCGCTGATCCAGTGAATGCGCGGTTTGTTTTTGATGATGAGACGCATCAGTTGGAAGTCATTGAACACAGCGTCAACGGGCGCTCACTGGATATCGACGGTACGGTCGCACAGTTTGAAACTGCGTTGTTTGCGACCAGTCCATCGGATCGGCGTGTGCAACTGATTTTCCAAGATATGATTCCAACGGTGAACGATCAGGCAACGGCTTCTGCACTGGGGATCACCGAACTAGTGGTGCAGCACACCACCTATTATTACGGCTCGACAGCCGCCCGACGCACCAACATTCAGGTCGCTGCCGAAAACTTCCATGGGCTGGTTATCCCACCGAATGATGAATTTTCGTTTAACGAATGGCTGGGGGATGTCAGCGTCGAATCGGGGTATGAGCAGGGCCTGATTATCGTCGGCAACCAGACGATTACGGGCGTGGGCGGCGGTGTGTGTCAGGTGGCTACGACAGCCTTCCAGACTGCATTTTATGGCGGGTATCCGATTATCGAACGCATCGGCCATGCCTATCGCGTAGGCTATTATGAAGAAGGCGAAGGCCCTGGTATGGATGCCACCGTCTATTCGCCCATTGTGGACTTCCGTTTCCTGAATAACACGCCTTACCATCTGCTGATCGAAGTCTATGTGAATGCCAGCAACAGCTCGATCACCTGGAAGTTCTACAGCACCAGTATGAATCGCCGCGTAGTGAAAGAAGGCCCGGTTATCCGAGGCCAGACATCACCGCCGCCGCCAATCTACCGTGCTAATGCGGCGTTAGGTCTGGGGCAGGTCCGGCAGGTGGATTATGCGGTTGGTGGTGCCGATGTGTATGTCTACCGCACCGTCTATGAAGGGGATCGCGTGATTATCGATCACGAGGAGTTCCATACTCACTATATGCCCTGGGCCAGCCAGTTTGAGGTCGCACCGGGCGATTCGCGTATCAATAACTGATGGCACAGATCGGATTTTGGCTGCGTTGGTCAGGACGTGATTTCCGCGATCACTGGTTACAAATCAGCGTGATCGCGATGATTCTTGGCCTGGGGATTGGGGCGTATGCGGGCTTAGGCAGCACAACGCCTTGGCGCATCCGAAACGCCGATCAAAGTTATGCTCGGTTAAATATGGACGATCTGCGGGCGCAGTTCACGCTCGGCAGTTATGTAGACAGTGTCGCTTTGATCCTGGCTGCGAACCGTATTGATCACGCGGCCTGGATCGAGGCGGCTGAAGTCCGTTTAACCTCAACCATCTTTGTTCGCGCCGGAGATGATATTCTGGTGCGCGGGCGGCTGATGGGAGTGGATGTGGCGGACAATGGCCCGCACATCAATGCCCTCTATATCAACAAAGGGCGCGGCCTGACAGAAGCTGATTCTGGGCAGAACATTGCCGTGCTCGAATATCACTTCGCACACTATTACAATCTCCCACCACAAGGCCAG
>DATAMF010000011.1:0-2336 GCA_036260665.1 Aggregatilineaceae bacterium | reverse complement strand
ACAGTCTTGCCTATACCCGGCAGTTTATTGAAGCATGGCGCGGGCATCCTCTCATTGTCCCGGCAGTTGCGCCCCACGCGCCTTATACCTGCACCGACGAAATTCTGCGAGCCTGTGCCGAACTTGCCCTTGAATATAATGTGCCGCTGCTCACCCATATCCTGGAAACCCGGCAGGAAGCGGAAGATAGCTGGACGCAGTTCGAAAAGAAGGTGGTAGATCGTGTATCCGAGTTGGGCGTCTTCCGCGCCAAGACACTCGCCGCGCACTGTGTTCACGTCGATTCGCCGCAGATCAAAACGCTGCACGACTGCGGCGTGAGCGTGGCCCACAACCCGACCAGCAATCTTAAGCTAGCCAGCGGAATCGCGCCCGTCAAAGAGATGATGGATCGCGGCGTGATACTTGGTATCGGTACGGACGGCGCAGCCAGCAACAACGACCTGGATATGTTCGAGGAGATGCGCCTGGCGGCGCTGCTGGTCAAGGGTGCGACCTTCGACCCGACAGCGTTACCCGCGCGGGATGCGCTTTATATGGCAACACGCGGCGGGGCACAGGCATTGTTCCTGGAGGACATCACGGGTAGCCTGGAAGTCGGCAAGCGAGCCGATGTGATCGTCGTGGAACGCAACCCGCTGCATAACTCGCCGCATTTCGAGCGCGACGGCAGCACGATCTATTCACAGATCGTCTATGCGTCCCAGGCCTCCGATGTCCGCCATGTGCTTGTTAATGGTCGCTGGCTGATGCGGGATCGCACGCTGCTGACCCTGGATGAAGAACACATCCGCGCCGAAGCGGACAATTACGCCCGGCAGATCGACCGGTTCCTTATCGCCCGTGAGGGGAATATCCTCAACAAACTGGTTGCCATTGGCGGCTTGCAGCAAGAAGAAAGCTTCGAGATTCAGGTCAAGGCGCGCATCGACAGCAGTGACGTGATCCAGCGCTTGTTAGCTCACCCGGTGGTGCAGGTCGTCAGGCACAATCATTACCGCCAGTACGATACCTATTTCTTGTTTGCTGACGAGGAGCAGGGCCGGGTGCGTTATCGGGAAGACGACTTTATTGAGGAAAATGGTCAGACAGGCGCGGTTCGCACGCGCCTTACCTACAGCATCCCCGCTAAGGAGCGCGAATTTGACGACGCCGTGCTGCTCTCCCACTCTCGTTTTATTGCCCCGGCGGATCGTCCACTGCGCTTCTACCGTGAATACTTCCAGGCGACCCAGGAATGCGAAATTCACAAAGATCGGATGCGCTGGCATATTTTGTACAAGGGCGTGCTGTTCTATGTGAACCATGATCGCATCATGGTTCCGTCCATCGATGATCAATACATTGAGATCAAGTCGCGTACATGGTCGCTGCGAGACGCGGAATACAAGGCGTCTCTTGCCAGCGAGATTTTGAATCAGGTGCTCACCGTTCCTACCTCTGATCGCGTTCGGACGGAATACGTGGAGCTATGCCAGCGGTCCCGTTGATGCCACAATGATGGGCGAGTTAAACATGACTCGCCCATACCCTGAATGCCCAGAACCGTTTATACTGGTAGTGGCACTGTTTTCAACATAGATTGTTGAGGAGGAAACATTGAAGATTCAGCGGAATTTTGCTTTATTGCTGACATGTGCGGCGCTGGTTTTGTTGGTAGGAATGCTGACTGCTACGCTTACCCATGCCCAGACGAGCGGGCAGCAGACGGTGACTCCAACGGCGACATTGGCAGCAGGAACAGGAACGACCACAACGGGAACCGGAAACGTCCGGCAGATGAACTGCACGTTTACCACAGGGCGCGCAGGTGTTAATTTGCGCAATGCTCCCGGTACAGGCAGTGCCGTCAACAGCACGGCACGCGCTGGTCAAACTTTCACCATCAACGGTCAGACAACGGCCAGTGATGGATTTGTCTGGTGGAGAACCTCAACCAATTTGTGGATTCGCTCAGATCTCGGCACGTCAACTTGCCCGGCTGTTTGCGGCAACAAAGTTTGTGAAAGCGGCGAAACCAGCACCGCCTGCGCAAGCGACTGTACAGCAGATGGCGCATCGACAACGGGCGCAACAAACGCCTCCACCACCTCCAGCGCTCTGAGCTGTGTCGCGGCAAGCTGCGAGGACTGCTATGAGTCGATTTCCTGCTATCCCGACTGCAATGTCTGCACCTGCTCCAATAACGAATTTGGCTGCCCGGTCTGCCGCTGCGATTACGCGGCGGGCGGTGGTGGGACCACTACAACAACTAATGGCACGACAACGGGCACAGGAACCACATCGAACACATCGGGCGGCTGTGTCTATGCAAGCTGCGAAGCCTGCATCGCTGC
>DATAMF010000330.1:0-2987 GCA_036260665.1 Aggregatilineaceae bacterium | reverse complement strand
GTCTGGTCCCCATCCCGCAAAGGATCCAATGTTCTCTACCACATAGTGAACAGCAATATACTGCCAGCCTTCGTTCGCTGTATAGGTATCATCCAGATCCTGCACCTCCGAAGATGTCTGAATGGCGGTGAGTGTAATTTGCAGGCGCGAGCCTTGGCGCAGCCAGATTATATTATCGACATCGGCAGTAGTTGTATTGTCCCGATCCAGGAATACGTCGTACCGCCCATCATTAGGAAGCATAACAGTAAGACGAGGATTGGTCGTACTTTCAACGGTTGCTAATCGGTTTTCATAGATGTCATCATCGGGTCCCGATACGATTAGTTCAAATGTTGACTCACCTTGTGTAATTGTGAAAATATCAACGATCTGTCCTTTTTCGCCCACAAAGTACCATTCTCGGCGCTCGATGCCGATATCGAAATCGAACTCAATAGCTTTTTCTCGTGAATTGGTTCGTGGATCGGTAGGGAAATACAACTCTTCAATGACCGGCGTGGGATCAACTGTTGGAGTTGTCGTAAGCACAACGGTAGGGGTTGCCACGGGTGGACGCGTAGTGGGCGTAGAAGTCTCTGTTGCTGTAAGCCAAACGGTTGCAGTCGGCGCAGCGGCCACTTCACGATCTACCGAGTCTCTGCTTAACAAAACCGCAACAACGGCTCCCAAAACGACGATTATGAGACCCATCAGGCCTAGTACTACATACAAAGATTTTTGGGAATTGTGATTCAAAACACCCTCCTGTTATGAAATTAAGTTAACCCCTGTAATGCATCCATTATAGGTCTTTCATTGAGAACCAATTCGAGATGACAGCCAAGATTCACGAAAAATTCACATGATTGGATTGAAAAATAAAAAGCCCCCAGCAAACCGCCGCCGATGCCACACCGCCGATCCGGCTGCGCGATTTGGGTGACCTCTTTTACCGACCAGGTGAACGCACCGTGACAATTGATCGCCCGGATCGAGCCAGCCGCGACGGCGAGTTGGGCTACACCGACCGCACCTACCATGCCACACCGGCCAGCGAGCAGCGCGTGCTGCGGTTGATGGATGAGCGCACCTGGCCCACACGGATGCCGATTCCCAAAGGCTGGCAGGTTGCCAGCACCCGGTAAGTTTTACCCCATGGGGAGGCCCGCATTGTTTATATAGGGAACCGTTCCAAGATGAAGTTATTAGAGACCCTCGGAACATAAGGGAGAAATCTGGAAACAACTACTGGGCTACAAGCCCAGTAGTTTGCTTGTAGATGGAAATCGCAGCTGCCTATAACTGTGAACATCGGTTATTTAAGTCGTACAGCAGTGCCGTACATCTGAAGGTAAAAGAACTGAAAACCACTAGTATCCAGGTCAATATCCTGTCTCACGTGGATAATCGCATCCGCCTGTAGAATAGCTGCACGCCTTTTCAGTTCTTGAACGGAAATAAAAAAGGCTGTTTCAAATTGACCTTGTCCTACGCTAAACTCTCCTATAAGAATTCCCCAATCAACCCGACGATTTGGCAGCCACCGAATCCTTCATTGCCGATACCACCGACATCCACCAGGAGTGATGTCAGCACCAGTACTACCCCGATCCCAATCAAACCATAGGTGAGCTGTTTTCCGGACATGTGTTTTTTCCCTCCTCTGCGGTTGTGCACCTCAGCGGAAACACATCCGTCTTTACCCACAGCGTAGCACAAAATCCAGTTGAGGGTATCAACCAAAGCCGGCCACAGGGCCTGGCTGAATGCCCACGTAAAGCGCGGTTTGTATAGCTTATTGGTCGTTTAGGCCTTTGTAGGAAGGATCACCGGAATTATCAGAACGCCAGAAATTGGGATGACTAGGATTAGTGAAGCGGCCCATGTCGGTCTCAGGAGTCCATAATGTATTGTCAGGTAGCCATGTGGTTTCATCAAATTTGGCTTCATATCTCATCCCCTCAATTTCTGCCAACTCCGCATTTTTAAGGTTAGCACCTTGCAGGGAAACGCCGCGTAAGTCTGCCCCCGCCAGGTTGGTATCACTTAGATCAGTTCGGATTAGTTCCGCTCCTCGAAGATCAGCTACTGTCAGAATAGTTCCTTGCATTTTTGCCCCCCACATTTTCGCGCCTTGCAACTGGGCTGCCCAGAGATCGGTATTGCTTCCCTGGAAATTTGCCCACTGCAACTCTGCTCCCTGCAAATTTGCACCTCTCATTTTCGCGCCGCGCAGGTCGCTACTAGAAAGGAATGCCGCCTGAAGATTTGCGCCAACCAGTTTCGCATCACGCAAATCGCCCTTGTGCATTCCGATCTTTTGCAGATCCGCACCTACTAGCCATGCGCCTTGCCAGTTCGGCTCCATCCATCCCATGCCGCGAAACGTTCCATCGTGGAGCCAGCCGTGCTCATTTGCTTCCATAAGTGCGTTCAACGCAATACCATTATCATTGCTGCCCATTTCCCGGTTCAATCGCTGCTTGACACGCTCTGTTTCCTCATCGCCGCCCACAATGCGATCAATCAAAATGAATGTCACGACCGCACCGCCTAACTCCGTCCCCAGGTTGAGGAACAATCCTGTCCAGTCGCCGCTCAAGGCGGCAGAGGGTAAGGAGAGTACTAGCGCAACGGCAACTAACACTCCCAGAATTAGAAGTGTCTTTCGCTGGACTTTAGTCTGTTTCTTCCATTGCCCTCGTAACTTCCCTCCCCCATTGCGTATTCTGTCCACTACTCGCCCCATGTTACACTTTCCTGTTACCCTAGCCCAAGACGGGAAATCCCCAAATAGGAGCGGAAAAACCGGGCACGCGGCCCAGTTTGATGCCGTGCCCTGTGTAGTGAGTTAACAACCATACCTCCATTGATAATCTCGACCTTCTTCACATATCACATACTGGAACATCTGTCTTCGATTCACTCACCTGATTGCTGGCGCGCTGCTTGCGGCGCGAACCCGATCCGTACTGCTCTCGAATGAAGTAACAGGGATTCTTGAT
>DATAMF010000244.1:0-2635 GCA_036260665.1 Aggregatilineaceae bacterium | reverse complement strand
GGCCCAGGCGCTCCGCTTTAACCCCAATTTCTCTCCGGCTTCCGATGCCAAAGTCCAGATCGAGAACGGAACCTTCCAGACGGTGGCGGCAGGCCAATAACCGAGGATTAGAGATACTAAAAGGGCAGCGTTTCATAACCTGCCCTTTTTTGTTTTCTGTACTATGCTACATGGAGACTCGTCATTGTAGGGGGAAATATAATCGTGTTCGAATTGCAGAAAATCGCCGTCGATGGACATCAGCTTGCCGCGTTGTCGTTTAACCGCCAATTATCAGGTACACCGCTGATTTTTATTCATGGCATCGCCTCGTCAGTCTACTTCTGGTCGGTAGGACAGACCGATTTGATTCAGGAACGGTTTCCCTGGTATTCGCTCAGTCTACCGGGGCATTATCCTGCCACTTTTCCGCCCGGCTTCCAGCGCGACCAGTTGACTCCTGAACTCATGGTGAAATTGTTGGTGAGTGCCATCCAGGAACTGGTTGGGGATCAGCAGGTGATTGTGATGGGCCATTCAACGGGCGGCTTTGCAGCCTTGAATATCGCGGCGCGCGCGCCTCAACTGGTTAAAGGCGTGGCGTCGATTTCGGGTTTTGCCCAGGGCCAGTGGATCGGTATTTTAGGCTTGATGCAGCGCCTGGCGCGCAGCGGCGCGCTTGGCCGCCAGTTGTTTAAGACCGGGTTCCAAATGACGATGCTGACGAAAGCGTTCTATCGTTACACGCTGCGCAACTATGCGGCGGATGCAAAGGCGCTCTATGCGTTTCCGGGCCTTAATCATATCCTGGATCAAATTTATCCGGCGGCCAGGCAGGTTGATCTGAATGCGCTGCTGCATTATTTCTACCGTATGCCGGACATCGATACCAGTGACGTGCTGCCTTGCATCCAGGTTCCAGCGCTCGTTTTGGCTGGGGATCACGATCCCATCGTGCCGCCTGCCCAGGCCCGTTTGATTGCCGAAAAGGTTCCCGGCGCTAAACTCGTCATGCTCAACGGCGCAGGCCATCTCCCCATGGCGGAACGCAGCGCGGCTTATCATGAGGCGATCACGGACTGGCTGACTCCGTTGGCTGACTAAGAGCCTACTCTTGTCCGCCGCTGGATTGAGCATCCGCGGCGAGTCGTGGTATAGTCGTGCGACTTTGCTCCAGATTGGAGATTATTTATGGATAACGACCAAACCACGACGGCCCGTAGTATGGCCCGCAACACGATGATCTTGATGGTTGCCTTTGCGACGGCCAAGATCATCAGCCTTGCCCAGACATTTTTGATCGCCAGCGTTTTTGGTGTTGGGGATGAGTGGGACGCTTTTGTAACGGCCAACCGCATCCCCGAACAGATCGTGCTGCTGATCGGCGGCGGCGCGCTGAGTTATGCGTTCATCCCCATTTTCAGCGGATTTCTAGCGCGGCATGAGACCGAACATGCATGGCGGCTGGCGAGCAGCGTGATCAACACCGTGTTTACGGTTACGCTGCTGTTGAGCATCATCGGCTTTGTGGCCGCGCCCTGGATTGTGAAGCATATTGTGGCTCCCGGCTTCGATGCCGATAAAGTCGATCAGACGGTGCGCCTGATGCGTATTCTGTTGCTCAGCACGTTGGTGTTTAGCGTCAGCGGCATGTTCCAGGGCATTCTGCACAGCCATAACCATTTTTTGCTGCCCGCCTTGGCTCCCATTTTGTTTGATGTGGGTATCCTGTTCGGTGCCGGATTCCTCATTCGCCCCTTTGGTGTCTATGGGATCGCGTGGGGTGCGGTGTTCGGTTCGCTGATGCACCTCGGCATTCAAGTGCCCGGCCTCATTCGTTATCACATGCAGTGGACAGCGCGCCTGGGTTGGCGTGATCCCGCGCTGCGGCGTGTCATCCGGCTGATGATCCCGCGTGTGATCGGCTTAGGTGTGTCGGGTTTTAGTGTCGTCGTGTTTACGAATATCGCCTCGCGGATGGGCAGCGGCGCTGTATCCGCTTTTGACTGGGGCTACCGTTTGATGAATATTCCCGAAACGCTGATCGGCAGCGCCATGGGCTTTGTTGTTTTTCCGATGCTGGCGGCTTACAGCGAATTGGGCGACGCAGCGCGCAAGCGGCAGGCCATGTCTGGGGCTGTGCGTTTTGTGTTGATTGCGACGATTCCGTCGGCGGTGGGTCTGATTTTGATTGGCAAGCCGATGATCAGCCTGTTGGAACGCGGCGCGTTTGACGCCGAAGACAGCGCTTTGGTCTACGGCGCGCTGCAATTCTTCGCCTTCGGATTGATCTTCCAGAGCATCCACGAGATCATCGCCCGCAGTTTTTACGCGGACAAGGACACCCTCACACCGTTGTGGGTATCGGTCATTGCAGCGGCAGCGAATGTGGTCATCGTTGGCACACTGTATCTGATATATGTCAACCAATTGGATGATCCGCTGCGCACGGTGTTCAACGATTGGGGGACTCGTTTTGCCGATGGACAGTATCCGGCGGCACTGACCGAGATTAATCACGGCGCGGCGCTCATCAATGATCGTTTGGCGGGGCCAACGGGAGTCGGCGCGCTGGCGATTGGTTATGCGTCCATTTTCCTGAGCGAACTCGCGCTGCTGCTGGTCAGTTTGCACCGCCGCTGGGGCAGCATCGAAG
>DATAMF010000220.1:0-21678 GCA_036260665.1 Aggregatilineaceae bacterium | reverse complement strand
TGAGCATCCAAGATCATTTGGGCAATCCCTGAGCGCACATCCCACAACTGGATCGTACCGTCTGTGCTCCCGGAAGCCAATAGATTCTTGTTATACTGCCATTCAAGGCTGAAGATAGCATTGCCGTGTCCATTGAGCACGGTATAAGGTTCGCTTGCCCCAATCTGCCAAAGATAAATGTTGCCATCCCACCCTCCAACTGCCAGTCTGTCGCTGTCTGGCCCCCACGCCATGCTCATGATCAAGATTGAACCACATTCCATAAATTGGGGCGGCGCTGAAAGATCAGTAGCGTCATAGACCAAAATACCAACTCCCGTAGCAGCAGCCAGCGTCAAGCCATCAGGAGACCATTCCAGGTCCTTGATCGTGCCATAACCTAAGCGCGCGATCTGGGTTATTCGATCCACATTTGAGGTGGAGATGGCTTCTAACCCTGCCGCATTTCTTGACGGAGTAGGCGTAACAGATATCGTCTGAACCTGTCCAGCAGCCTCTGGAACTACGATGTATGCTACCGACATAAATAATATTACGAGGATACTAACGGGCCATTTCTTCTTGATTTTTCTCATTCTTCCACCACCTTTTAGGTCCACTATAGCGCGGCCTGGGGGATCGAGACTGGTGTTTCTCTAGGTGATTTCCCTACGATAGTGTTCACCAAGTTTGATAGCGAAGTGCGTATAAAAGAATAATGCTTTACGCGATGAAGAGAGCACTAGTTCTGATCACAATCGCTGGTCCGCGCGTATAAGAGAGTAAATGTCGAATAACCGAAAGGAAGGTGACTCGTCACAATACAGTCAACCCTAGTTTAATTTTGCTTGTAATCGAACTAGAAAAAGAGGAGAAATTCATCTATGTCTACCAACCTTCGTCGTGGGTCAGTGCTAGTCCTGGTTTTGGTCATGGCACTCGCCTTCGTCCCTGTCCAGCGTGCCGCCGCCACCAACGCCGATGTGGTGCTGGTGTCCACGCTTCGCCAACAAGAAGAACCTGTAACCGCTTATCTCACGTATAACGCGCAGATCAGCACTTTCGATCCCCAGCGCGCTGAAGACGTGTTTTCGATCACGGTCGCGGAACAGTTGTTCCTCGGCCTGACCGACTCAGACCCGGAAAATCCGGGCAGCGTCAAGCCTGAACTCGCCACCGAATGGACTGTGGACGAAACCGGAACCGTCTGGACCTTCACCCTGCGCGATGATGTGCCCTGGGTGAAATGGGACAGCGCGACCCAAACCGCCACCGAAGTTCGCAAAGTGACAGCGGGGGACGTGGCGTATGGTATCAAGCGCGCCTGCGATCCGCGCCTTGGCGCGTACTATGGCACCATCGCCGCTCAGGTCGTCGCGGGCTGCAACGACCTCATCAGCCAGGCGGTTGAAGATACCACGGATGAAGACTACAGTCTCGTTCAGGCTGAAGCGCTGGACGATACCACGCTGCAAATCACCCTGCAATACCCGGCGGGCTTCTTCTTCAGCATGACCCCGATGTGGATGCTGCGCCCGGTTCCGCAGGAATTGATTGCCGAAGTCGGTGACGACTGGATCGAACCCGCCAACATCATCATCAACGGCCCCTACGTCGTGGATGAATATGTACGCGGTGTGCGCCTCGTCTTCCTGAAGAACCCACTTCTGCCCGACGATCTGCGCGGCCCCGGCAACCTGGATCGCATCCTGGTCACGACGGTTGAAGATCAGGGTACTCGTTTTGCACTCTATCAGGACAACCAGATCGACACCGGCCCCGTTCCTTCAGCCGAATTCCAGGCGGTCATCAATGATCCAGAATATACCGATGAACTCGTCCAGGGTTCCGACCTGGGTGTAGGTTACTTCGGTTTCGCCTTTGACAAGGCTCCCTTCGACAATGTTCACGCCCGCCGGGCCTTTGCGGCGTCCCTTGACCGTGAGGCGTTCATCCAGCAGGTCATTCAGGGTCGTGGTCTGCCCATGATCCACCTGACCCCGCCCGGCATGTTCGGTGCGCCGCCGATCAACGAAATCGGTGTGGGCTACAATCCCGACTATGCGCGTGCCCAACTAGCCGAAGCTGGCTACCCCGACTGCGAAGGACTGCCCGAACTGTCGATGGTTGTTGATTCGGGTGGTGTGGGTGGTGATGCGGCGGAATTCCTCGCGGCCAGCATGGAACGCGAACTGGGCTGCGACCCCAACCAGATCACCATCGAACAGCAGGAATTCTCGGTCCGTCTCCAGACCGTCAAAGCGACCAACGCCACCGAGGATCGCCCCAACATCTGGATGGCGCTTTGGGGGCCGGACTATCCCGACGCCAACAACTGGGTCGGCAGTGTCTTGTCCTGCGAATTCAGCGACAATGACTTCAAGCGGCCCTGCACCGAAGTCGATGACCTGATCGATCAGGCAGCCCGCGAAACCGATCCGGAACTGCGGATGGAACTATATTCTCAGATCGAAGAACAGTTCTTTGGCGAAGAAGGCGAAATGCCGATGATCCCGATCTACATGCGCCTGACCTTCACCCTCTACAAGCCGTGGTACACCGGCCCGTTCGAAACCGATGGCCTCTTTGGTGCGCCCCACTATGACTGGCGCTCCGTCGATGCGGCCCTGCAAGCCGAAGCGCGCGGCGAATAACGAATCTTCCCTCATTTGACGGGGAATCGGGGGTGAGGTGCAGAACCTCACCCCTTCTATTTTTTCTCCCTGCTTCATCCGCTACAATTGACGCGACTCTTGTGCTCACAAGGAACGAGCTATCTATGCGCATTTTTTTGATTCTCTCGCTGGTCCTGCTGCTGCTCCCCGCGAACACAGCGGCGCAATCAACCGAACCCATCACCTACTACGATACGGATACCGCCCTCAGCACCATCGATCCTCAGCGCGCGGACTCACTGCCCGCTGCGACGGCGGTTGAGCAGTTATTCCTCGGCCTCACCACCGCCGATCCAACCCAGCCGGGCCATCTGCTGCCTGCCCTCGCGCGCGAATGGTCAGTCGATGACAGCGGCACTATCTGGACCTTCACCCTGCGCGACGATGTGCCCTGGGTTCACTGGGATTCTGCCACCGGGACCGCTGAGATCGTGCGGATGGTCACTGCCGCCGATGCCGCCTATGGAATTAAACGCGCCTGCGATCCCCGCCTCGGCAGTTACTACACCACTCTGGCCGACGATGTGATCCTCGGCTGCAACGAATTATTGAATTTACCCCTGGGAACTATCACTGTAGATGACTACAAACGTGTCCAGGTTGACGCCCCCGACGACACCACCCTGATCGTCAGGCTGCAATTCCCGTCCGCCTATTTTCTCAGCCAGACCGCCATGCCCATCTATCGCCCCGTCCCGCAGGAATTGATTGCCGAAGTCGGTGACGCCTGGATCGAACCCGCCAATCTTCTCACCAGCGGCCCCTTTGTGCTCGATGAATGGACTCCTCGCGTCAGCCGGGTGTATCTCCGCAATCCCCATCTGCCCGCCGATCTGCGCGGCCCCGGCAATGTGGAGCGGGTTTTTGTCGCCGAAGTGGACGATCTGACCACCCAGTTCGCGCTGTACCAAAGCGCCCAGACTGACCGTACACTGGTTCCGCCCGCCGAACTCGAAGCGATCCTGAATAATCCCGATGTC
Organism: Aggregatilineaceae bacterium; assembly: GCA_036260665.1. Taxonomy (GTDB): domain Bacteria; phylum Chloroflexota; class Anaerolineae; order Aggregatilineales; family Aggregatilineaceae; genus DATAMF01. The sequence continues at coordinate 18,044 of DATAMF010000220.1, read as the reverse complement.
GCAGATCAGTTGACGCCGGTCACGACCCTCGGTGTGTTTTATTTCGCCTTCGACTACACCCAGCCGCCCTTCGATGATGTCCACGCCCGCCGCGCTTTTTCCGCCGCTATTGATCGCACCGCCTTCGTGCAGGAAGTTCGCCAGAATCGCGGCATCCCGATGATCCACATGACTCCCCCCGGAGTCTTCGGTGCGCCCCCCATCAACGAAGTCGGAGTTGGCTACGATCCCGACTATGCCCGCGCCGAACTTGAAGCGGCGGGGTATCCCAACTGTGAAGGCTTCCCCGCTATCGACATCGCCGCCTACACCAACACCGGAAATTGGGCCGAATTTTTCGCCGCCGCTGTGGTAGACGTGCTCGGCTGTGATCCGAATCTGATCACGTTCCGTGAGCAGGAATTCACAACGCTGATCGACGCCATCGCCCCCACCCATTCGGATCGCCCCAATCTGTGGACCATGAACCACCTGCCCGACTATCCTGACGCGAACAATGGGCTGGGGGATATTCTGGCCTGCGAGGGTGAAAACCAGATGCTCCGCCCCTGTGCCGAAGTCGATGATCTCATTACCCAGGCAGCGCGGGAACCCGATCCGGACACCCGTGTGGAATTATATTACACCATCGAAGCGGCGCTTTTTGGTCCCGAAGGTGAACAACCGATCATCCCCCTCTTCCTGGAGATGAATTACATCCTGCATCAACCCTGGTTAACCGGGCCGTTCGATACCGACGCCATTTTCAGCGGCATCCACTACAGCTACTATTTCATCGATCAGGCCGCCCAACTGGCCGCCCGCGCCGGATAAACAAAAAAGGGAGGCCCCTGGACCTCCCCATCCCCCTGAAATGCCCCTAACGGCGGTAGGATTCCGCTTCGACTTCCATAATGGCCTGTCGTGCGGCCAACCGCTTATACCATTCCCGCTTCTGGATCATTTTCTGCTGTTCATCAGCAGGCAGTTTAGCGATACTCGCCCAAAACACCTGCTCTTCATCTTCCACGATGACGGGGGCAGGCAGTTCAACCTGCCGAGTTCGATTGATCACCCAACCAGAGAAAAAGGACTTTTTGACGCTGCTTAGGACTGCCATGTTTTCCTCCGAATATCGGCTTCGATGTGGTGCGATTTTGAAAGTCCCGATAATCGCTGCGGTTCCCGGCACCGGATCAAATCCACACTGCGCTTATCTATGGTATTAGTCGGGGTGAATCTACAAAAGGGGTCAAACGATCGGGAATTTGCACAAGCTTTTACCTAGCCTACCTGAAAATATTATGTTACTATACGAACAGTCTAGAAATGAATGAATTGACCAAAGGACACTTTTCCTAACTCAAGGGGGTTGTATGGCAAGAATCTTCATTGTTGATAACGACTATATCACCGTCGAATACCTCGCCGATCACCGCATCATCCAGCATACCATTCACAAACCCGTAGGGGGCCATATCCTTCGCGATGCTTTAAACGCCGGGACCGCCGCCCTGGAACAATATGGGGCCTGCAAATGGCTGTCGGATGATCGTAAGAATGGGCCGCTTTCGACGGAAGAGGCCGATTGGGGCTTCAACGACTGGAATGCCCGTACCATGAATGCCGGGTGGAAATATTGGGCGTTGGTCGTCCCACCGGCGCTAGAAGCTGCGGGCAGCCTGATCCCGACCATCGAAGACCTGCATGAACGCGGTCTGCGTGTGATGACCTTTACTGACCTCGAATCCGCTTTAAACTGGCTGGACAACATGCCCGATTAGTTTTTCCACGCATCTAAACGCCGCAGCGCGCCTCCCATTTGGCCGCTGCGGCTTTCCAAATTGAGACTCCCCGCCCTCATATCCCATCCTCCGCCAGCGTCTCCGCATGATGTAAAAGTTGGTCACGCTCCTGTCACGATCTGGGTGCTATAGTGAATTTGGTCACATGGACCGCTGATCACTTTGAGGAGAGGATCATACATCATGCAAGCAAAAACACAGTTCTCTATTCTCGTGCTGGTCGCACTGCTCCTGAGTCTGGCGGGGAGTCTCACCGCCCACGCCCAGGACGGCATTGAGTTCCCCGAAGGCACGCCCATCACATTGGGTGAAACCGTGCAAGGCGAACTCACAGCGGATGCACCTATCGTCAACTACACCTTTGAAGCTAAAAAGGGTGACGCCATCACGGCTTATACCGACGATGACACCTATACCGCCATTTATGTGGTCATCGGCGATCCCCGCACGGAAGATGTGTTGTTTTATAGCAGCTTCGACCCCACCAACGAACATGCCGCTTATATGCCGCTGTATTTGTTCCCCGACGATGGCACTTACAACATTGCCGTCACCTGCTCCGACTACTTCTATCTTCAGGAAACACCCGATGAAAACGCGCCCTTCTCGCTGACCGTTGAAGCGGCAGAATATGAAACACTTGCCTACGGTGATGCGTTTGAAGGCGAAATCAGTCTCGACAATACCAGCGATATCTTTATCTTCGAAGGGCAGATGGCCGACATCCCCTATATCACGCTGGAAACCGATGGGAATCAGATGATGTTGGACTCGCTGACCCAGGCCGATTTCTCGGAAAACGAAGGCAACCGGACATCCGAAACCAAAAACTACTACATCAGCCCCTTCTACATGGTTGATCCGGATACCTTCATGGTGATGGTGTTCAACAATGAACTGGCCTACGCCTCCGAAGCCGAACCCATCGCCTATACCCTGAAAATCGACAATTATGACCCGCAGCCCATCGCGTCAGGCGAAACCGTTGAGGTCGAACTGTCCGTCGAAATGCTGCTCAATTACCTGAAGTTCGAGGGCAAAGCCGGTGAGGTGGTCACGATCACTATCGAAGCGCCGAACGAAATGAACTTCACTACCATTCTCTTCGATGTCAATGGCGAGCCGTTCGCCGGGGCCGAAAACAGCGGAGCTATTGAAACGATCAAGCTGCCGGGCGACGGCACCTACATAATCGGCCTCTTCCCCGCCGACTACTCCATTGATCCCAGCGATCTCGACACACTCAGCGTCACACTGACCGTTGAGTAAGCGCTTAGGCTATCCCATCCATCCAGTTTGACTCTCTTTCCCTGAAGGAAGGGGGGAGATGGGGTATCGAATAATTCACACAATTCCATTGACAGGGCCAGCTTAGGCCCTGTTTTTTTGAAAGTACCCTTCCCTGAATATATGATAATATTATAAATAGAGTTACAAGCCATCAGTTTAAAAAATAAGGAGTTACACATGTCTCGACAAAGGATACTTGGCGCTATCATTCTGGGGATAGTCCTTATTGCCTTATCGATCCTCTTTGAACTGGCAGATTGGGGCACCGAAGGCTTCGGTGTGGTACAAATCGCTGCTGTGATCATCGGCCTGTTATTGGTGGGTGGTGGCTTGCGCTACCTCCGCGCCTAGCCTGCGATCAGACAACGTTTAGCCATCTGCGCCTTGTCACCACACGCGACAATGGTCAAAATAGATACAGTGTTTTAACGATCTCTCGAAGGAGGAACGATGCGTTTAATCCCATTACGCCTCGCGCTGCTGGTCACGCTGATCACAGCAGCGTTGTTTGCTTCATTGGCTGCGCCGTCCACCACCTCGGCCCAGCAATCATGTGGCACGGCTCCCGCCCCACGCCTGACAGCCGGGGGGCAAGGCCGCGTGACGATCAGCGATGGCACGGGCAACAATCTGCGCGTCTCGCCCAGCGCTGCCGCAGGTACCACTATTCTCGGTGTGCTGGCCGATGGCGAAGTCTTTAACGTGCTCGCTGCGCCCACCTGCGCCGACAATTACTGGTGGTGGCAGGTCCGCCGCTGGGACGGTCAGATCGGCTGGACGGCGGAAGGTGCCGGGACCGAATACTGGGTCGAACCCTGGCCCATTGCCGGATCAACTTACGCCACTGGAGCGCGCCCGGCCATTGAGCCGCGTTATCTCGCCTATCTCAGCGGCACCGACGCCAACACAGTTCCGATGCTGATGGCAGCCGACAGCGGCCAGAATGTGACCATCACTACCACCGTCACCCAGAATAACGCGCTGGTCTGGTCGCCGGACGGCAAGATGGTCGCCTTTAGCGATGGCCGTGATATTTATGTCGCCGCGCCCGCAGTCTTCCGCAATGTGACCAACACCCCCGATTCACCCGATTACGCGCCGACCTGGTCGCCCGACAGCACCAAAATCGCGTATGTCTCCGAGGCCAGCGGAAACCCCGACATTGCGGTGATGAATGTCGATGGCACCAACCGCGTCAGCCTGACCACCGATCCCGCCACCGATGCTTTCCCGGCGTGGTCCCCCGATGGCACGCGCATCGCCTTCGCCAGTGATCGCGCGGACAACCACGATATTTACACGATGAATTCAGCCGATGGCAGCAATCTCATCCAGGTCACGACCTCGGACAGCATCGACATTGCGCCGACGTGGTCGCCCAACAGCCAGAAAATCGCCTTCATTGGCTCCGATACGGTTAATTCGGATCTTTTCGTCGCCCAGCCCGACGGCACGATTAACAAGCTGACCATGGGCGGCAAAAATAGCAATCCAGTCTGGTCGCCCGACAGCAAACGAATCGCCTATGTGGGCGAGAGTCCCGCGTTGAGCGGCAAGTTTGACCTGTTCAGTGTGGATGCCAGCGATGTGATGAATGCGGGTAAATTCGCGCTGCAATACACCACCAGCGGCGGCGAGATTCGCGGCCTTACGTGGTCGCCCGATGGACAGTGGATCGCGTTTGCCGCCAAGCTGACGGGCAGCTTCGATATTTTTGCCATCCGTTCCAGCGGCATCAATCTCGTGAACCTGTCCAACAGCCCCACCGTAGACGACACATTCCCGGTCTGGCAGCCTAAACAGAATCCGTTCGATGGCTTTACGGCGCTCGCGGTCACACCCACCGCCCCCACGCCTGCCGCCTCGACAGTCAACCCCGGCTCGCAGGATTTGCTGCTGATCTACGATCCCGCTGTGCCCGTGTTCACCTTGCAGAATACCGCCGGTGCGCCGCTCAATCTGACTCCGCTCAGCTTCACGGGTGCTGGCGTCACCGTTCCGGCGACGGTCTGGGACACCGAATATCTGTCTTCGCCGCTGGCAACCTTCAAGGATAAGGGCTGCCTGATGATGTGGCGCTTTGGCCTGCCCGTCCAGGATACGCCTCCCGAATGCGCAACCTACCGCCAGGGTTACGTCGCCAACGAATCCGTCATGTTCTGGACACAAACCAGTTTCCAGGTGTTGTATAACGGCACCGTCGTGGCGACCTGCGATGTAGCCGCTAAACGCTGCGTCGTTGATCTGCCCTAAATAGGATCACAAGGGCCGGTTTCAAACCGAACCGGCCCCTTTGATTTTTTCTCCGCCTGTGTCACAGACACTAATCTGACGTGCAGATAATCTCCCCCGGATTTATCTCCGATGCGCGGCACCCCGCCGGAGGAATGATAGGCGTCGGTGTCGCCGTCTTCCAAGGGGTCATTGTGACCGTGATGCTCGGAGTGAAGGTGATCAGAACCAGGGTCGGCGGCAGTTCAGCCGTTGCCGTGAGCGTCGGCGGAATTCCGTCTGCACAAATACTGGGAGCCACCGTCAAATAGGGGTCATAATACGCAAACGCCACCTTATCCCCCGCTCCCGTTCCCATACCGCCAGGGCCATCCGCCGCTCCCCACCAGTTATTCGTCGCATTCCCCGGCGTACCGGGCGAATCGACATAAATTCCGTAATCGATATTTCCCACAATACAGCTTTCATGCACCGTCACCGAGGAATCATGCTGCGCATACAGCCCACCCGTGACGCCGCCCTGGTTGCGAGAGATCACACTGTTGGTGACATTGACCGCTGCCCCGTCCCGCAGCCAGAAACCGCCGCCCTCTCCCATCGACGCGCGATTATGAATGATCTGGCTGTCCCTCACCGTAACCACCGCCCCCGAACCGCTGATCTGCATCCCGCCGCCCTGGGTGCTAGTGTTGCTGCCGATCACCACGCCATTCTGAATCGTCACCTGAGCGGAGCCGCTGGTCCCGCTGTCCCCGACTACCGCGATTCCGCCGCCGCCCCCTTGCGCCGAATTGACCTCGATTTTGCTTTGCCCGGTGATGAGCGTCGTCGTATTCGGCCCTAGATAGATTCCTCCGCCAAATTCCGCTGCGTTGCTGGCAATGACGCTGTAATTCTGAAGGCGCAGGGTAGCAGGGCCATTTTGCCCCACGACAGCGATCCCGCCGCCGTAATATGCCGCATTCCCGATTCCGCCGCTGATGCCGCTGTACGAGATCGTCAGTGCGCCCGCCGTGCTGTAGATCGCCCCGCCATACGTTCCCGGTACACCCTGTGTCCAGTTCCCCTCAAAATCGCACGTATCAATATAAACCGACGACCCCTCGTTATAAATCGCGCCCCCGGACTCAAACGCATTATTCGCGCCAAGGTATACGTCATATAACGTGAGATTCCCCTCGTTATAGATCGCCCCGCCTTTGGCTTCCGACCCATTCACAATCGACATCATATCAAGCCGCAGCGTCCCGCTAGCCGCCACATGGAAAAAACGTTCCAGGCGTGGAGTTCCTTGAGGCCGCTGGATCCGCGCCCCGCCGCCATGAATCCACACTTGGCTGGTAATATCTGGCAGCATATTGCTCCCGTCGATTTCAAATGGCGTGCCCACCGGTTCATAATAGCCACTTCCCAGGCAAATAATCGTGAGCGCCGGATCGAGGTTGGCCTGGTAGATCGCGTTGATTAACCCCGCAATATCACCAGGACCGGGCGAAAAATCACAGCGGGGTGGCAGCGTCTGGGTGACGCGCAGGGCTGCGGGCTGGTATTCGCTGTAAACGGCAGCGCCGCTTTCCGGCGTATTCATCATCCATAACATCGAGAGACTCAGTAAACTAATGAAGATCAGGACCAACACCCGTACGATTTTCATAGTTTTTCTCTCTTTTATCTGATAAATAGTTACGGGGTAATTAATATATACTAAACTGTAGGTTCTGATCAGTCGAAGGTCAACCTGTTGAATCCCTACGAATCACCTATCCTCCTTCGGCCAATATTGCAGGTTTTCACACAACAAGCTAGCATCACTGCTTCTTTTTTATACAGGACAGCATAATTTATGTGTGGCATTTATGGACACTACAGCCGCTGTGGGACAGGTGATCGTTTGCTCGTCGAGCAGATGGCTAATGTGCTTGCACATCGTGGACCCGATGGGTATGGGACTTATCACAAAGGCCCGCTGGCATTCGGGGCCGGGCGACTGGCGATCATCGATCTCAATGCGGGCGTGCAGCCAATTTTCAGCGAAGATCGACGTATTGCAGTGGTCTACAATGGAGAAATCTACAATTACCGGGACTTACGGGCCGAGCTAGAACGAAACGGCCATCATTTCGCCACGCAAACCGATACGGAAGTGATCGTACACGGGTATGAACAATGGGGCGATGCCGTCATCGAACGGCTGCGCGGCATGTTCGCATTGTGTATTTGGGATGAACCGCGTGAACGACTGCTGCTGGCGCGAGATCGGACGGGCGAAAAACCATTGTACTACACCTGGATCGGTGATGAGTTCCTGTTCGCGTCCGAGTTGAAAGCGCTGCTCGTCCATCCAAAGCTCACGCGCGCGGTCAACCGCACAGCCTTTTTAAGTTATCTGACGCTCGGTTATGTCGCACCGCCGCACACCATGTTTGAAGGGGTGAACAAGCTTCCTCCCGCCCATAAGTTGATCGTGGATCGCAGTACAGCCCACAGCGAACGCTACTGGACGCTGACCGTCGATACGTATCAGGCCGCAGCCAGTTATCAGGATACCGTCTGTCAGGTGCGTGATCTGCTGGAACAGAGTGTTGAAATGCGCCTGATGAGCGATGTCCCGTTGGGGGTCTTCCTGAGCGGCGGCTGCGATTCATCGGCAGTGGCGGCGCTCGTCGCGCGGGCGAGCGGCAAAACGGTCCAAAGTTTTACCGTCGGATTTGACATGGAACCGGGCAGCAAGGGTGATTCTAAATTCAATGTGGATATGCATTATGCCAGAGAGGTCAGCGATTTTCTGCACACCGAGCATCACGAGATCCGGGTGCGCGGCGACGAGATTCTTTCCGGGCTGTTTCCCCATCTGATCTATGCGCTGGATGAGCCAGTGGCGCAGCACGCTATTGTCCAGACGGTGCATGTCTCTGCGCTGGCCCGCTTGACCGGTGTGCCGGTGCTGCTCGGCGGTGATGGCGGCGATGAGTTATTTGCAGGCTACCCACACTACCGCACGGATCGCATCCTGGAGCGCTATCTGCGCATCCCCGCCTTGCTCCGGCGCGGATTTCTGACCCCACTGCTCGAACGGCTGCCATCTACCCGTTTTGATGCCGCCCGTAAGCTCGCGCAAAAATCCCGTGACACCAACCCCACCCAGCGCTATTTACATTGGATGCGTACTATCGACCCCATGTTGGTTCCCCATCTGCTCGGCGATCCGGCCCTGGCTGAGCAGTCCTTTGATACCGTCAACGACATTGTGAGTCCGCTGCTGCGCCAACCGCATACACCCCATTTTGCGGATCGCATCGCCTATACCAGTCTGAATTTGTGGTTGGCCGAAGACAGCAATATGCGTGTGGATAAAATGAGCATGGCTATGTCCATCGAGGCCCGCTCCCCCTTTCAGGATCACCGCCTTGCCGAATTAGCGTTTAGCATCCCCCTGAACTACAAGCTGCGCAATGGCGATTTCAAAACCGTACTCAAAGAGGCCATACGAGATCTCGTGCCCTCCAGCGTGCTCACCCGCCCCAAGTGGGGATTCATGCCGCCGGGATCAAACTGGCTGCGTACGGGTTTGCGCCCGTTGGTCGATCAGTACCTCTCACCCGATTACGTCGCCGCAGTCGGACTCTTCCAGCCCGAAACCGTCTCGCGGCTGGTCGAAAGCCATATGAACGGAGGATACGAACTGTGGCCCATCTGGTCCATGCTCACCTTTCACCTGTGGCACGCCCTCTATCTGGATCGCAGCCTGACGCTAGAGCATAAGCTCTCCCCGGACGACCTGCGCCCAATGGTTGTGAACTAACCGGCTACACACAAAAAGGACGCGGGAGGGGGAACCCGCGTCCAACACAAGGGGAAAGGAGAGGTAGTCGAGTTAACGTTCCCAGGCGAAGGAGTAGTCCGGCCCAGTTACCCAGAAGGCATCCGCCGACGGGGAGTAATTCAGTGTATAAGCCCCATTCGCCGCAATCTGAACTTCCGATTTCGCCGTCAGCGCCGCGTTAATCTGCGACACCGGGACACTCAGAACAAGGGTGCCCACGCTGGTTTCGTAGTTGATCGCCCAGATTTCGATCCCGCTGATGACATCCTGAATGACCGTTTCGCCATCATCATTCACCACCGAGCCGGTAGTCCAGGTGTAGTAGACCGCAATCGGAGCCGCAATATCGCCTGAGTTGATGCGACCATCACAATAGACTTCCATGTAACCAGCATCTTCATCGTACACCCAGCACAGATTCTCAGCTTCATCACCGGAATCGTCATCTGCTGACACGAGCGCCACACCGAACGACAGCGCGAACACCATCACAACGAGCAAAGACACGACTTTCTTGAACATGCTATGACCTCCTGAGTCATTTAGGGTTGATCGTGTGCGCACACTCTTATTATCCAAAATCCCGGTTTTTCGTTCGTGTGCGTGTTGATCACCGCGTTCATCCATCAACATGCATCATCTTCGCACCGGCAGATTTCATATTAATTACATGGCGCTTACAATCCTGTAGCCTGGATTAGAATTGGGTGAGTTTAAAATAAAAACGTGCTTAATATTCATGCTTTTCGCCTGCGACTGCATCTACAATCATCTCAGTCATTCATCACGCCTTGAGGGGGCATACCGACTATGAGCATTGGCACACGACTTCGTAAAATCTGGCGCGACATCTGGGCGCGTAAAGTACGTACGCTGCTGGTATCCATTAGCATCTTTATCGGCGTCTTTGGCGTCGTGACCTTGTTTTCGGCGGGCGAAATCCTCATCAAGCAGTTGGAGCAGGATTTGCAGCAGGACAAGCTGGCGATGATCCGTCTTGCCGTCGTCACCAGCAGCGAGGCGCGCATCAACAACCAATCGGAGCTTCAACGCCTGCGCGACCTTCCGGGTGTCGCCGCGATCAGTGGCCGTGCCGTGTATCGCGTCGCCTGGAAACTGCCCGCGGATCGTATTTTTGAAGATGGTTATATCGCCGCCTACACCGAACCCTTTGATCAGGTTGTGCTCGAACCGCCCACCCTCTACCAGGGCAACTGGCCGCAGGCAGACCAGAACCAGATCGCCGTCGAGCGCCGTTTCGCGGAAAAATACGATCTGCAAATCGGGGATCAAATCGATTTCCGCATCCTGAGCAGTGCCGCCGCTAACACCACCGAAAGCTGGACCATCTCCGGCTTGATCTTCCAACCCTATGGCGAACCCGGCGGCGCGGGGCCGCTGGACCCTGACCAGATCATTTTTGCCGCCTACCCCGACGCGCAGTATATCGCCGGATTCAACGGCCTCAGTCATATCTACGCTCGCTATACCGACTTTGCCACCGCAGAGGATCAGGAAGAAGAATTTGAGGCCGCGATCCAATCCTATGCCGTCTCGTTCACCAACATCGAAGACCCCGCCGACAATGGCACCATCGCGCAGACCCGCACCATCAACCGTCTGCTCGTCATCCTCGCCCTGATCGCGCTGATCGTCTCCGGCTTTTTGGTCTTTAATGTCATCAATGCGATTGTGGTCGAGCAGCGCCGCCAGATTGGGGTGCTCAAATCGTTGGGGGCATCCCGCCTTGACAGCTTTTTCATCTACTCCGGTATCGCCGTGATGTACGGGCTGATCGGTGTGATTCCCGGTGTGCTGTTAGGCATCCCGGCGGGCTTTGTCGCCGCCAAGGGGTTAGCAGGCCAAAGCGGAACTATCATTGAGGAATTTAGTTTTACGCCCACCGGTGTGATCCTGGGGGTGGTGATCGGGCTGGCCGTGCCGTTCCTCTCTTCAATTTTGCCCGTATTTAACGGCACCCGCGTCAGCATCCTGGAAGCGATGACCGATTTTGGCATCAATGCGCGCTATGGACGCGGCCCGCTTGCCCGGCTGATCAGCATGCTGCCCCTGAGTATCACCTTCCGTCAGGCGTTGAACATCGTCAACCAGAAAAAATTCCGGCTGGCGCTCATCGGCACTACTCTGACTGTTGCCGTCGCCGCGTTTATGGGCATCTACGCCGTGTTCTCCTCCCTGACCGGCAAAATCGATGAGGTGTTTACCACCATCGGCAGCCAGTTTTCCATCAACCCATCCGAAGGCCGCTCCTATGACGAACTGGTCGCTGCGCTGCAAGGCATCGATGGTATTTCCGCCGCCGAACCCGGTGCGACCCTCTCCATCAAAATCGAAGGCTACGAGGATGCGCCGCCGGTGGTAGCTGGCCCGCCTGGTTTGTTTGCATTCGGCATCAACCCGTCCAATCCCGACATCGCCCCCCTTTCCATGAAATCCGGCGCGATGCTGACCGCCGACAGTCCCGCCAATGCCGTAGTGATCAGTTCGCGTATCGCGGATTATATGGACAAAAAAGAAGGTGACACCGTCATCATCCGTTCCCGTGATCAAGTCGATGAGTTCAACATCATAGGCGTCGCCAGTTACCCCTACGACACGGTCTGGTTCCGCTGGGACACATTGGCGAAGTTGGGCGGTCTGGTGATCGGCGCGCCCGATGGTATGCCCTACCCCAATCAGATCGACGTGATCATGGCCCAGGACGACCCCGCGCCCGCCCAGGTGGATGATAAGATTGCCGAAGTCAAAGAGGCACTGTTGGCGCAGGGCATCACCGCCGATTTCACCAACTGGGTCGATTTTAACCAGTCGATCACCCGTTATGTCACCCTGTTCGGCCTCATCCTGAATCTGGCCGCCGCCCTGATCGCCGTTGTCGGCGCGATTGGCCTGCTCACCAGCCTCTCGATGAGCGTCTTCGAGCGCCAGAAAGAAATCGGCGTGATGCGTTCCGTCGGCGCGAGTTCATGGGCCGTGACCATCCAATTTCTGGTCGAAGGTCTGGTGGTGGGCATTGCCGCCTGGGCCATCGGCGTTCCCCTCTCCTATCTGCTCAGCCGGGGTCTGGGTAATGCGCTGCCCTTCGGGGATGTGTTTGAAATCGGCTATCCGCCCATCACCCTCGTGATCGGACTGGCGGGGATGCTCGTCATTGTGACCATTGCCAGCCTGTGGCCGTCGCTGTCGGCTGCCCGTAAAACTGTCTCCGACATTCTGCGCTACCAATAACCAAAGTCTTGCGGGAGCCATTCATTGTCAATGGCTCCCGCAACAATTCCCCTTTTTTCCACGTAGTATGAACTATAGTGCAAATCACAAAGAGGATTTTCCCATGATGAATAAAAAAATGACTCGCCGCGCGCTCCTGCGTATCGGGGGATGTGCGGGTATCTCCGTCGCGGGCGGCGGTATCGCGGCGGGTATCATCGGCACACAAACCGATCTGTTTGACCGGCTGCGCGGCAAAACCGACATGCCGCTGCTGGGCAAAAGCGCCGCCTGGACCTACAACGATCAGGTGCTGACTCTGAATCTGGACCTGATTCCAGAACTGGCCGAGCGAGACAGCGCCCTCCGCCTGGAAGCTAACACCCTACCCGAACCACTCCTGATCGTCCACACCGCCGACACCTATCACGTTTTTCTGAACCGGTGTTCGCACGCGGATCGTCGCGTCGATCTGAAGGATGGCGAATTAAAGTGTACCTGCATCTCGGCATCGACATTCGATCTCACCGGTAAACACAAATCCGGCCCGGCGGAAACCGATCTGACCACCTATACGGTGGAGCAAAACGGATCGCAGCTTGTGGTTACGTTGGGATAAACAGGCGTTTTCCCGCCGCCCAATCTTCACCGTTGCCACACGCTGATCGCTGCGTTATAGTTGACTGCTGCGTAATTGGCGGCTATGGAATGGTGCGCATGAATTGGAACATAATTCTCCCCATCTTGAGCGGGTTTTGGGCGATCATCGGTGCCATCGTCACACCCCTGTTGTATGCCCGCAAGTACCGTGATCCCCGCCGGGGGATGCTCTTGGGTCTGCTCGCCGGAGCCGTTTCGGGGCCGTTACTGCTAATTGTCTTATGGTTTGTCGTGCCGCCGCTCGGCACCCAATGCCCCAATTGCGACGAATTGATCCCCGCCAATACCCTGACCTGCCCCCATTGTGACTACAGCGTGGTCCCCCATGCCAAAGTCACTGAGGACGCGGATCAGCCGTTAGGCGCATTAGAAATCGCCACCGATGTGCCCCAGCCGCAGCTCCAACCGGGACCATCGTTCTTGCGTGAAATTTTTGAAACCCTGGTCCTTATCGCCGCGATTTATGCCTTTGTGAATTTGGCAACCGCGCGTTTTGTCGTCGATGGGCACAGCATGCTGCCCAATTTCACCGACGACCAGTTTATTATCGTCAGCCGCCTCTCGTATATCATCGGTGATCCCCAGCGCGGCGATGTGGTCGTTTTCCACTATCCTCAGCAGCAGGATCGCGACTTTATTAAGCGAGTGATTGGACTCCCTGGCGAAACCGTGACCATTCAGGAAAGCCGGGTGTATATCAACGGCAAGCTCATCAATGAACCTTACATCGATCTGGCGAACTGGTGTCACGGCAGAAGCTGCGACGGCTCATGGGAAGTCGGCCCTGATCAGTATTTTGTGTTGGGTGACAACCGGGGTTCCAGCAAAGACTCGCAGGATTTCGGCCCGGTAGACCGCAAATTTATCGTGGGCAAAGCCTTCATCCGGTATTGGCCGCCCTCCGAATGGCAGTTGATCCCGCATCACAACTATTCCAATAACGGCGCGCCGCTGCCCACCATAACGCCCACGCCCGCCCAGAGTGCAACGCCTATACCGCCGGTCTTTTCCTATCCGACCTATGTGCCACCGACCAACACGCCCAATCCGAGCACCAGTACGCCGCAGCCCACGCTAACGCCAGAAGGATCGGTTCAAAACTAGTCGTATGACCACCTGTCTAAACTGCCAGTTGGGGCGGCTTCAATCCCAACAAACGGTATACGTCCAGGTTTATCAGGGCACACTGGTGAGTGCGCCTAATCTTTTATCCTGGCGTTGTGATGTATGCGGCCAGACTTATTACGACGAACAGACGATTCGCCGTCTCGAAATGCTCATCGGTGAGGCGGGTCCACCGCCCAACCATCACGCTTCGATCCAATCTCGCCCTGCCGATCCCATCCCGGATAATCGCCTGCAGCCGAAATAAGCTATGGAACGTCTGCCGCTTCCCTCGAAAATTTTGCGCCCGTTAGGATACCCGCGCGTGGCCGATCTACCGGAGCATCAGCAGAAAGGGCTGCGCGGGTTTTGGCTGGATGGCCTGTTCGCGTCGTTGGCGAACGGATTCACCGATCCCTACTATTCGCTTTATATGCTCAGTCTGCATGCCACCAACGCGCAGATCGGGCTGGTGAATACCCTGAATCAACTCGCCGCTGCTTGTTTGGCACTTCCCGGCGCAACCATCGCGGATCGCACCGGGCGGTATAAACAGATGGCGCTTTTTGCGGGTGTGATCAGCCGTTTGATGTGGATCGTCATGTTGACCGCGCCGTTGTTTCGCGGCCAAACCTCCGTGACCATCGTCTTGTGCGCCTGGGTTGCCATCGCGGGCATGGGTGCCTTAGGCAACGCCGCCTGGACGGCGCTCTCCGCAGACCTCGTTCCACCCCGTCTGCGCGGGGGATATTTCGCCTCGCGCAATATGGTGATCCAGTTCGTCAGCCTGTTAGCCATCCCCACCGCCGGGTTCCTGGTGAACATTCTGGGCGAACCCGAAGGTTATCAGGTTAATCTGTTATTTGCGCTGGCGTTTGGGGTTGGGTCTATTTATTTCTACAATCAGATTCCCGAACACGCCGCGCCCCAACAGACAGATCGCTTCGGAACCTTGCAGGCGCTCCGCCGCATGACCAAACTGCCCCACTTCATGCGTTTTACTGCCGCGCATACGGTGCTCATGCTGGGAGCCATGATCGGCTCGCCGTTTATCAATGTGTTCATGGCCGAGGAGCGCCATTTCAGCGTCGGCGTGATCGGCCTGGTCACGACCATCGGCGGGCTGTTCACGTTTTTAAGCATGCGAGCGATGGGTCGCTTTCATGATCGTTTTGGCATCACCGCCACCATGCGTTTCGGGTTGGGCATACCGCTCGTTATTGCGCTGTGGGCGCTCGTCAGCAAACCCTGGCATGCCTATGTGGTCAATGCCTTCGGTGGTTTTGCCTGGGCGGGCTACAACCTGGGATCCTTCAATCTGCTCCTCGTGACCACGCCGGACGAGCACCGTCCACGTTACATCGCCCTGTATACCACCATCGTATCCATTGTGAGCGCTATCGGCCCGATCATTGGGGCGTGGTCCCTCCAATCCGTCTCATTCCAAACCGTCTTTTTGATTTCCGGGGGCGTGCGCTGCGTGGGATTGCTTCTGTTTTTCATGCTGGTGCGCGAACCCGATTCGAGTCCACCGGACCCACAATAAAAAGGGGCAGGTAACCCCAACCTGCCCCTGGAATTAGCGACTGGCGCGCGCTTCGAGGTGTTCCACAATCTCCTGAAACAGGTGGAGCTTCAGCGTGATGTCATTTTGCCCGGTAGCGGCCTGTTCAATGGAGACAATTTCGACGCGCGGGAAGTAGCGCGTATAGTCCATTTGCGCCAACACTTGCGGCAGATCGACATGGACGATCAGGGGCGTTGGCTCACCCTTAGCGCGGTAGCACTTGACGACGCCATCTAAATCCTCAACCGAAAAAACAATAAGAAACTGGTGACGGCGCTCCACTTCGATCTCGAAGGGGTGATTGTAGTAGCTGATATGCAGCCGGTTACGCATGCGGGCGGTGAGTAGTTCGATAACACCGTGCGAATGGCGCGCGGTCGAAACCACGACTCCACCTTGCAGTTTGACGTTCACAGCCATGGGTACTCCAGATTATGGGATTTACAGATTTCATAAACACTTCACACATCATAACAAAAACCACAATGGAGCGTCAACTGTATTAAGGTACTACTGCACTTCATCCTGGGGGAGCAGCGTAATCGCGTATTCCACTTTTTCGCTCAGATCATGCAGCAAACTGAGGACAAACATCGATTCATCCGGCTGGCGAGGCGGAAAAAGGCGCGTCCAATAGGTATACGCCGCCGATAACCGATCCACCGCAAGCAGCGCTTTGACGAGGACCGGTTGGCGCTGTTCAGCCTGGGTAAAATAAGCGACCAATGCCTTTTGAAAGCCAGGGGTTTCCTGTTCCACATAACCCAATACTTCATCAAACAAAGCCCGATCCCAGCCGCTGGTTTGCAAACGTTCCAGCGACACCACTTGCAGCGCATCACCGATATGAATCAGCCGTTCACGAATTTCCAACAAAGCAGCTTGTGACATACAGACTCCCCCAGTACGGTTAGAAAGAGCAAGAGTGTAACGCGATGCTGCTGTTGCGAAAAGCCAAAATCTTATACAATGAATAGAGATGTGTATATGGAAATTAGTATGATGGGCTTTACAGTACAACAGTTAGGTAATGAACCGATTGTCCTCGTCATTTTTCCACTTCCAATTCATGAATACCTTGACGAGCTGACAGAAATCCATACTCAGTTAGCGACCATTGCCGAACAGTGCAACCGGACGATTTATCATATCCCGTATTCTAAGCAAATCGTGGATCTGAGTTACAGCGATATTCTGCTCTGGATATCTGAAAGTCGGGAAAGCGCGCCCGGATCCATAGCTGATCCGCGTGTTCACTTGGTGCTGGTCGGCACAACGCCCATGCTTCACCTGGCGGTCAAAAAGTTTCGCGAACAGTTCGAAATTGATGTGCCAATTTTTCCCTGCCTCGAACATGCGATCGAGTATGCACGGCGGCAGATCGCAGCGCAGCACCTACCCATGATGTAGTGTGATCCCCCAGATGGCCCATAGCGTTTATTTAATTTTTGTTGTATCTTATAGTTAGGTTAACTTTAGTATCCTGTACCGTTGCTTTTAGGATGATTGATGCCGTTCGTTATTACGAAACTCACCACCGAACCTATCGTCATTACGTCGTGGACCCTCCCCTTTCATCGATACGGCGATAATATCCGAGCCAGTAATGCGCATGTGGCGCGTATTGCTGAAACGACAGCAGGCCCCGTCTACCGGATCATCAACACCACGGGAGACCTCAGTTTTAGCGATATTCACCTCTGGTTGGCCGAACATACCACCAATACGCCCGGCTCTATCAGCGATCCGCGTATCCATGCGATTTTTGTCGGCGGCGGCCCGCTGGTCGAACTGTTGGTGAAAAAGGCCCGCAACCGGACCGGGTTGCCTCTGCCGCTGTATTCCTCGTTGGATGACGCCATCGCTTACGCGCGGAACGAGCTGGCTCAAAGTTCTGCTGTGCCGGTATAACCAACCTCCGATCTCCTTACAATGCCAGATGTGCCCATTTTTTTATGGGTTTTTATTGGTTTCGACACCGAACTATGTCATAATACTTCTAGCGTTGAATGAGTTTAGGGAGTCGCCTATAGGATTCAACGAGGGGACACTAGCGCAAGGCCCTGCTCACCTGAGCGGGGAAACGAGGTGGCGGTTTCTCGTCGCAAGACGGGATTAACCCCGGCAACGGGGGAAAATCGACTCGATCTGCGGATGCCGCCAGGGTCAACACCACGACCCTCGCCGTTCCCTCCAAGTAAAGTCGCGGCACAAAGACCACAGGCAACTGTGGCCCAGAAACGCGCGGCGGTGGTGAGTTTTCCTGTTGAAGCATTCAATCGAATAGCTTGGCAGTGCATTGACTGCCCGGAGGGATTACCATGTGTGGAATCGTTGGTTATATCGGCCCGCGTGA
>DATAMF010000210.1:0-5333 GCA_036260665.1 Aggregatilineaceae bacterium | reverse complement strand
TTACATTCCCGTGCGCGTCCAATCGTGAATGGAAAAGTGACGAGATCAACCGTTTTTCCGGCCTGATCTCCTTCTTGAATGAGAAAACGCTGTACGGATGGCATACCTCTATCCTGGTACTGGCGGCGTGATTTGTTATATTTTATAAGTATGCAAGACAGTTGGAATTGATAACTGATGCAAAGCCAACGTTATCTTGACGGAATCCCTATACTATTCTAAACCCTTCACGCCAATCCGTCAGCCTACTCTTTCGACTCACTGTCTTCAATCTCTATTTCATCGCCGACTTCCAGCCCGATCCGTTGTTCCAGTGAAGCCAACGCTTCCCTCAGATGCTGCTGCCGGATACTGGTTGTCACATCCCCGCGTGTGCGCTCCAACACGGCCCGAAGCTGATCCATCCGGTGCCGCAGCCCACCTGTGATGTTGTCATGGAAATCAAAGGTGATCAGCACATCATAGATCGCATCCATCACATCCAGCAGGCGTTCGCCTTCACTGGAATCACCCTTACGGATAATATCCAGAATTTGCCGCCGAAGTTCACTCGCTGCTTCCGCTAACCCATTCAAATAGGTAGAGGCTTCCACGTTCAATGCTTGCAACGTGGGTAGTGTTTCCCCTCGTACTAACGCATAGGTCGCGCATGCCTCCACAAATTCCTTCAGCGCATCCTGCGTATATCCGCTATAGTACAAATCAGGATACCCCGCCACTTGTGCGCGCATCGCGTCCGCTGCCTGACGTGCATTTTCAAGCCGTTCCTGTGCCAGATCCCATTCATGTCGATGCACGGCGCGGATCGCGTTCCCGCATGACTGGATCAACGCCCGCGATTGTTTGATCGCTTCATCCCGCGCGGCGCTTTTGGCCTCAAATACGAGGCGAATATCTTCTGCAATACCATCCAAAATATCTAAATTACTCATCTTTTGGACCTTTAGTGGGATCATCGCCCCCCTGAATCGAACTAAACAATTGATCGGCTAACGAAGGGCCGCGTGGTGGTAGCGCAATTTCACCATGATTCGCTTCATATCGCGCGATATTTTCTTCGAGCGCCTTGAGCAGCATTTTCGCGTTCACTGGAGTCAGCACAATTCGTGACCGAATTCGCGCTTTGGGCACGTTCGGCAAAATCTGCGCAAAATCCAGAAACAGTTCCCAGGGCGAATGGGTAATGATGACAAAATTGGCATACGTCGCGGGTAAATCGGCTGGGACTTCGATATTTAACCGTCGAGGTTCGGGTTTTTCAGTCATAAAA
The DNA here is from genome assembly GCA_036260665.1 of Aggregatilineaceae bacterium. Lineage (GTDB taxonomy): Bacteria > Chloroflexota > Anaerolineae > Aggregatilineales > Aggregatilineaceae > DATAMF01. Next base: position 4,063 of record DATAMF010000210.1, on the reverse strand, counting down.
CATCTCCCATACATAAGAAACAGCCGCGAGTTTTCCTCTATCGGCTGTATCGCACTATTCAACTATACCGCAGTGCAGCCTAGAATGGCAGATCGTCCGGTTCGCTCGGATACCCCCCCGCCTGATCCGCCATCGCGCCTGCTTCGTCACGCCGCCCCAGGAATTTCATATCGCGCGCCGTCAGTTCAATCGAAGCCCGTGGTTGGCCGTCTTGTCCGAGATAAGCGCTCGCATCAACTTCGCCCGTCACCATAATCTGCATGCCCTTCCGCACATACTGGTTAGCGGTTTCGGCCAGCCCACGCCAGCAGGATACCTTGAACCACGTTGTTTTTTCGCGTTGTTCGTTTGTGGTCCGATCATTCCAGCGGCGCGACACCGCCACACTAAAATCACAAACGGCCACGCCGCTCTGGGTGTAGCGCATTTCAGGATCGCGCCCCACATTGCCAATAATAATGGTGTATTGATAACTTGACATCGAATGCTCCTTGCGCCAGGTTTTATGTGTTTATCCCATCTTACGCTATCCGTCCGCTCGCAGCAACCCGGCGTGGCGAAGATTATAATCGATGCAGAACGTTTGTTCAAATTTTCTTATAGTTGACGAGGCAGTTGGGGCCTTTATCCGCCATCCGGCAGTCCGAGCAGTGCCCACGCCACCGTGTTGGACCCCCGCTTCATCCACACCAGATGTTGGTGCGGTTCAGACCACACACCCATATACGCTGCATTCAGATATTCTCCGGCACTGGCCTCATCAACCCACAGCTCCATCACCACATCGGGCTGAAGCTCTCCTATCGAATAGCCGTAATCCCATTTCATATGCCCCGGTTTGAGTTCAGGAATGGTGCTGCGATCCATCTGCCGATGGGCAATGACCTTATCACTCTTGCCGAGCAGATCAATATAAGGTCGCTCCGCGAAATACGGTACAATGCCTGCCCCTGCCAATGCAATCCGAGCTTCTTCCGTCGTATACCGTTGCAGCCAGAGCGCCTGTTCCACCTTTTTACCGTTATCCGCTGCATCCATTGATGGCTTGAGCAGCAGCCATTCGTTCAGCGCACCGGGACCATACGTCGCATTGACCGTTACCAGCACAAACGCACCGAAAGCCGCGATCCCATATCGGGCCATTGGCTTACTTTCAAGCGGAACCACCCGGTAAATCTCATGCAGTGTGCACCACAGCAGCACAAAAAAGAGCGGCATCACGATGCTGACATAGCGGTTCGCTCCTCCATACCACTCCCACGCATCTCCGCCGACATAAATGCTGTACCCCACCTGTCCCAGCACCATCCACGCCAGCAGCCGTACCAGTCGGTCCCGCCGGAAGACGAACACCAACAGCGGCAGCACCCCCACTTTGATAAACACCCGCAGCGTCACATCCAGCCCATGCAAAATCCGCAGCACAAACGGATAGCCTTGCATCTTGAGATAATATGTATTGGGCAGCCACGCATCGTAATACCACACGCGGAATGCCGTCTGCGGGATCATAAAGGCGGCTAGGCTGACCACCGGAACCATGATATGCTGTTTCCAGTGCGCACGATCCACGAAAAATAGAAATGCGGCCAGCATGCCGACAGCTACCGCCATATCCATCCGTATCAGAGTGCTGAACCCTAACAGAATATAGGGCCACGCTGAGAACCGCTCCGCGTTCAGTGCGCTTAATGCTCCCCACACCGTAAGGCTCAGGATCAGCGTTAGACTGCTAACCTCGTTCCCCTGTAAACTCCACGTATTCAATGGTAGATAAAACGCCGTAAAGATCACCGCGCCGAGCGCTGCTGCCTGATTTCCGATCACCAGCTTGGCAATATTCCACACCACCCACAAATTGATCGCCAGCAGGATCGCCGCCGTCACTTGGATATATAGGCTGGTTCGGGTCATATCATCTTCGACCAGATGCACCACCGCCATATACCCCACCCACAGCGGGTTAGTATATCCTTCGATACGTTCCCCGCCCGGATTCCAGACCAGTCCATCCCCATTGGCTAGGTTGCGTGCAAACCGCATCGACACCATCGCATCATCGAACAGCACGAAGTATCGCTGATCTGTCGTGACCCAATATTTCTCCGGCCCGTTGTATCCTTCTGGCTTTTGTTCGACGAGCGCGCTGGTTTTGTAGATGAAGATGCTGGCATAAACCAGATACGCCACCACGATACAACTGAATGCCAGGGGATAGCCCTTTATTTTATGCACGCCGTGCCTCTAATTCTTCCACCAACAGCCGCTGTACAGCCTGGGCTTCTCCTTTACCTTTCATGGCTCTCATGACGAGGCCCATCAGGAATTTGATCAGCTTTTCTTCCCCAGCCAGATACCGCACCACTTCGTCCGGCTTTTCATCCAACACCTGCCGGACAACTTCGCGCAAAACGCTTTCATCCGATACCTGGGCCAGTCCTTGCTCCTCAACCAGTTTAGCTGGATCGCCACCTTGTGCATACAGCGTTTCGAGCAGTTTTTTAGCCACGCTGTGATTGATCATCCCCTTTTGCACCAGCGCAATCAGGTCCGCCAGCGCTTTTGGAGTCACCAGAATCTGCCCCACATCTTCCCGCTGCACGCCAGCGTTGTTCATATGGCGGAACAAATCCCCGCTAATGTAGTTGGCGATCTGCTTCGGTTCTCCCCCCGCTGCAACGGCTTCCTCAAAATACTGCGCCACCGCTTGCTCTGCCACCAAAATCGATGCATCATAGCGGCTCAATCCAAGTTGACTCATGAAGCGATCTCGCTTTGCATCCGGCAGTTCGGGCAGTTGGATAGCAGCGACCCATTCCCGGCTGATTTCAATCACCGGCAAATCAGGTTCAGGAAAATAGCGGTAATCTTCCGCACTTTCTTTCACGCGCTGTACCACCGTTTGCTGTCGGACATCATCCCACCCCATCGTCGCCTGTTGGACTGCGCTGCCCGCTTCCCACACTTGAGTCTGTCTTTCAATCTCATAGGCAGTGGCGCGTGTCAGGCTGCGGATGCTGTTCAGGTTTTTAACTTCGGTACGGGTCCAAAATTCGCTCGATCCCACCGGGCGCACGCTGATATTCGCCTCAAATCGCAGTACGCCTTTGCTCATATCCCCGCTGTTCACCCCCAGATATTGCAGAATCGCGCGCAGTTTTCGGGCATAGGCTTCTGTTTCCTCAGCGCTGTGCATATCTGCTTCAGACACAATTTCCAGCAGAGGCACGCCCGCGCGGTTCAAATCAACAAGGCTGTGCCCATCCCCGTGCGTGAGCTTGCCAGTATCTTCTTCGAGGTGTGCCCGCCGCACCCGAATCCGTTTGGTACTGCCATCCGGCAGATCAACTTCCAGCCACCCATTGATCGCCAGTGGATAGTCATATTGGCTGATTTGATACCCTTTCGGCAGATCCGGGTAAAAATAGCTTTTGCGTGCGAACTGGTTAAATTGGGGAATTTCGCAGTGCAGCGCCAGTCCAACCATCAACCCAAAGTCAACGGCTTTGCGATTTACAACCGGCAGTACGCCCGGCATCCCCAGGCAAACCGGGCACACATGCATATTCGGCGCAGCCGAGGTACTGTCCACCACCGCGCAGGAGCAAAACATTTTTGATTCGGTTTCGAGTTCGGCATGAACTTCCAAACCGATGACAGGTTCGTAGCTGGTCATAGTATAATCTCGCATGTATACGTGTATAGTTGATGCGCCATGTCAAGCATAGCGCACAGCTACCACTCGATCAATTTGTTTTGGTGACACTAGCTAAAGAACTAATCTTATTTTTCAATCTAATGTCACACTCATACTCCGTTCCTCGAATCACCCACCGCATTATCAACCATCGAAGTTAGTTATCCAAGTTCACCATCGAAAGACTATATTTCTCCGAACACTTGTGCTATCCTGTATTTAGCGCCACCGCACCTTCACAACTCGATACCCAAAACTCAAACACAGCGCTTATAACTCGCGACGCGAAATGGCAGAAGAGACCAACTTCTCATCCCATTTGAGCACACTTTTCCCTCGTAACCAAAGTGGAGGTGCAAAGCGCGC
>DATAMF010000199.1:0-4128 GCA_036260665.1 Aggregatilineaceae bacterium | reverse complement strand
TGGCTGCCGTTTCATTTGTCGAAGTGATGGATGCCTTCCTGATTGCCATCGGCCTGTACATCTTTGCAGTTGCCATCTACAAGCTGTTTATTGGCGACCTGAGCCTGCCATCCTGGTTGGAAGTGCATAATCTGTACCACTTGAAGGTAAAGATCGTCAGTATCATCATTTTGGTGATGGGCATCAAGTTCTTGGAGAAGTTCGCGGTCAGTAAGGATGCTCAGGATACACTCATGTTAGGGGCTGCTTTTGCTGTAGCATCGGCGGCGCTAATCGGGTTCAGCGCCCTGATCCGAGACGAATAGGTATAAGGCCATCCCAAGAAAATAATGTTCCCATTCATCCGGTTTGACTCCCCTTCCCTGAGAGAAGGCTATACCTTACCCACATCTTTTGATGCGCAGCTCAACGCCTCCTCGTAGAGGCGTATTGCAATACGCCCCGCGCTTTCCGCTTGCTGCACCCTGCCAGCAGTAATCCTCACATTATTAACCATCGGAGTTCACCATCCAAAGACTATTTTCTTCAGAACATTCGTGCTATACTACAAGTTGACCCCATGTCCTTTACCAACCGAAAATTAAAAACTCAGCAAGCGCGCGGGGGGGGGATCACTCAGAAGATCCACAAACAGCCCATTTTTACCCGCCATTTTTCCCTCAAACAACCGGCCAAGGGGGGGTAAGATTTTGAACCAAGATCCACAAACAGCTTCATCTGAGGGGAAAAAGTTTGATCTGAGGCTCACCTCAGATCAAACTTAGATCTGCCAAAAACGGCTAACCGCACACGCCTTGAAATGGGGTTTGGTTGGGCATTTTTGTCACTTTTAGCTATGGTTGGACGTATAACACCCATATCAGAATACACGAAGGACACTCAATGAGATACCACAGCTTGGCGATCATCGTTTTAGTGGTCGCTTTGGCCTTTCCACCGTTCACCCTCACTGCCACCGCCCAGCAAAAAAACACCCAGCCGCGTTTCATTACCGGAACTTACGCCACGACCAATCCGATCTATCCCCAGATTGGTGCGGAACACGGCATCATCCTATTTGATCTGTACGGCCAGATTGCCGAAGATTATGCCTTTGTCTCTCCACCCGCTGCCCAAACCCTTGGCACGGCGCAGGGCGACATCACCAGCGGCACTTACCAGATCGAGCTTCCCGAAACGCCGCAGGGCACGCTCATGGATTTTGACGGTGATAGATCCACACCACCCGGTGTTCAGGTGTTTACTACCGCAACCTACATCAACTTCATCGGCGATGAATATATCAACCGGGGCGAAACCGTTCTCGATGAATCGGTGCATCTGGAACCCATGAGTTACGCCATCATTGGCGGTTATGTCCTCGTCTGGGCCGTTCAGGACGGTGAACAATTCCCGTCTAATCTCGGTCCTGATGGCGCGGCCTTCACTGGTGATGAGTCGCTGATGTCCCTCCCCGCTGGCTGGAGTGTGATCGCTTTAGACACGGAGCCGTTTTCGATCATCCGCCAGGAAACGGTGGACCTCCCCATCATGGAGAGTCTCGGCGCGCTCAACGACTATTCGTCCATGAGCTATGAAGATGCCTGGAATCGCTTGTTCCAGCGCACCAAAGAAACCTACCCGTTTGCCGCTGAAAAGCAGCTCGATTGGGACGCCATCTATAAAACCATAACGCCGTTGGTCAAAGCTGCCACCGATGATGTCAGCTTCCATCTAGCGATTGCCTACTTAGGCGAACTCATCCCGGACACCCACATCGGTTATGCGTCGGTTTCTGTCCTGCAAAATCTGTTAATTGGTGGTGTTGGCATCAGTGCCTTGGCTGTAACCAGCAGCGGTGAAGTCATCGTTACGGGTCTGGAAGAAGGACTCCCCGCCCAAACCGCTGGAATTGATCGCTACAATGTTCTGCTCGAAGTCGATGGCACTCCGGCCTTAAAAGCCCTGGATGAAACACCGCTGCTGCTCAACAGCGCATCAACCGAACAGAGTCGCCGCTTCTTTCAAGCCGCGACTCTCTTACAGGGGCCAATTGGTTCCGAAGTAACGCTCACATGGCGTTCCTCTACCGGCAAAGAATACACCGACACGCTCACCCGCGAATTTGATGCATCTTCCATTCTGGCCGCCTTTGACACGTCCAGCAACTCCGATCATGTGATCACATCGCAGATGCTTGACTCAGGGTTAGGTTATATTAGTGTGCGCGGTTTTGCCGAAGAGGTTAGCACCGCCGACGAATTGTTTTCCTCTGCTCTGCAAAATCTTGTCGATGCCGGAGCACAAGGCATCATCATCGATGTTCGCAACAACACAGGCGGCTTGGTGAACTTGGCAATGGCAATGGCGGGGCATTTTTTCCCCGACTATTCCAAGCTCTTCGATTTTTACTATGCCGATGGTCAAGGCGGTTTTGCCTATCGCGGTTTTGTGGAAATTCTGAAAGGCAAACCCTACTATGAGGGTCCAGTCGCCATTCTCGTCAACGAAATGACAGGCAGTGCTGGCGACCTCTTCACCTATGCCATGACGCTTGATAATCGGGCGCTCATCGTCGGCAACACGCCGACAGGTGGTTTTACGGGTGAAGTCAGTGACGGCCAATATACGCTTCCCGGCAGTTTGAGCGTGCAAATCCCCACCGGACGTCCCGTGAACCCTGTAACCGGCGAAACATTAATCGAGGGAATAGGCGTACAACCTGACGTTGTCGTTCCGATCACCCAGGAAAGTCTGGTTTCATCGGATGACGAAGTGCTGCTTGCCGCTGAACAGGCGCTCTTGGAATTTGCGAGTAACTAATCAAGCATTTTCAGGCTTGATCGGTTTGTGCGATCAAGCCTGAAATTAACATAATCAACTTCCATCCGAAGCCGAATCTGATGGTGGAACTTTCAGAAGTCCATCAAAAGTCACTTTAGTCAGGAGTTCAACCAGTCGCGGCGTATCATTCCAAAGGGCTTGCGTTTCCACATCATCTATCATCGCCAACAATTCAAAGCCCAGCCCTAAGGCCGCCAGCACACGAACCACCAATGATACATCGACTGGCTCAATTTGATTGCGCTCAATCCGTTCCCGCAGATGTTTCTCCAAATCGCGGACGCTTGGAGCCATAACCTGTTCTTTATAAAGGTTGCGCAGATGAGGCGTAACAAAGATCTCTGGCAAAATAGCCAGAAAAAGCGTGTTTCGCTTGCTCGTTACCGAAATTCGCTCAGCCAACAAATCTTGAAAGGCCTGTCGAAAATCCTTATCCAGCGATTGCTCATAGGTTTCCCGCCGGTAATCGAGATCGGCTAACCAGTCGATAAGACTAATAAGCAGGTCATCTTTGTTTTCAAAATAATTGTAAATCGTACCTTCAGCAATATCCGCCGCCTCAGCAATGTCTTTGGTTGTCGTACGGTGGAAGCCTTTTTCTGCAAACACATGAGCAGCGGCTTCTAATATTTCCGCTTTACGGCGTGCAGCGCGGCGTTCTTGACGAGTATCCGTATTTTTCACGGCGCTTCCCTTTATTTCCATTTTGTCACCCCTGATTTTTAGGAGTTGACAATAATCATACCTCAAACATAAAATGAGTGCATACTCATATTTTGAGTATATACTCATTTTGTACCACGACGATTTGTTCATGAGGAGGCGTTGATGTTCCGCTTTGTTGGTCGTTTCGCGACTCAGTATCGTATTCCGATCATCCTAACGTGGATTACACTAGCGATTATCCTGCCGCTGATCGCACCGAGCCTTGAAGAGGTAGGCACATCTGATCAGCGTGACTTTGTGCCGGACGATGCACCATTCGCTCAAGCTGAGCGTTTGTATCAGCAGGCATTCCCCGAAAATTTCTCGCCCAGCAGCGGTATTATTGTCGTTGACAGCGGCGCAGCTAACGGGGCTGTGCCAGAGACTCCGGCCTGGCTGTACATCGAAGCACTCACCGCTTGGCTGATCAGCGATTCCGCGCCTAACAATGTCGTGGATGTCAATTCACCCACATCAGACCCGGCAGTGGCGGCGCGGCTGGTATCAAAAGATGCACGTTACGCGCTCATTGCTTTTGGCCTCAACACAAGCGATACCGATCAGGCAACGGTGCGCGCGATTGACAGCATCGACGCGTGG
>DATAMF010000198.1:0-3146 GCA_036260665.1 Aggregatilineaceae bacterium | reverse complement strand
TTCCGCCTCATATTCCTCTGCTGCGTATTCCTCATCCTCCGCATAGAGTTCCTGCTCGTATTCCTGCGGAGCCGCTTCCACCGGCAAATCCGCCATGGAGAGCAGGTCCGCCAGCGACAGCACATAACCTTCGTGCTCAGGCGACACATCACCCCGCACGCCTAACCGTGCTGCCAGCTCGTCTTCCTCAAATTCCGTTTCGGGAACCCGCGCCGGGCGGTCATCCCGCGAACCGAGTCGCGCGGCCAGTTCATCTTCCGAAATATCATAGTCGCCGGGCGCGTCTTCACCTGAATCGCCCACCGTATCCGTCTGTAGATCGGTCTCAAACATCAGGCTCAGTTCATCAGCGATCTGATCCTGTTCATCCATCTGCTCTGGGAAGTCCAACTCTAACGCCAACTCTGATTCCACTTCCTGCTCAAGTTCGAGTTCCGGTTCAGGTGCCTGAACCGCGATGGGCTGTGTATCGGCGGTCAACTCGGCCTCACTCAAGGGCGCAGTTTCCGGCGCGATCCCCTCAAAGCCGTCAAACAGATTCGCCAGTTGATCCGCTGCTTTCCGCTCAATCTCACGCTCCCATGACGGCAGCGGCTTCAGTTGGGGTTTTCCGCTCCGGGTCGGCGGCAGTTGTTGTTCAATCTGCACCAGCAGATCATCCAGCGAGAAAAGATCATCGCCTGTTACCGCCGAGAGCGCCGCCGTTGCCGGATAATGCGAGGAGTCTTCCGCGTTGATCGGCGGCTCCTCCAGTATAGGGCCGTGTTGTTCGGGCAGCGTGGCCGGTGGCCCTTCATATTCCCGCAGCCATTGCGGTCCCTCTTCCGATACCATTTCCTCTAATTCAACCTGATCGTCAGCGCGCGGTTCGACACCTTCGCTTTGCGCCCGTTCCCCTGTATAGCTCGGCTCCACATAGGTTTCCTCGCTGATCTCTTCGCCCGCCAGCGCCGCCAGCACCCCCTCAAACGACGGATCGAACAGGCCGCCGATCACATCCCCAATCGTCGCGTCGCCCAGTTCCGATGTGGTATTCGGCGTTGAGCTGAGGGACTTCCCCCGCCGGATCGCGTCCAGCACATAATCCAGTGGATTATCCGCCGGAGGTTCCGCATCCGGCTCCCCTTCTTGGGCGGCGTCAGCCGCAATCGACGCCAGCAAATCTTCCAGTCGATTCCGGCCCTTACGCGGTTCGGGGCGCATCGCATCCACCATATCGTGAAACGCGCGCGCATCCGGTGAACGCTGCCGATCTTGGGCTGAGGTTCCCGACAGCGAATCCAGCACTTCGCCAAAATCACTGTCTGACAGCGCGTCCAATTCCGGGGGCGGCCCATTCGGAAAATCAGGGGCCAGCGGTTTCGTTTCGCGCGCCTTGTTGATCCAGCCATGCTGCGCGATCAGTTGATCCAGGGTATCGGGGTCTTGCAGCGGTTGGTTAGGATCGGCAGGCTGCCACTGATCATAGGCCGCTGGCTCTTCCGGCAGCGCGCGCGTGGATTCCAACCGTTTCGTCGGGTCCGCCTCACTCCACTCCAAAACATCGGTGTCCCCGGCAGATGCGGCTTCATCTGACAGGATGACGGTTGAACCAGGGGTGAACCCCTGCTGATCGAGGTCCGGCAGCAGTCGCGTCCGGCTGTTTTCCACGGCCTCAAATTCTTCCAGCACATCCAGTGTATGATCCAGGTCTTTCGACAGTTTTTCCCGCTCAACCCGATCCAGCAGTTCCGTCGGTGACGGACTGTCCGCCGGATTCATCAGTTTACGAATCGCTGCTGGCATTTCTGGCGGGACGAACTCATTTTTAGGCGTCGAGCGATTGCGGGCGCGGGTTAACACGCTGCGCAGATAGGGGATCAAATCACGCGCGGCATACGGCTTTTTGATCGCCCCTTGCACATCCATAAACCGGATGCGCTCCTGTTGATCTTCACTTTCCGGCGTCATGATCACCGGCAGATCGCCCTGCACATGCCGCAGCGCCACAATCAATTCCAGGGCGTCCATGTCGGTCACATCGAAGGCGATCACCGCCACATCATGGCGATGACGGCTCAACGCATCTTCTGCCGCTGCCCCATTCGCCGAGATGCTCACCTGGAAATCGCCCGTTTTTTCCAGCGCTGTCTTGATACTGACCACGAAGGCAATATCGGGATCGATGAGTAAGAGTCGTGTGGACATAGTCGCCCCGCCCGCAAATTAGCTGGAGTATGATCATCAGATTGTACTGCGAGCGGGGAATCGGGGCAATGCTCACGGCAGCATATAGAAGCGCAGATAATCGCCTGCGTGGGCGCTCCAATACGCCCAATCGTGTGTTCCCGGCCAGATATGAACCTGATAATCGGCCACGTTAACCCGCGTAAACAGCACATCATTCAGCCGGAAAAATGCTCCCAGCAGTCCATCCTCGTTCCCGACATCGGTAAACACCCGTATCCCATCCGGCCAGCCGTCGCGCTCGATCAGGCTCACAATGTCAAAATCCTCATATCGCTCGGCGTTGACCCCATACAGATACTGTGAAACCTCATTTTGATTAGGCCGAAAAATCGCCGGGCTGTGTGCCCCAATCGCGCTGAACAGGTCCGGGTGCCGCATGCCCAGGTACAGCGCGCCGTATCCGCCCATACTCAACCCGCCAATAAAGCGTGTTTCGCGCGTGCCAGCCGTCGGGAACTCCTGATCCACCAGTCCAACCAGTTCACTGACAATATACGTTTCATAATCGCCATATTCGCCGTTAATATAAAAGCTGTCGTCCCCATCCGGCATCAAAATAATCAGCGGTTCAATTTCCCCCGCCTGAATCAGCGCATCCGCCGCCTCATCAATCCGGCCCTCATCCACCCAATCCGTATAATCGCCATCTACCCCATGCAGCATCACCAGCAGCGGCAGATCGTCCAGCTTGCACCAGTTCGGCGGCAGATACACGTTATACGCCTTCTCCTGACCAATCGCCTCACTCTGCATCGTCCGTGTAATCACCGTTCCCGCGTCCGCGGTACAGGGTGTTTCTTGCTGCGCCTGGGTATCCACGCCGCAGGCTAACAGCATGATCATTAAGATCAACGTGCTTATCCACCGTATCGTAACCATTCCATCCATCCTTGAGCCTGTCATCCGGCTTGCTTATA
>DATAMF010000192.1:0-14480 GCA_036260665.1 Aggregatilineaceae bacterium | reverse complement strand
CGCCGGACCCATAAGCGCTCGACAGTGACGAGCATGAGCACTGTGAAGATCGCGCCAACCAGCACTGTTCCGGTTGCAAAAATAGTAATCGTTTCGCGGCCCTGCTGATGGATGTCGCGCGAGGTGGCAACCCGCAGGATCAAGACTGGGTGGCCGTCAATGTCATCGATCAGCACATATCCGGCGATGGTATTCTGATCCAAGGCCTGGCATAACACGTTGTGAGCGCTGAGCTGAGAAACGCTCTGAAAATCGGCGGGAAGATCGGGATCGTTAAAGCGGCGGATCGTGATGTCAAAGGACAGGGCGGCGGATAGTTTGTTGACAAGCGCGCTGTCGATGGAGCGGCCCAGCACTAAGGTGCCCTGTGCCGGACCGGTCCCCTGGCGGGTCAAGATAGGTCGGGCCGAGATGAGCATAGGGCCGGTGGGGAGCAGGGCGATACCATCGACTTCCTGCCGACTGTCCCCGGCGTTGATGAGGTTGGGATGCTGCTCAAAGTAGTCTGCCTCAATCGAGGATATCTGCTGGCCGCTGAGATCGAGTTGTTTGGATAGCACCACCTGTCCCTGAGTGTCAAGCAAGACAAACAGGTTGATATTGAGGTTGGAGAAGGAATCCGGTGACACGTTTAAATCGAGGTAGCGTTGATTGCGGTCTTCCATAAATTGATAGGTATCATCCCAGGAAGCCCAATCGCGCGTGGTCGCGCGCAAATAATCCTGTTGACTTTGCAGGCTATTGAGGACACGCTGCACGTCCTGCTGCAAGGTTTTATCTTCCAGGTTGGAAAAGCGCTGACTGAGAACGTAATACGACAGCACATTCAAAAGCACGATCAGGCCGAGCAGGGGCAGGCTGATCATAAGGAGAGCCTTGAACCGGAGCGGAAAACGTTTATTCCTCATGGGTATCCTGAAGACGCTATCCATGATCGAGCTAACCTTTCACCTGGGCGCGGCGTTGTGTGCCGCTGAGGAAGAGGGTATACCTTCCTAAGACCATTTTACCTTAAGATTGAATTTAGAGGGCGAAAAATAATCGCCCTCCGGTTAGAAGAACAAAACCAAAGCGGATTCAAACTAATTACGAAGGGGTTTTCCGTATTGCAGCAGGTGGGCGATGCGTTCGAGGGTTTTGGGTTCGTGACAAAGCTCCACAAAAGCCTGACGTTCGAGATCGAGAATGTATTGTTCGGGCACCCAACCGGGTTCGGAGAGGTCGCCGCCGCAGAGCACATAGGCAGTGTGGTTGGCAATGACGGCTTCGTGATCGGTGGCGAACCCCCCTTCACGCAGGGTGTAAACGCCCATCCGCAGCGCGGCCAGTGCATCCCGGCCCGCCGCCCAGATTTTTTGTGGGGGCAGGGGCGTGTATCCGGTGGCGAGCAGATGCAGGACTTCGCGCTTGGCTTCGGCCAGCAGGTGATCCTTGTTCAGCACAATACGATCACTGGTAGTGAGAAAGCCCAGATCGCGGGCCTGTTTGGCGCTTTCGGATACTTTGGCGAGGGCGATGGCCTCGAAGACTTTCTGGAGATGGGGCAGCGGGTCGGCGTTGGGAACCTGCATGACGGGGTTCACCACGCGGCGCAGCAGTTCCTTACAGCCCGTGCCTGCCGGGAGCAGCCCCGCGCCGATTTCGACCTGACCGATATATAACTCGGCGTGGGCCACGATGCGCGATCCGGCCATCGTAAATTCGGCACCGCCGCCGAGGGCCATACCAAACGGAGCCGTGACGACAGGCCTGGGGGCGCGGCGCAAGCCCTGGAACAAATTCTGAAGGTCGCAGATCACCTGATTAAGCTGATCCCATTCCTGCTGCTGGGCGAGCATGGCGATCAGGAAAATGTTCGCTCCGGCGCTGAAGTGTTCGCCCTGATTGCCGATCACGAGGCCGTCAAAGTCGGTGTTGAGGCGGCTGAGCGCCTGGTAGCCCATTTTGATGATGTCATCGTCGATGGAATTGACTTTGGTGTGAAATTCGAGCAGGGCTACGCCATCACCCAAATCGAAAATGGCTGCGCCCGCGTTGCGTTCGACGGTTTTGCCGGACGCGCGCATGTCTGTGATCACGTAGAAGCGGGGATCGGAGGCGAGCAGTTCATAACTGTCCGTGCGGGGATCGTAGACACTGACGATCACGCCATTGTGATCGCGGTGGTAAAAGGTGGGATGGCCAGATGCGATCATGTCCTTGACCCACTGCGGCACGGCATAACCATCGGCTTCCAAACGCGGGATGGTGTCCGCGACATCGAGCGCATCCCACAGCTCGAAGGGGCCGAGTTCGTGGTTGAAGCCCCATTTGTTGGCATTGTCGATGGCGGGGATGTTGTCCGCGATTTCGCCCAGCCGCTGCGCGGCATAGGTGAGATAGAAGGCGTGGAGATGCCAGAGGAACTGCCCGGCGCGATCCTCGGCGGACACCAGGGCTTTGATACGCTCGCCTGTGTTTTCGATTTTGCGAAACTGGCCGACGCTCTCAAACCGGACTTTGGCGGGCGGCTCGTATTCGAACGTCTGCAAATTCAACTCGTAAAATTCTTTGGAGCCATCGGGGAGATCGAAACGCTTGTAAAAACCGCCGCCGGATTTGTTACCGAGCATGGTGTTGTCCAGCATATGCTGGAGCAGAGCGCGGGCACCAGCATGATTCAGGACTGCGCGCGATTCATCGTCAGGGATGGCGGGGTAGAGATTGGTGTTGACATGGGCCATGATGTCTACGCCGACGAGATCCGTGAGGCGGAAGGTGGCGGTTTTGGGGCGGCCAATCAGCGGGCCGGTTAGATTATCGACTTCGGCCACCGAATAGCCGTGATCGAGCGCGTAGTTCACGGCAAAGGAGCCGGAAATGCTGATAAAACGGTTGGCGATAAAGTTGGGGGTGTCCTGGCAGAGCACGACCCCTTTGCCGAGGACGGTTTCGGCATAGTGGTGCATAAAATCCAGGATGGCCGGATCGGTCATGTCGTGCGGGATCAGTTCGAGCAATTTGAGATAGCGGGGCGGGTTAAAAAAGTGAGTGCCTAAAAAATGACGTTTGAACTCATCCGTGCGCCCCTGCGCAATGTCATGAATACGGAGGCCGCTAGTGTTGGTCGAAATGATGGTGGTGGGATGGCGGATGGCTTCCAGGCGCTCCATGAGATTTTGTTTGATGGCGAGATTTTCGACAATGACTTCCACGATCCAATCGGCATCGGACAGCAGATTAAAATCATCATCCAGATTGCCAGGGGTGATCAGATGCAGGTCGTCGGGGTGGAAAAGCTGGGCCGGGCGACTTTTTTGCAGGGCGGCCAGATTGTTGAGCACGATGGCATTACGTTTGGGGTCGCCGGGAACCGTGTCTTTGGCAGGGATGTCCAATAGCACAACCGGAACGCCGACTCCGGCCAGCAGAGCGGCGATACCGCTGCCCATTGTGCCTGACCCGATGACGGCTGCTTTGCGAATCAACATAGCGCCTCCTTGTGTGAACCGGGCGGAAAACCAAAATAAAATCCTTATTTGATTATGGCATAAATAGGGTGGGAATTACCCCTCCGGCCAGCAGGGCGACGGGAGAAAATGGGTGTGGTGAGGTTCACCCCTATCCTCCCAGCCTCCTTTCCCCGCACGTGGCTAAACATTACCCACAAGTCGGGGATGAGGGGAGAGACGGGCGTTGTGCAGTGAACCCCTATCCCCCGGCCCCTTTCCCCACTATCGTAGAGAAAGGGGAGAAAAGCGGGAGCGGCAAGCCAGCGTCTCTACGAAACCACCCCTATCTCCGCTGAGAAATCAACGGAAAAAAGATGTGGGTAATGTTTAGCCTCACGCGAAGAAAGGAGGGGCAGGGCACGGTAAGCCGACGCCCAATGTGCGTCAAGTTAAGGGCGTTCACCTCTCACATCAAGAAAAACCCTACCCCCGCCCCTTCCCGCAAGCAGGAAGGGGAGAAGCGGCGGCTCCTACGAGGAGCCGTTGATCAAGATGGGGTCAGCCAAAGGGGAAAACAAAAACGAGCCGAGTGGCCCGTTTCTGAATGGCAAAAGCGGCTGATTAACCCTGGCGCTGCTTGTGCTTGGGATAAGCCGAGCACATGACGTACAGGCGACCACCGCGGCGAACAAAATAGCATTTGTCGCACATTTTGCGAACAGATGAACGTACTTTCATGGTAATACCTCCCGGCAACCTGTTCTGCCGGGTGCAGTCCAGGTTCTATCGGACGAAACGCCCACTTATTATAAACGAGATTGCGGCAAAATCCAGTGGTAAACTGCTAACCGCAGGGAGCGAATTAGTTATGAGCGCGAGAAAATGCGCCCAATCAAGCGGAAGGGCAACAAAAGCAGCCGAAAATAGTACGATAGAAGGGTAGAGGAATAAGCGGGGCAGAAAGCCTGGCCTCGTTGCTTTATCGGTTGCAAGCCCGAAACGCTCTCAGAATCCTTGGGTGTCCTGGTTTTGAAAATGTAGCCAGGATAGGTTCGGCTCCACGCCCACTTTCCACATGGCGAGAATGAAGTGACCATCCAAGCCAAAATAAAATACTTCCCAAGACAAACAGTACCAGTGGAATGCCAACCAGAAGCGCGATGAATGGCTCCAGTGGGTTACCTTCCCCTCTGACCAGGCGACAATATGCCCATCAATCTAGCAGCAAGTATAGTATGCTTATTTTGATCCGGGAAATGAAGCAAGAGAGGACGATTATGTCGAATGCAGTGATCGATTGTCTGATGAATCATCGCTCAGTTCGGAAATATAAGGAGCAGCCGGTTGACGAGGCGACGCTGGATGTGATTCTGCGGGCGGGAGTCCGGGCGGCATCGGCGGGGAATTTGCAGCACTATTCGCTGGTCGTGGTGGATGATCCGGCGGTGAAAACGGCGCTGGGCACAATTGACGGCGAAACGGTGCCGTATATTGTGAACGCGCCGGTGGTGATCATGGCGATGGTGGATGAGTACCGGTTCAAGCGGTGGGTCGAACTGAACGATGCGCCGTTTTACAACCATCATATCGTCAATCTGATGATCGGGGCGTGGGATGCGATTGTGGTGCTGCAAAATATCGTGATCGCCGCTGAGAGCCTGGGACTGGGCACGGTATATGTAGGGATGGCGGTGTCGATGGATGTGCGGCGCATGTTGGGCGTGCCGGATTATGTGATCCCGGCAGGGATGGTGTGTATGGGGTATCCCGACGAGCAGCCGGATTTACGGACACGGCTGCCCTTGGAGGCGGTCGTTCACCGGAACTGCTACCAGATTCCCACGGATGCGGAGATTCAGGCCTATCACCGCGAACGAGATGCGAGCTGGAGCCAACTTGCGGAGGAGCGGCGGCAGAAATTGGAGGCGCGGGGGATTCATAACGCGGCGCAGCGAGTCACGGTGGGGCATTATACGGAGGAATTTCTGATCGGGGAGAGCCGGGGGATTCGGCGGAATATTGAGCAGGCGGGGTTTGTGTTGGAAGAGGATTGATTCAGCAGGGGCAATTCATGAATTGCCCCTACGTTTCCTCTTCAGATGAAGGGGAAGCCCAAATCAAAGGGTGTTACTGGGCGAGTGGGTCACTTTCGCCTTCGGCACCAGCGGGTTCATCGACGCCTTCGCCACCGAAAAGCATGGCGTCCAGGGGGGCGCGCAGGATCTGACCGCAGTTAGCGGCATCAAGCGTCCCGGTGGGGCCGTAAATCCAGCCGAGATTGTGGCCTTCTTCGTCATCTTCCGGCGTGCGGTAGAAAACCTGAAGCCACAGATCGCCTTCGGTGCTGGCGCGTACCCAGAAGACCTGACCTTCGGAGACACCGCCCAGTTTGCGGCTGTCTTCGTTGGGGGCGAGGCGGACATTGATGTTGGTGTTGGCGGTCACGGTGCAGATACCGGGGAGGCTGACGGTCATGCCATCATCAGTGAAGGAGGCTGTTTCGCTGCCGCTGACGAGATATTGACCTTCGTCCAGGGTGATCGCGTCGCTGCCTTCGGCAGTCACTTCAACACGGCCATCGGTGACGATTAGAGTCGTGGTGCCATCTTCCGCAACCGTGACTTCGAACTGACCGCGCAGCATCTTAATAGTGAAGGCGGGGGTTGTGACGGTCCAGGTGCCTTTTTCGATGGCGTCGGCTACATTGCCCATGCCATTGATCAGGTGTCCGGCGGTGAGTTCCAGGTCGATCAAAAATTCGCCATCTTCGTCACCACTGAAGCCGTTCAGCTTAAGGGTCGAGTTGGGGCCGATGACGGATTCGGTGCCATCATAGAACCAGGTGAGCAGACCGACTCCATTGGCATCGGAACGCAGCGTTTCGCCGACATCGAAGATGGTGGGGGCGATCAGCCGTGCTTCTGTGCCACCGGCGGGAGTCATATAGAGTTCGGGCACGATGATATTCAGCGCACCGAAAATGGGCTGGGGTGGCTCATCCTGCGCCTGGACGGTGGTTCCCACCACAGACAACAGTATGAGAATTAGCGCCAGACGGAAAGTTATCGATTTCATGAATTCCCCTTGTCCTGAAAAGAAACAAAGTAAAAAGGCAAAAAGCAGACTCAAACTACACAATCCTACTTTAGATCAGTTTGATGAGGGTGCAATAGTTCTTTCGGGGGGGAAGTCACGCTGCGGTCACGCTGAGGCGGCATAGTAGGAAACAGCACAAGGTATGGAGGAACAATGATGAAACTGCACAAACTGTACCGTCTTTTCCTGGCTGTGATGCTGTTGGCAGCCGGTGGGGCTATTACTCGTCCGGTGGGCGCGCAAGAAGCGTGTCCGGGATTCGCGGAATCGCGGTTGATCGAGGGGGGACTGGCGACTCCGGTAGCGGGCCAACAGGCGGAAGTTTACTTTACCGATTTACCCGCGCCGATTGACGCCGAACCCGAAATTTTGCCGGCGGGGTCGGTGATCGAAGTGCTGTCGGGGCCGGAATGTGTGAATAACGCGGCCTGGTGGATCGTGGCGGTGAATGGGCAGAACGGCTGGGCACCGGAAGGCTTGAAGAA
This sequence comes from Aggregatilineaceae bacterium, assembly GCA_036260665.1. GTDB lineage: Bacteria > Chloroflexota > Anaerolineae > Aggregatilineales > Aggregatilineaceae > DATAMF01. Next base: position 7,468 of record DATAMF010000192.1, on the reverse strand, counting down.
AACCTATTGGCTGGAACCGCTGCCGGAACTGAGCCAGACTTATGTTGCAGCGGATAATTCAGTCCAGTTCGGGTATCCGGCGGATTGGGCGGTGATTTTGGAGCAGGATGGGGCGGTGCTGGTGGGTGCGGCAGGCTCAAACGGCGTCGCAGCGGGCAATCCGATGGTGGCGATTTATCTGGACTCGCACTCGGTTCCCAGCCTGGTGAACAGCGACGGTACGCCGGAAGAACTGCTGACGATTGATGCACAGGCGGGGGCGTCGCAGGGTGTGGACTACGGCGATCCGATTCTGGTGCAGTTCGGAACACGGCAAGCGGCATATACCTACGCCTTTTCGGACCAGCTCGGCGTGGATACGCTGGTGATGGTGGTGGATTTGGGCAACGGCAAAGCCGCGATGCTGATCGGCATGACGGCAATCGGTGAGGTTGAAACGGTCTTGGGGATGTCGCTGGCGATTGGGTACACGCTGATGGATCCGGCTATGGCGGCGACATCCGATGCGAGCACCAGTACCGATGCGGGTACAGACACGAGCACGAGCGGCGGTCTTGATCTGGGTGCGGTGGCGGACGTGTTGAACGGCCAAAGCGAGAGTACCAGCGGCAGCACGGAGGCAGAACCGGGCGATACCAATACCGCGCAGTATGTGTCGGCGGATGGCGCATTCTCGTTCGATTATCCGGCGGGTTGGGTCGCGGAACCGCTGGAGGGGAATGTGGTGATCGTGGTGAATGACACGGCGATCTACAACCTGCCCGACCTGGACAGCTTAGCGCCGGGGCAGGTGCTGGTGGTGTTGTATCCCTCGGTGAGCGATGCGCAGGATGTGCCACAGGATATGGTGGGCGGCGAGGGGACAACCGCTGGAACTATCGTGTCCTACTATGCATCAATGGGTATGGCGACCGGGTATATGCAAGAAGGCGCGATGGAATTTTTCGATATGAACGGGTATGAAGCGTCGAGTTCCTATGCGCACGCTGCCGGACATGATCGTCTGGTGATGGTTGTGGATAACGGTCAGGGCGATTACTTCATCCTGATTGCGTACACGGCCCCCGGTGAAATGGAAGCCTTCCGCGCTGATTTGACTGCACTGCTGGCGTCGTCGGCTTTGCAGTAAGAGTAAAAATGCTCTAAAAATCAGGCGCAGTGAATCATGGCGAGAGAAAAGGGATTTCCTTTTCTCTTTGCCTGTTTTTCTCGTCTCTGCTTATAATGGCGATGGACTACTCAACCAGATTAGCGATTGCCAAGCAGAAATGAATATCACTTTACCTGCTGTGCCTAAAGACCCCTCAACCGGCTATCGACTCCGCACGCGATGGCGGCTCTACATGATATTGGGGCTGAATTTGCTGATGATGATGGTGATCAGCAGCGCAGCCCTCATTTTGTTTTTGGAACAGCGGCAGGCGGCTATGGACCTGCACGCCAACACCTCGCGGCAGGTGGCAGCGGCGGCACGACAAGCGCTCGCATCGGTGGAAATGACGTTGAACGTGATTGAGCCGACAGAAGCGGCGCTGCAACAATTGGCGGCGAATATGCCGGCGCTGTCCGGGATCAGCGTGGTGGATGAAAACGGGAAAGAAGTGCTGTATCTTCCCGCCAATGAGAGCGAAACGACAAGACCCGTGCTGCTGGTTGCGTCGGCGGATGCGCGCATTATTGCTGATGTGGACGCGGCGATTCTATGGCGGGAGGCTGTTAACCTGGATTTAGCCGGGGACGGATACGCTTATCTGGTGAACAGCGAGGGGCAAGTGCTCGTGGCGGGCGGGGACATTCAGCAAAAACGCGATCCCCAAACACTGCCGAGTTTTCAAGCCGCACGGGAAGATGGGTCGGGGATACGGTTTTACAAGGGATTAAACGGCGGCTGGGTCGTTGGTGAGGCACGGAGCATACCGGGTTTGGGCGTGGTGGTGATAACCGAAACGCCGTTGAGCGCTTACCGATCCCTGTTGATCCGCGTAATCGCGCTGTCGGTGCTGGCGCTGGCGCTCACGGCTCTGATGGGGGAATGGGTGATCCGGCGCATTGTGCGCAGTGTGCTGCTACCCCTGGAGACGCTCCAGAAGGGCGCGCAAGCCGTTGGGGCCGGGGATTATCGCTATCGAATACGCGTACCCGCGAATACGGACCGTGAACTGGCTGATTTGGGGCGCGCGTTTAATGATATGATCGTGAAGCTCCAGGATAGCCAACAGCAGATTGATGCTTACCGGAACGAAATGGAAAGTATCGTCGATTTGCGGGCGCGTGAACTGTCACGAAAAGCGCTGCAACTCGAAGTCGCGGCGGAAGTGTCGCGGAAAATTGCGACGCTGCTCGATCCGCGCGCGCTGATTCGGGAAGTCGTAGCGCTGCTGCAAGACCGCTTCAATATTTATCACGTCGAAATTTTGCAGGTCCCTGCGGTGCGCTTACAAGACGAGACGCTGCTGGCATCTGTCGTGAAGCATGGGAAAACCCTCGGCGTGCCGGATGTGTCGGTGGAGGAACGATTTTTGCCGAACCCCGTGCTGCCTGCTACCCAAAGTATACTGATGGTGCCGCTGAGATTTGGCGAACGGGTGATCGGGGTGTTGGACCTGGAATCGGAACACCGGGACGCCTTCCGCAAAGATGAGATTGCGGTGTTGGAAAGCCTCGCCAATGAGATCGCGGTGTCACTGCATAATGCGCAAATGTTTGATGCGCTGGAAACGGCGAACCGCGATCTGGCACAGGCAACGTTACAAGCGAAACAAGCTAATCTGGTGAAATCGCGGTTTCTGCTCAATGCCTCGCATAAGCTGCGCACGCCACTCAATGCGATTATTGGATATTCGGAAACGATTTTGAGCGGAATCTATGGCGTGGTGCCGGAAAAGATGCAGGACCGGCAGCGGCGGATTCTGGATAATGGGCGTGTATTACAAGCCTTGATCGAGGATATGCTGGATTTGTCCTCGATTGAAACGGGCAGCATGGAAATAAACCTGGGGTGGGTCGAACTGCCCCCGCTGCTGCAAGAGGTACTGAACGCATCGGAAGCTTTGCGCCAAACTGGATATGCGGATCATGATTTGCAACTGCGGCTGGAGATGGAAGGAACTCTGCCGCGAGTCTGGGCAGATTTGGACCGGCTGCGCTATATCCTAATCAATCTGATGAGCAACGGCGTTAAATTCACTGAGCGCAGCGAGGTCGTGATGGCGGTAGAGGTGCTGAATGAGGCGGTGCTGATCCGCGTGAGCGACACCGGACCCGGCATCAGCGATGAGGAATTGAAGCATCTCTTTGAACCTTTCCAGCACCAGCGCGGGAGTATTGCATCGGAAGGGAAAGGGACTGGGTTGGGACTGCCCGTGTCGAAACTGCTGGCGCAGATGCACGGCGGCGATTTGAGTGTGGAGAGTACGCTGTATGAGGGGAGTCGGTTTACCCTGCGGCTGCCCCGGCGAATGGACGATCAAAGTAAGGAGGAGCAGGGATGAGAAAACTAGGGATAGTGCTGCTGGTCGGGCTGGTGTTGGTGATGGCGGCGTGTGGGGACAAGGACGAGGATAAGGATAAGAATAACAAGGACGCCAAAACACCCGCTGCGACGGTCGGTGATGGCGGCGAAAATGGCGACAACAGTACTAACAGCGGTGAATTTGATCCGGCTGCGCCGAGCTTGAATGTCCAAAGTGGGACGCTGCTGCCGGGATGCAATGATCCCGACGCGACGGAATGCCCGCAACCGCTGAATTTGCCACTGGACAGCAGCGTAAACGTGGACGGCGTGCAAGTTTCGTATCCAGGGCAGTATTTTGTGGCGAGCGGGGAAATGCCTCCGGTTGAACTGACGGTGGCCGAGAACTATCCGTTTGACGAACGGGCGACATTTGAAATTTCGTTTGTCGAGGCGATGGATGATGGGCTGGCCGAACTCAACGAACTTGAGGGCGAACTGGAAAGCGCGGATTGGAATACAGCGCAAGGACTGATCGGCAAGATTGGTGTCGTGAAGCTGGCGGAACTTGATCCACCCGTGAATACAACGGTGGGCGTGTTTTTGCTGCCGGATGGACGGTATTTTAAGCTGCGGCTGGAAACGACGGGGAAGTATGGATGGGATTTGTACTCGGTGACCTTCCAGCGCATGCTTGATACGCTGGTATTCGAGAAGTAGATTGCAACAAGCGATGTTAATGCATTTTACGAAATAAGGGGATAACATACGCCCCTACAAAAACAGGACCGCATTTAAAAGTTAAGGTGCATTATCATCGCTTATTAAAAAAGGACGCAAGGAAAGCTGCGTCCTTTACTTTTTCGGCTGTCTGCAAAAAAAATTATCCGCGATAGGGACGTGGTCCAAACTGATCAATAATCAAATGCTGTAGAGTGTCATCGTTCGCTGCCATGAGCCGCCGGAAGAGTTCCATAAAACCGTGCGGCTTGACCAAAAAAACATCACAACCGTTTTCAAAGGCTTTCGCCATCAGTTCACGCTCATCGAGCATGGTCGCCATGACCATCCGTGCTTCGGGATGTTGGGCACTGAGTTGGCAGAGCAGCTCAATTCCATCCATATCAGGCAGCTTGTTATCGACCGCGATGAGGGTAATACACTTGGTTTCCTTGGCGATTTTTAAGGCCTCGGTTGCGGAGGACGCCCCTAGAACCTGCATCTTCGTTTGTTCTAACAAACGCATTAAAAAGTCTCGATTGGCGGGTTCGTCATCGATCACGAGGGCGAGACGCGGCGCATCCGCACATTCTTGAAGGGCAGATGGCACAGCAGGTTGAGGAGCCACCGCCGGTTCGGGCGGGACCAGGGGCGCAGTTGCTTTGGGGACCGGCAGGACCATTGACTCAGGCGGAACCAGAGGTGCAGTTGCTTTGGGGACCGGAGGAACCACTGGTTCTGGCTCCGGTGCCGGCGGTGGTGCTGCCGGTTGTGCGACCACTGGCTCTGATGTGGGCTGAGATGCTGCGGTTGGTGGCGCTGCGGCCTGTTCCAACGGCGTCATCAAGGGCGATTGTTCACTATTCATACCACCTTATCTCCAGGAGACGACTCGGGCTTCGGATTTGTATCCCCTGATACTAACGCAACAACGGGTTCTGGGGTAGGGGCAGATGGAACTGGTTCTGTTGTTACCGGCGCGGCGGGAACGGGTACCGAAGGCGGGGTCGTAGCGGCGACTGGTTCAGCGATGGGTGCTGGTGTCGCCAGCGGTGTGGTCGGAATGGCAGCGACTGGTTCCACGCTAGGTGCTGGTGTCGCGGGCGGTGTGGTCGGAATGGCGGCGACTGACTCCGCGATAGGAGTGGGTGTCGCCAGCGGTGTGGTAGGCACGGCGGCAACTGGCTCCACAACAGGTGTGGGTGTCACAGGCGGTGTGGTCGGGGCAGCAGCGGCTGGGGCGGCCAACTCGGTTTCGTAATGATCCAGGAGGGTCAACAGATCGGTGATAATGATCGGCTTCGGGAGGTATTGATCACAGCCCGCCGCTAATACCCGCTCGCGATCACCCATCATGGCGTAAGCTGTCAGCGCGACCACCGGACGATGATCCTGCCGTTCGCGGAGGGCCTTGATCACATCCAGTCCGCTGTAGTGTCCGGCTAGTTCAATGTCGAGCAAGATGAGATTGACCTCTGAGTCGGCAGCCAGCAATTCCAACGCCGCTTCGCCTTCTTCGCAGAACACAATCTGGTGTTTTTTCGCGCGGACGACGCGCTCGACCAGGGCCTGGTTGGTTTCGTTGTCTTCAACATATAAAATGCGCATAGTTTTAAACTCTTTACTTCGTCGGATCTGCGACTATGGGAGCGGTAACTTTCAGGGCTGGTTTGGGCGCGATAATCGGTTCGGCGGGTTTTTCCGGCGTTTCGGGTACGAGTGCTTCACCCGGCGCGACGTGCAGGGGGAGGGCGATAAAGAAGGTGGTGCCCTTGCCCAAGGTGCTTTCAAACCAGATACGCCCGTTCATCAAGCGGAGAAGCTGCTGTGAAATCGCCAGACCCAACCCAGCGCCTTGACGGCCTTTCTTGCGGCCTGCGGTGCCCTGACGGAACTCTTCAAAGATGCTGGATTTGTCACTGTCGGGAATACCGATACCCGTATCTTCGACCGCAAAGATGACCTCGTTGTTTTCGGCGCGGACTTTCAGCTTGATATAACCGGAGTCGGTGAACTTGGCGGCGTTCGAATAGAGGTTGAGCAGCACCTGACGAACACGCAGCGGGTCACCCAAGGCCACTGGCAAGGGTTCTGGTAGTTCTTTGGTAAGCTGGACCTGACGGGCCTTATCCCCGATGAGGCCAACCGCCGTCGAGAGCACCCCTTTGATGATGGGAGCCAGATCGACGGGCTGAAGTTCGAGGTCGAGTTTACCCGCATCCACTTTGGACAGGTCGAGGATGTCGTTAATGATGGTCAGCAGATGTTTACCGGAACTCAAAATCTGGTTCATGTCCTGGCGGTACTGGTTGGGCAGTTCAACGCCATCGTACATGGCGGGAAAGTCCAGCATGGTCTGGCTGAAGCCGATGATGGCGTTCAATGGGGTACGGAGTTCGTGGCTCATATTCGCCAGGAACTGGCCTCGGAAATTCTTGGCTTCCTCTTCCGACTTGCGGGCGTCTTCCAATTCCTGGTTGGTTTCTTGAACCTGGAGCGTTAAGAAACGCTGACGGTGAAGGCTTTTTTCCAGCGCTTCACGGCTTTCAAAGAGGGCGAAGGTGGTCCGGCGTTCTTTGCGGTAGTTTTCGAGCGCCCACTCAGCAATGGCGAACAGCTCCCCGCTGACCTGGGCGGACAGCGCCGCCGCGATGAGGGTGAGGGTTAGCGCAAAAATGGTGGCGTTGGAAATCTCAAATGACTTTTCGGCCAGGGAGGGCAAACCAAGACCGACCCCCATCACGAGTCCTGTGAAGAGCAGCGTTGTGCGGACCGGAACGAGCAAGCCGAGCACGAAAATCAAAAGCGGGAACACAAAGGCGGCGTACTCTTTGGCAAAGTCGGATCCATAGCCCATCATGGTCCCGGTTGCGATGACGGACCCAATGGCAAAGGCCCAAACGCCCGCGTCGAAGTAATCGTGTTTGAGCAGTTGCCCGGTGAGAATGGAGCCTAACGCCAGAATGGCCGTGGGGATTAGCATGAGGCTTCCGGCAGAACTACGCCCGCCACTGAGCACCACGAGAATCCAGAAGAAGAGCAGTGAGGCAAACAGAGTGATTTTCCACAGCAGCCCCAGCCGTTCGGAGCGGACTTCCTGGGCAAACGTCAATTCAGTCGGAATAGCAACCTTGTTGGCGTCGGATGGGGGCGCATTGGGGACCTGTTCATCTCGACTAAGTTCAAATTTGGGGATCGAGGTAGTCATAGAGCGGCCTCTAACTAATCTAAACGGTGTTTGAATCAATTCTAGATTTTTTATTCTCTAGTATAACCTCATTTTGCTACATTTTTATC
>DATAMF010000132.1:0-16575 GCA_036260665.1 Aggregatilineaceae bacterium | reverse complement strand
CCGCACGGCGAGGGCCTGCTGGCGCTGATGGATGTTTACCGGTGGGATAAGGTATCGTGGGCCAGCGATGAAGTGAGGCCGGTTCGGATCGGAGTCCTGATGCTGGAGTTTGCCGCCCGCTATTTTGAATGGGTGCCGGATGAGACGTTTAATTAGCCTCGCCGCGCCGTTCCGGTGGTGGATGCTGCTGGCGGCGCTGTTGGGCTTTGCTACCATCGGGAGCAGCATCGGGCTGATGGCAGTGGCGGCGTGGATCATCGCGACGGCGGCGCTGCATCCGTCGGTGGCGGTGCTAAATGTCGCGGTGGTCGGCGTGCGCTTCTTTGGTATTTCGCGCGGAGTCTTCCGGTACCTGGAACGGTATGTGTCGCACCAGACGACGTTCCGGCTACTGGCGCGGCTGCGCGTGTGGTTTTATGAAGCGCTGGAACCGCTGGCCCCGGCGCGGCTGATGCAGTATCGCAGCGGGGATTTGCTGGCGCGGGTGGTGGCGGATATTGATACGCTCGAAAACTTCTATCTGCGCGTGATTGCGCCGCCCGCGATTGCACTGCTGATCGGGCTGGCGATGTTCGTTTTTTTTGCGATCACCGATCTGCGGCTGGCGCTGGTGCTGATCGCGTTTCTGGCGCTGGCGGGGATCGGCGTGCCGCTGGTGACACAAGGACTCAGCCGTCGAACCGGGCGGGCGCTGATCGCGGTGCGCAGTGAGCTGAACGTGGCGCTGGTCGATGGCATCCAGGGCATGGCGGATCTGACGGCTTTTGGCGCGGAGGACCGGCAGGCGGAACGCGTGGCGTCCTTAAGCCGCGAGTTGACGCGCGAACAGGCCCGGATGGCCCAGATCGGCGGGCTGAATACGGCGCTGGGGACGCTGCTGGTGTGGCTGGCGGCGGTGGCGATTCTGATCCTGGCGGTGCCGATGGTGCGGCGCGGCGACCTGGATGGGGTGATGCTGGCGGTGCTGGTGCTGGCGGCGATCTCCAGTTTTGAAGCGGTGCTGCCCCTGCCGCAGGCGTTCCAGCATTGGGGGAGCAACCTGGACGCGGCGCGGCGGCTGTTTGAGATTGTGGATGCGGTCCCGGCGGTGGATGCGGGGCAGGGGCGTCTGGCGGTGGTTGACCAGCCTACTCTCGAAGTGGAAAATCTGCGGTTTCGTTATACACCGGACGATGTGCCCGCGCTGGATGGGATCAGCTTGACGCTGCACGCGGGCGGGACGATGGCTATTGTGGGGGCGAGCGGGGCCGGAAAATCGACGCTGGTTAATCTGCTGATGCGGTTTTGGGAGTATGAGGAAGGGCAAATTCGACTGGGCGGGCGGGAACTGCGCGACTATACGCCGGAAGCCGTCCGCGCGTATTTGGGCGTGGTCAGCCAGAATACGTATCTGTTTAACAGCACGATCCGCGATAACTTGCGGATCGCGCGGCCTGATGCGAGCGAGGAGGATTTGATCCTGGCGGCTCAGCGCGCTCAAATTCACGATTTTATTATGACGCTGCCGCAAGGGTACGACACCTGGATCGGGGAGCAGGGGTTGCGGTTGAGCGGCGGCGAACGACAGCGGATCGCACTGGCACGCGCTATTCTGAAAGATGCGCCGGTTTTGATTCTGGACGAGGCGACGGCGAACCTGGATACGATCACCGAGCGGGAGGTGCTGCGGGCGATTCAGGGGGCGATGGTGGGCCGGAGTACGCTGGTGATCACGCATCGTCTGGTGGAGATGGAAAAAATGGATGAAATTCTCGTATTACAAGCAGGGCAGCTTGTCGAACGAGGCACCCATGCTGATTTGATGCAACTGGATGGTGCTTATCGCCGGATGTGGACGCTTCAGCGCGAGGCGCTAGAGGTGTAGGGTAGGATAAGACTATGATCTTCGGGTTAGCGATTTCGTTGTTTTTTGTGGCGCTGGGGTTTGGGATTCTGCGCCTGGGGATACGGATCATTCGCACACAGGAGTTTGTGGGCAAGCGGCGGCAGGATAACGAACTGGTTCCGTACCGGCTCACCGGGGCACGGGCAACCTTGATGGGGCGAACACTGGTCGCGGCGGGGATCATGCTGATTGTGATTTTTGGACTGGCGAATATTCTCAGCTTCAGCGATCTCAACAAGGCCGGGTATGTGATGTGCCTGTCGCCGCTGGCGGCGATTGTGATATTAGTTGGAATTTCGCGGGCGCATAAAGGACTCGATCTGAACCAGATTGAAAATGAGCTATAGCTTCTAATACAAATCCTACACGATTTTGGTAGATTTCCTATGTACATCTGACGAATTTCTGGTATAAATAAAGTATAGTGATGGCAATTCACTAGACACAGCAGAAATACGTTGAAATAAGACATATGACCTATTGTGTTGGGAGGTTGCCATGACTAAAATAGCGCGATGGGATCCACTTCGAGACATGATTAGCATGCGTCAGACGGTGGACCGGATGGTAGATGAAGCCTTTGCGCGGGGCAGCGAATCACGCGGAACCGGTGCATGGCTTTTACCAATGGATGCTTTTATTACAGAAGATGCCATTGTCATCCGGGCAGATGTTCCTGGTCTCAACCCTGAAGAGTTAGATATCACGATGGAAGGTGATACACTGGCGATCCGGGGCGAGATTCAACGTGAGGAAAATTCGGGGCGAAAGTATGTCCTGCTTGAACGGCCTACGGGTAAGTTTGAGCGCACGTTGAACATCAACACACCAATTGATCATGCTAAAGTCGAGGCGACGTTCTCGAACGGCGTGCTAACCTTGACGCTCCCGAAAGCCGAAGCAGTCAAGCCGCGCCAGATTGCTGTCAAAACAACTCCATAAACCCGGACAGTTGTGATCCTAGTAAAAAGTCCGCTTCCCGCCGGCTCCCCCCTGGCCGTCGGGGGGCGGACCTTTTACTTTCTGGGATCAGGAGTAACCCATGATGCAAGCGGGATTTATCGGCCTGGGATCGCTCGGTATGGCGATGGCGAAACGGTTGATAGGCGAGGGTGTCTCGCTCGTGGTGTGGAATCGCACGGCGGAAAAAGCGCATGAACTGGGCGCGCCGACTGCATCCAGCCCGACTGACTTAATTGCACAGGTTCCGGTGGTATTCATCAATATTCGGGACAGCGCGGCGGTAGAGGAAGTCCTCACACGCGAGGATGGCCTGCTGGCCGGGGATATTTCCGGGAAGCTCATTATTGATACGACGACCAACCATTTTGAGGCGGTCACGCGGTTTCATACGCTGGTCGCCGCGCGCGGGGGTGTGTACCTGGAAGCACCCGTGGCGGGCAGCGTGGTGCCTGCATCGCAAGGAAAACTGGTTGTGTTTGCCAGCGGCGAGCAGACCGCACTGGAACAGGCGCGCCCGTACCTGGAAAAAATCAGCAGCAGCATAGTTTATTTTGAAATGCCGGGGAAAGCGACCCGCTGGAAACTGATCAACAATCTCGTGCTGGGATCGTTGATGGCGGTGCTGGGTGAAGCCGTCGTGCTGGGTGAGGCGGCAGGCTTCGATAAGGCGCAGGTGTTAGAACTGCCGGGTTGGCGGCACGGGAATTCTGGTGTGTTGAATGCCAAACGGCAAAAACTGCTGGACGAGGATTTCAGCCCGCACTTTTCCGTGTCCATGATTCACAAAGACCTGCGCTACCTGGAAGACTTGGCCGATTATCTGGATCAGCCTGTATTCCTGGGGGCGGTGGTCAAACAGCTTTTTGGCGCGGCTGTGGCGGATGGCCTCGGCGAACAGGATTTTGCAGCGATTTATCAAACCCTCAAGTAGGGGACTATCGTCCCGCTACCCATCAAGCGGCATCCTCAGTACAATACTACGCATAATCGGGAGGAATGATTGATGCGTAAAATACTACTTTGGATGCTGCTTCTGCTTGTTGTCCTGGTGGCATGTGGTGGGGGAGATGAAGACAACAAAACACCCGTGCCGCCGACCCGACCTGTCACATCCCCCATTCCGGCAACTCCAATTCCGACGGCGACCTATACGCCGCTCCCTATGCCGGAAGTTCCCGAAGATAAAGAAGCCGAAAGCGCCCAACTGCGGATGGTACATGCCAGCGCGGATTTGCCGAAGGTCAGTTTTTACCTGGATGGCCTGCTGCTGGAACGTAATTTCAGCGTGGGTATCTCAAGCCAGACACCGCGCCCCGTGGCACCGGGCAGTTATACGTTGCGCGTGGTAAATCCTGAAGATGATGTGCAGGAAGTCAAACCTTACGCGGAACTGCCGCTGACCTTAAAATCCGGTCAGTTTGTGACCGCACTGTTGGTGGGTGAGGCCGAAAATGCGCAGTTGGTGCTGTACGAGGAAGACCTCGCGCCGCTGCCGGAACACACCGCCCGGTTAAGCGTGATCAATGCGGTTTCCCAAACTGGCCCGATTCAACTGTTTGAAGGTTCAGAGCCGCTGGTTGATGCGGTGGGGTATCCCACCGTAGGCGGCCCTGTGGAAATCGCAGCCGGGGCGCATGCTTTCGATTTCAAGCAGGGTGAGGAGACGCTAACTTCTTACAATATGGGGCTGGATGAGCGGAAAGTCTACACGCTGGTGCTGGTGGGTCAGCCCGATAATTACCGTGTGCTACGGATCGAAAGCCTCGCGCAACGCGAAACTCAGGTGCGCGTGATCCAGGTGTCACCGGATGCACCCCAGCTCGATATCTACCTGGGTGATACGCCGATAGCGACGGATATGGGCTACCGGGAAGCGACCGAATGGGCGACGTATGCCACGGATACGTACCAACTGCGTATTCGTCCGGCGGGACAGCCGGAAGCGGAACCGCTGGCCGAACGCGAGGTCAAACTGACGCCCTATGGCGCGTTGGATATTATCCTGTTGGATTCATTCCAACAACTCAAGGTGATCCAGGTCGATGAAGATTTGAGCATGACTCCGGTGAATGCCGCACGATTTACGTTTGTCCACGCGGCGCTCGGTGTCAAGGGACTGAAGATTGAAACCTTGGGCGGATCGCTGCCGGGAATCAGCGAGATCGGGTTGGGCGGCGCGACGCGGCCCACGCTGTTGAACGACGGCCTCTGGACACTGAGCTTTTTTACATCGGTGGGCGGCGAAGATCGGCAGGTGGATTATCTGGCGGACTATAATTTCCCGGCGGGTGGGGCGTATACGATCATTGCGACGGGCATGCCGAATACGATCCCGCTGGTGCTCGCAACCGAAGTTGGCGCTGATCCGGGGCTGTTGGCGAGCGCCGAAGGGTTGGTGGAGATGGAGGAACCAACCGGCGACAGCGAATTTATGCTGCGCGTCGTGAATGCGCTGTCCAGCGGCAGCCCGGTGACATTCGAAGTCGGCGACGAGATGATTTTTGACGACATCCAGCAAGGCACAACCACGCCGTATCATACTTTCAACACCGAAAGCACGATGCTGGTGGTGCGCGATAAAACCAGCGGCAATATTATTTTGCAAGAAGAGTTTGTACCGCTTAGCAATCCCAGATCGGTGCTGTTCCTCTATATGGATGGGTATGGCACGGTTCAAGCGGAGATCGCCTCCGATAACAGCGATCCGGTTCCGCAGGGCAACGCACAGGTACGCGTGCTGCATGTGGCAACCCAAAAACCAGATCTGGTTTTGCGCGGCGAAACCCTCGACGGGGCAGGGCAGGCGGCTCCCGCTGCTACGGCGGATGCCGAAGCGGTTGAACCCACGCCGGTTCCGCTGATCTCGCTGTCGGAACCCGCCACGATAGGTCGGCCTACCAATCCGGTTCTGGTTGTGCCGGGCACGTACCGCGTTCATGTTTACGAGCGCACCACCGATATTTTGGTGCTCACGGTGCCTGAGATGCGCTTTGACGCTGGAGTCTTCTACGATTTGATTCTGCTGCCCGATGAAACCGGACTGAGTCTAAATCCGGTGCTGATTGCGCAGCCGCAGTAACCCTCATCATGCAGGCGGTGGTCAACCAGTGGCTGCCGCCTCTTGTTTTCAGCCTTGCTCTGATCCGCTCACACGCTATAATGGCGCTGGACATCTGAAAGGACGGGAGATACGTGCGCGCTTTCATTACCGGTGCGGGTGGTTTTGTTGGCGGACATCTGGTCAACTACTTATTGACTCATTCCGATTTGACGCTCCACGCCGCCGTATTTGATCCCCCTGGAAAAAATCCGTCGCTGGATCACACGCCCGTGCTGCAATATGAATGTGATCTGCGCAGCGCGGGGGCGGTGCGGTCTTTGTTGGAAGCGGTGCGGCCTGATCTGATTTTTCATCTGGCGGCACTGGCTGATGTCGGCAAATCTTTTACGAATCCGTGGGAAACGCTCGAAAATAATATTGTGGCGCAGATCAATGTTCAGCAGGCGATTCTCCAACTGCGGCTGGAAGCGCGTATTCTGATCGTGAGTTCGGCAGAGATTTACGGCGCGACGGGCGGCAGCACGCCGATCAACGAGGATTATCCGTTTCTGCCCACCAGCCCTTACAGTGTGAGCAAAGTGGCACAGGATATGCTGGGGCTGCAATATTTTCTGTCGCACAAAATGCCGATCATTCGGGCGCGGCCCTTCAACCATATCGGGCCGAGTCAAAAGGGCGGCTTTGTGGCGGCAGACTTTGCCAGCCAGATCGCGGAGATCGAGGCAGGGCAGCGCGAACCCGTAATGTACGTGGGCAATCTCGTCGCTCAGCGCGATTTTACGGATGTGCGCGATGTCGTGCGCGCCTATTATCTGCTCAGCAAAGAGGGCGAACCTGGCGAAGCATATAATATCGCCAGCGGCCAAGCCTACAGTGTGCAGTACTTGCTCGATACGCTGCTCAGTTTTAGTGTGGCTTCCATTGAAGTGCGGCAGGACCCGGCCCGGATGCGCCCTTCGGATGTGCCGCTGCGGGTGGGAGATGCAGCCAAGTTACGCGCCTGCACGGGATGGGAACCGACTATTCCCTTTGAACAAACGTTACTCGATATTCTAAACGACTGGCGGCAGCGTTTTGGCGTTTCCGTCAGCTAGGAGTGAATTATGGCTAAACGCGCACTGATTACAGGCATCACCGGACAAGATGGATCGTATCTGGCGGAGTTTTTGCTCAGCCAAGGCTACGAGGTTTTTGGGTTAGTTCGCCGGACCAGTACGGTGAACTTTAGCCGGATTGACCATATCCAGGACCAGCTTACTCTCATTCCGGGCGATATGCTCGATCAAACCTCGCTGCAACTGGCGTTGCAACAATGCGAGCCGGATGAGGTCTATAACCTGGCAGCGCAGAGTTTTGTGCAGACGTCGTGGATGCAGCCGGTTTTTACAGGCGAAGTTACCGCGATTGGTGTGACGCGGTTTTTGGATGCGATCCGGCATGTCAACCCGAAAATCCGGTTCTACCAGGCATCCAGCAGCGAAATGTTCGGCAAGGTGCGCGAAGTGCCGCAGCGCGAAACGACGCCGTTTTATCCGCGCAGTCCCTACGGTGTGGCGAAAGTGTATGGACACTGGATTACGGTGAATTACCGCGAGAGTTATGATCTGCATGCAACCAGCGGAATTCTGTTCAACCACGAAAGCCCAAGGCGTGGCATTGAATTTGTAACAAGAAAAGTAACCTACACCGTCGCCAAGATTAAGCTCGGTTTGGCGAATGAAATACGGCTGGGCAATCTTGATTCGCGGCGGGATTGGGGATTCGCGGGCGATTATGTGCGGGCGATGTGGGCCATGCTGCAACAGGATAACCCGGACGACTATGTAATTGCCACGGGCGAAACGCATGCGGTGGAAGAACTGGTGCAAACGGCGTTCGATTATGTGGGCCTGGACTGGCATGATTATGTGAAGCAAGATCCGCGGTACATGCGCCCCGCTGAAGTTGATCTGCTGGTGGGTGATCCGTCGAAGGCTGGGCGTGATCTGGGTTGGGAACCCAAAGTGGGCTTTAAAGAACTGGTGTATATGATGGTGGATGCCGATCTCGCGCTGCTCAAATCGGGCCAGCACGCCATCTAAAAGAGTCAATCGATGCTTGTTGATACCCACTGCCACCTGGATTTTGACGAATACGACAGCATCCGCGACCACATTCTTCAGGAAGCGGCAGACGCGGGGGTGACCCGCATTCTCAATCCCGGTGTGGATTTGGAGCGCAACCGCCGGGCGTTGGAGATCGCGGACGCCTACCCGAACGTGTACGCGGCAGTGGGTATTCATCCGAACAGCACGGCGGATTGGTCGGATGCAATGCTGGATGAGATGCGAACCACAGCGGCGCATCCGAAAGTGCTGGCGATTGGCGAGATCGGGCTGGATTATTACCGGGATCGCTCGCCTAAAGATGTGCAGCGGCGGGCATTGGAGGCGCAGCTTACGCTGGCCGCTGAGCTGAAATTGCCGGTTATTATTCACAACCGGGACGCGCACGACGATACGCTGGATGTGTTAAGCGCGTGGACCGCCACTCTGCCCGATGAACTGAAGGCACGCCCCGGCGTGCTGCATTCGTTTTCCGCGCCGCTGGACGTGGCCGAGCGGGCGCTGGCGTTGGGGTTTTACCTCGGTTTTACCGGACCTATCACTTATAAAAACGCCGATGAACTGCGGCGGATTGCGGCTCAGATTCCGGCGGATCGGATTCTGATCGAAACGGACGGCCCCTTCCTGACGCCGCATCCCTATCGTGGAAAATTTCCTAATCATCCGGCTTATGTGCGCTTTGTGGCGGAGCGGATCGCGGCGCTGCGCGTTTTGCCTGACGAGGCATTCGCGGCGCAGAGTACGGCTAACGCGGAACGGTTGTTTGCGCTGCCGCCTGTCAAGTGACTTTCTCGCTTCGAAATGCGTATAGGTGTTCAACTGTCGATTGAGTCTGTGAGGGGCAACCATGAGACTCCGCATTTCGCCACCACTCGCCCTGTTTTTGTTGTCGCCCGCGATTGGTGAACTGCTCTCCGGTTCCAGTCCGCCGCTTGAATACTTCAACCCCGTTACCCTTATTCTGCTCGCTGGCATGTATGGTTGCGGCGCGCTGATCTGCCGGGAATTAATCGTGCGCTGGAACAAAAGCTGGCTGAGTTTACTGCTGCTGGGTATGGCCTACGGTATTTATGAGGAAGGGTTGGTTGTACGCTCGTTTTTCAGCCCAAGCTGGGAAGACCTGAACGCGCTCGGCCAGTATGGGCGCGTGAACGGCGTGAACTGGATATGGGCCGAACACCTGACGCACTATCATGCGTTGATCAGCATCATGGCGAGTGTGGTGCTGGTCGAGGTGATGTATCCCCACACGCGCGGAGAACGCTGGCTGGGACGGCGCGGCTGGATCGTGTGTTTGGGCGCGTTGGCGTTGTGGCTGCCGCTGGGTATTGCCGCGTTTCCCTATGATGCGATGCCGGTTGGATATTATCTGCTTACTATGGGTGTGATCGCGGTTTTGGTGTGGAGCGCACGCGTTATACCCTCTCGCATTTTTTCTCCCATACCTCGGTCTGTGCCGCGCCCGCGCCGCTTCGGAATATTAGGTTTTGCTGGCCTGTTCGTCTACTTTTTCACGGTCTATGCCATGAGTGACAACCAAACCGTCCCTTACGGAGTCACGATGATTGTGCTGATCCTGCTGGACCTGCTGGTGTTCGGGTTGGTGCTGCGCTGGTCGGGTAACGGCGCATCCTGGGATGACCGTCACCGCTTGGCGCTTGTAGCGGGCGGCCTCTCGTTTTTTATCTTTTTCGACGTTATTCTTGAGAGCCAGGGGGTTTTGGGAATGTCGGTGGTGGGATTTGTCGCCGCGTTTGCGCTGCGGCGTTTAGGACGCCGGATCAACCGCCGTATCCAACAAGCTGAAGCGGCAGCGCTTCCCGCCAGCGCCTGATTCAAGATTCAAAAAGAAAGGGTATTTGATGAAAAGATTACTTTTTTGCCTGTTCGTTCTCAGTATCACAGCCAGTTTGAGTTTGCCGCCGCTCAGTTCCGCACAGGAGGATCCCATCTCTACCTATCGCGTTGTTGCTTACTATACCTCATGGAGCGTTTATGATCGGGCGTGTTTTGTGACGGATATTCCGGCGGATCGGATCACCCATATCAACTATGCGTTTGCCAATATCTCAGATGAGGGCGAGTGTGTGCAGGGGGATGCCTGGGCGGACACGGGATTGTCTTATCCGAACGACGAAACCGACGCGGAACTGCTCGGCAATTTCCGCCAACTGAATTTGCTCAAGGAAAAATATCCACACCTCAAAACACTGATCTCGGTGGGCGGCTGGACGTGGTCAGGCAAATTCTCCGATGTGGCGCTGACCGCCGAATCGCGCTCCAAATTCGCGGCGTCGTGCGTGGCGTTTATGCAACAGTATGGGTTTGACGGTATCGACCTCGATTGGGAATATCCGGTGGGCGGCGGCCTGGCGGCGGGGCGTCCTGAAGACAAACAAAACTTCACGCTGCTGCTGGCCGAACTGCGCGCCCAGTTGGATGCAGCGGGGGAGGGCTATCTGCTGACGATTGCCGCCTCGGCCAGCCCGACGGTTTACAACGAGCAGATGGAACTGGATAAAATTATTGAGTATCTCGACTGGATCAACGTGATGGCCTATGACTTTTATGGCGGGTGGAGCGAAACCACCGGATTCCAGTCGGCGTTATATTCGGATACGGATAATCCGTCGGCGGACGCGGCGACGGTGAGTTCTGATGCCGCGCTGCAAGGGTATCTGGCGGCGGGCGTTCCCGCGGATAAACTGGTGATGGGCGTGCCGTTTTATGGGCGCGGATGGTCGAATGTGGGCGATACGGCGAATGGGTTATACCAGCCGTTTAACGGCCTGCCGAACGGGACGTGGGAGCAGGGCGCGTTTGACTACAGCGACATCGAGCAGAACTATCTGCCGACCTTCAACCGCTACTGGCACGATCAGGCCCAGGTTCCCTGGCTGTACAACCCGGATCGCAAAATCATGATCGTGTATGAAGACCCCGAATCGCTGGCGGTCAAAGCCGATTACGTTAAAAAGAATGGGTTGGGCGGCATCATGTTCTGGGAACTGAGCGCTGACAACGATGCCGCCGATTTATTAAACGCGGTCTACACTGGGCTGCAAGCTCCGTAATGCCTCATTGAGCGTGCCACTCATGCAGGAGCGCGGTTTCGCGTTCGGGTGTGAGTGGCCCCGACATGGGATCGTGCAGATTGGCGCGAGTCTGGTCCCAGGCTAATGTGTCCCGAATCGTATCAGCCAACGGATGGAAGACGAGTCCCGCTCCGATAGCGCGTGATAGATCGGTTTGGTGGAATCCTGCACTGTCCGCCGGAACCCAGATCGGGAGTTCGCTCCAGGGTTGGACCTCGTGTTCGCGCAAAAATTCCTCGCTGACCCAGGTGAATTGGGCGTCACTGTGGCTCACTGTTTTACACGTCTCCAGAAAAGCCTGCATGGTGAGCGGATAATCTGGCCCGGTGGCGTTATAAATTGCGGTATCGCGTTGTTCGACCAGATGCAGTGTCCAATCGGCTAAATCGCGGACATCGATAAACTGAATCCGCTGCGCCGGATCGCCGGGGCACAGGACTTCACCGCCTTGGGCGATGCGCCGCACCCAGTAGGGAAAACGCGGTGTCGGGTCTTGCGGTCCCACAATCAAACCGGGGCGCACGACGAGCACGCGGCCCGGCAGGGCGGCTTCGGCGGCGCGTTCGCATAACACTTTCAGTGCGCCGTACGTTTCCCCCGTGACTTCCTCGGTGCTTTCGTCTTCGATGGTGTTCAGCGGGCTGTCATCCGCCAGCGGCAGCGGGCCGGAATCTTTGTAGACGGAAATGGTGGAGATGAATGTGTAATGATCTACTGCATCCGCCAGCGCCTCGGCAGACATGCGCACGATCCGCGGCACATAGCCGCAGGTGTCGATGACCGCATCCCAGCGGCGGCCCCGTAAAATCTCAAGCTGCCCGTCGCGGTTGCCGTGCAACTGTTCCACCTGGGGGAAAATGCCGGGGTTGGTCTGTCCGCGATTGAACAGTGTGACTTCATGGCCGCGCGCCAATGCCCGTTCGGTGAGGTGATACCCTAAAAAGCGTGTCCCGCCTAAGATGAGAAGCTGCATGACCTTGTCTCCTTGTTGGTGTAGATTATACGGAGCAAGGTCATGATTATGTTCCCCACTTCTGCCGGGCACAAGTGGGGAAATCACTTTTTTAGAGAATGTCGCTGATCTGTTCGGGCAGGGGGGTGTTAAAGCGGTTAACCAGCCGGTCATGCAGGTTTTCCAGCAGGGCGTCGGCTATTTCCTGGGTGATTTTGCCATCGGTGACGGCCTGATTGACTTCGTCCGTGATCTGGGTTTCGGCTTGAGCGATCAGGGCGTCGGCATCCAGACTGTGTGCGGCGGCGATGTCGGCCAGGGTTTTACCGTTCCGCAAGTCGCGGATGACTGCACGTTTGGTGATTCCGGCGGCGTCCGCCACGATGTTGATCAATGAATTTTCGACGCGAATTTGGATACGATCTCGCAGCGGCGTGCCGGGCCGGTTGGTGTTGAGGATGAGATCAAGGGCGTCATCCAGGCGCGCGAGGGCAAGATCGGCCTGTTCGCGGGTCAGCTTGCCATCCGTCACAGCCTGTTCGATCTCAGCCGTCACTTCGGTTTTGACGGTCTCGAAAACAGTCTGAGGATCAACCCCATTTTCGGTGCAAATGTCGGCCAGCGTTTTGTCGGCGGCGAGGGCATCACGCAGATCGGCACGATCCAGCCCGGTGGCGTCGAGTACTGCCTTGAAGGTTTTGAGGATCAGGCGGGCTTCGGCGCGTTCACGGGGACGATCTCCCGTTCCATCTTGCGCGCTCACACTGCCGACAGTTCCGAACGCGATGACCACCAGCAGCAAGGCGGTGATAAGACGTGATTTTGACATGTGATTCTCTCCTATCCCTATGGTTCAGTGTGCTCATTTGTCCCTATTGTCGCTGGCAAATGTAATGGGAGTTCTGGTGATCTGTAAATTCCTGGTAAAATCCCAGAGGTATGCAGGATAAACTGGGCTTTACGTCAGACGAACTGGCTTTGAATCGCGCGGGGCGGTTGAGCAGCCGCCAACGCCAGCAGTTGTTTTTTCAGAGCATCGGGTATCTGGTGCGCGGTGCTGGAATGCTGGTGCTGACTATCATTCTGGCGTTTTATTTGGTGCCGCGTATCAACGAAAGCTGGGAGAAAATTGCCTTTGGGGTGGTGTGGCTGCTCATGGGTGTCAGCACGGGGCTGATGATCTTCGCGGCGGTGCAAGTCGCTTGTCCGTCGGTGCGCTCTGTCACGGGATCGTTGGAACGGGCGGGGACGCTGAAGGATCCGCGTGTGCGCATTGGGACGCATGAAATGCGGATTTCGCGCCGCCGCTGGAAACATCTGGCGGCGAGCTATCCCGGAACTTACCGCGCGTATTATGTGCGCTTCGCGGGCAATTTGCTGAGTGTGGAACGTCAGGAGTAATACGATGGATCTGTCCATCTTGATTGTGAGTTGGAATGTGGCCGATCTGCTGGCGGACTGCCTGGACAGCATCCGGGCGGATGGGTTACAGTTGGAAGTGATTGTGGTGGATTCGGCCAGCGCGGATCACAGCGTGGAGCTGATCCGCGAGCGGTATCCCTGGGTGCGGTTGTTTGCGCAGGATCAGAATATTGGCTTTACGCGCGGGAATAATCTCGCGTTGGAGCAGGCACAGGGCCGGTATGTACTGCTGCTTAATCCTGATACGGTGGTGCATGGGGACGCGCTGCAAAAGATGGTGAACTACCTGGATCAGCATCCGGGCGTGGGGATTGTTGGGCCGCACGTGTTGAATGAGGATGGTTCCACACAGTCTACGCGGCGGCGCTTCCCGACCTTTTTGACGGCTATTTTCGAAAGCACATGGATGCAGGGGTATGCCCCCAAACGGCTGCTTGATCATTTTTATGTGGCCGATCAGCCGGACGACGGTACTTTTGATGTGGACTGGGTGCAGGGATGCGCGTTGATGGCGCGGCGCGAGGTGTACGAAAAAATCGGCCCGCTGGACGTGGGGTATGTCATGTTTTCGGAGGAACTGGACTGGTGCAAGCGGACTAAAGAAGCCGGGTGGCGTGTCGTTTATGTGGGGGAGGCGGCGATTACGCATTATGGCGGCAGAAGTACGGAGCAGGTACCCACCAATAAGCATATCTATTTCCAGCAGAGTAAAATAAGATACTTTCGCAAATTTCATGGGCGGCTGGCGGCGTGGTCGCTGCGCCTGTTTTTAGTCCTCAGCTATCTGGCTCAAATGGCGCAGGAAGGGCTAAAGGCACTTTTAGGTTCCAAACGCGCGATGCGAAAGGAACGCCTACGGACCTATGGGCAGGTGGTGCGCGCGTTGGCTGGGTTGTGAAGGGCTTTGGGTTATAGTTGGGAATAGTAGTTTTTACCAAGTCAGCGCTGCACATTGATATTCGGCGGATGTGAACTCAAAAGGTCACAACCCGAAACCCATAACTCAAAACTTATAACGGTTCCTTCCGAAAGATACGGACACTATGAGAATCGGACAAATTACAGGTGAGTATCCCCCGATGCAGGGTGGGGTGGGTGCCTATACTCAGGAATTAAGTCAGGCACTGGTGGAGTTGGGCCATGAACTTTTTATTTTTACCGATCACCGTGCCGCCAAGGATGAGCGTTTTCCCCATATTCATGTGACGGCGGACGCGCATACCTGGGGGTGGGGAACGCTGAGCCGCATCCGGCGGTGGGCACAGGCGCAGCGGCTGGATGTGGTGAATATTCAGTACCAGGCGGCAGCCTATAACATGGCGGCTTTTGTGCATATTCTCCCGATGCGGCTGGATAATGTCTACGTGGTTACGACCTTTCACGATCTGCTGGTGCCGTATCTGTTCCCCAAGGCGGGACCGCTACGGTATCAGGCCGTGCTGACGCTGGCGCGCAGCAGCGATGGTGTGGTGGTGACGAATCATGTGGATTATGAGCGATTGTCGAATGAAAAATCCATTGCCAGCCTGGAACATATCCCGATTGGGTCGAATATCCAGCCCGCATTGCCGCCCGATTACCAGCGGAATGTCTGGCGTACGGCACTGGGATTCCAGGCGTCGGACATTGTCGTCGGGTATTTTGGCTTTCTGAACGCGAGTAAGGGGATCGAAACGCTGCTGCAAGGGGTGCGCATCGCGCGGAATAAGGGATTACCGGTCAAATTGCTGATGATCGGTGGGCGGACCGGGACCAGCGATCCCAATAACATTGTCTATGCGCGCGAAGTCGATGAAATGGTCGAGGACTTGGGTCTGATCGATCATATTGCCTGGACAGGATTCGTGGATGACTCGCAGGTGAGCGGGCATCTGATGGCATCCGATCTGATTGCGCTGCCGTACCGCGACGGGGTATCCTTCCGGCGGGGGAGTCTGATGGCGGCGCTGGCGCACGGCTGCACGATCATTACTACTCAGCCGCAGTCGGATGTGCCGGAGTTGAGCGGCAACCGCGTGATGCGCCTGATGCCGCCCGATTCGCCGACTGCACTGGCCATTGCGATTGAAGATCTGGCCGATAACGCCGATCTGCGGGCGGTGATGGGCGACCATGCCCGGCAGTTAGCAGCACAATTTAGCTGGGAGACGATTGCGGCCCGAACCGCCGCTTTTTTTGAGGACTTGGTGAAAAGAGGACAGCATGCGAACGGTAGAGTGGACGGAACAGAATCGCGTGCGGATGATTGACCAGCGGCAGGTGCCCTGGCGGCTTGCGCATGTTGAATACGAGGATTACCGCGAGGTGGCGGATGCCATCAGTGATATGGTGGTGCGCGGCGCACCGGCGATTGGCGTGTCGGCAGCTTTTGCGATGGTGCTGGCGGCGAACCAGTGCCCATGCCTGGACATCGGCAGCATGCAGGAATATCTGGACGTGGCGGGCGTGATTCTGAAAAAAGCGCGGCCTACGGCGGTGAATCTGGCGTGGGCTGTCGATCATATGCTGGAATTCGCTAAAGATGAGCGCTTCGACCGGGTGGGCGATGTGCGCAGCGAAATGCTGATCGAAGCCCAGCGCATGGCGGATGCGGATGTGGCGATCAACCAGCAGATAGCGGAATACGGCGCGGCGCTGATCCAGGATGGGGACACGATTCTGCATCACTGCAATACCGGGATGCTGGCGACGGTGGACTACGGGACCGCGCTGGGCGTGATCCGCAAGGCGCACGAGCAGGGCAAGCGTATTCATGTGCTGCTGGACGAGACGCGGCCCCGGCTGCAAGGCGCACGCCTGAGCGCCTGGGAATGTGAACAGCTTGGCATCCCCTACGACATTTTGCCGGACACGGCGGCGGGCTATTATATGCGGCGCGGCGAGGTCAAGCTGGTGCTCTTCGGGGCGGATCGCGTGGCGGCGAACGGCGATGTGGTCAATAAGGTGGGGTCGTACCAGATCGCGGTGCTGGCGCATGTGAACGGCATCCCGTGCTACTCGGTCTTCCCGACTTCGACGGCGGACCTGACGATGCTCAGCGGCGACGACATCCCCATCGAGGAGCGCGACCCGGCAGAAGTGCGCGCGCCTTA
>DATAMF010000131.1:0-16500 GCA_036260665.1 Aggregatilineaceae bacterium | reverse complement strand
CTGGCGAGGGCCTGCACTTCAACCAGCAAGGGGCGGGTACCTTCCATCGTGACGGCAATAGCGCTCCCCGGCGAGTTGACAACCCGCTCGGCGATAAATACTTCAGAAGGGTTAGTAATCTCGACTAAGCCGCGATCCCGCATTTCAAAAACACCCACTTCGCTGGTCGCGCCAAACCGGTTTTTGACGCTGCGCAGAAGCCGATACGCCTGAAAACGATCCCCTTCGAGATACAGCACCGTATCTACAATATGTTCCAAGACGCGCGGCCCAGCGATGACCCCTTCTTTGGTCACATGGCCGACCAGAAACACCGCGATGCCGGTATTTTTTGCCAGTTCGCGGAGCTGGCTGGCGCATTCGCGGACTTGGGACACGCTGCCTGCGGCGGAAGCTTTGCCTTCGCTGTAGGTGGTCTGGATCGAGTCTACGATCAACAAGCGGGGCTTGATGGTTTCGACATGGGTCAGAATCGCGCTCATTTCGGTTTCGGTCACGAGGTAGAGAATGTCGGAGGACAATCCTAACCGCTCGGCGCGCATTTTGATCTGGCGTTCGCTTTCTTCGCCGCTGACATACAACACGGGACCAGCGGACTGTTCCATCAGAACGGCCACCTGTAACAGCAGGGTGCTTTTGCCGATGCCCGGATCGCCGCCGACTAACACGACGCTGCCCGGTACTAAACCGCCCCCCAAGACACGCGACAGTTCTTCGACAGGTACAGGGTAACGATCTCCGGCATCAGAGGAGATATCCTTCAGCTTTTGGGGCTTGGAGCGGGGCGGGCCAGCATTCAACAGCGCAGCAGCTTTCGGCTCCGGTTCTTCGACCATTTCGACCATCGTGTTAAATTCACCGCAACCGGGACATTTGCCCATCGCCCGCGGCGAACGCCGCCCGCAGGTCTGGCACTCATAATAAACATGCGCTTTTGCCATGTGAAACTCCGTTTAAGCAGGATGATGCATGTGTAGTGTAACGCGAACAGGTGTTCGAGGCAAGGGGAACAAAAAAACATAGATATTGGGCATCTGGGAAAATTAGCGGGGCAATTCGTGAATTGCCCCACCAAGCGCCGAAGCAGCTAAAGGGTTGTTTTACCCGTTGATACGCGGATCGCCGGGCGCAACTTCATACTGGTTGGCCCACGAAACGTAATGGCTGTGGAACTCTTCGTGATCGATAATCACGCGATCCCCTTCGTAGACGGTGCGATAAACGTACACGTCCGCGCCGCTCACGGCATAATCAACCTGATTGATCTGACCCGATCGCAGATTCGCGTTGGCGCGATAGACGGGCGGCGGGGGCGATGTCTGGTTCTTGATATACGGGCCTTCTTTTTCTACGCGGCGATCCAGGCTCGTGCTGTAGAATTTGAACGTGATGGTACTGTTGTTCAAGTTGACATAGGTTTCGATCAAGAGGTAATAAGGCGTGTCGTTGGTGAAGCGCAAGTCTACAATAGGCGAGTAAACAGTGGCATCCATACCCGCGCCTTCGCCCTGCTCGTAATAACTAACGCGGTAGGCATGTTCCAGGCGCTCATTGATCGGATAACCGCCGTAAAACGCCGCCTGAAATGCCGTGGTCGCAACCTGGCAAACGCCGCCACCCACACCGGGAATGGTTTGATTGTTGACAATGATCAATCCGGCTTCATATCCGGTTTCGGGACTGACATCACCCAGCCATTCATTGAAAGAAAATTCACCGTAGGGCGCAATCACGATTCCGTGGAAACGAGAAGCGGCGACCTCGATATTGTTGCGGCGGGCAGCCGTCGAGCCATAGTAGTAGGTTGTCTTCTGGATCACCAGTTCGGTAATGCCTAACTGAGAGGCCGTCGCGGTATCGGGAATCTGGGCCGGGACATTGATGAAAATTAACTTGACCCGCCGCTGTGCTGGATCGGAAGAGAAGATCGCATCTTCAAACTGGGCTAGTGTGGTATCGATGTCCAATGCGCGCCCATTGACACTGTTTTCAATGACTTCAAGCTGGCTGGTATCATCATTAAAGGTGAAACGCGCATTGACGGGCTGAACCGTCAGATCCGGTGAGAGATTGTCTAAGAAGGTGCGGGCCTCGTCCAGATTGAGGCGCACCTGATATTGGGCCGTGCCATCGGCGGCAGTCACCAGTTCATTGCTCACCATTTTTGCCAGCTTATCCACCGGAACAGACCAGGGGCCTTGATCTGGCCCTTCGCCTTCGGCAATATAAAACTGCACCGGAGCGGAGAGCGCGAGATTGATTTGATCTGCCGCGCTGCTGGCATCCAGAATTTTGGGCTGGGTCTGGTAAGGTTCCAGGGTGATCACACTATGGGAATTGAGCGAGGTTATTTCCTGACGCAGTACGCTTAAGGCCGCCGGGACATCCAATGTATGCCCGACTTGTGCAGGCATGGCAATCGCCTGGTTGTTGACCAGACTCAGGCTGGCATTCAGTACAGGTTGGTTGATATAGGTATTGGCGATTTCACTCAGAATGCGCTCGGCATCAGACTGATCGTAAACCAGCACCGGCGATACCCGGTAGCCTGTCTGTCGAACATCAAGCTGTTCTAAGAAATTTTCGAGGCGGTTACCACCCCGACCAGCCTTATACGCCTCGTCCACTGTCGCTTCAATATTCAATTGGAGGCCTAAATCGGCGGCACTGTATTCCCAGCTATTCCACTGGCCGTCTTCACCCTGGTAGCGAAATTCAAAGGTTGCCGTTTCAATCGCCTGACTGTTGCAGCCAACCTGATCGACCTGCTGCGAAAGGGCGGTAATGGCCTCCTGGCGCGTCATCCCAGCTAAATTAAGACCGCAGACGGTAGAAACGCCGGGGTAAATTTCGTCTTCGTGCAAAAACTGGTACCCGGCTATCAAAATGATGAGCAGGAAAAAGAGCAGGATCAGCCCGGTGATAAAAAGCAATGGCAGACGTAACGCCCAGGGGTTTACGCGGGGCGCATAAGAACCACGTGCAGGATAGGGGACATTGGGAGCGCTCATGTTTTTACCCTAAATAGACTTCTGGAAGAAACCAACAATTATAGGCTATATTATTGATTTTATAGATCATTGCCATTGAGCGAAAATTCTGATGTCAAATGAAACTGATCGTCCCCGAACGCCCTTACGGGAAGCACGACGGACAGTGCTCCAACGGGCCTACTCAACCAAAGAAGTTGCGGCTGACCAGTTGATCACCGCAGCGGAACGACTTCGGGCAGAAGCGGTTCGAGTAGGCGATAAAGATGTTATCCAGCAGGCGGGGCAGATTTCGCACAGCATGGAACGCGCGGCGATTTATCTGCACGGCCATACATTTGATCAGATGACGACGGATGCCACGCAGATTGTTCAAGCCAAGCCCTGGCAAGCCGTGATGCTGGCGTTTGTGATGGGGATTATTTTCGGGCGGAGTTTTCGACGAAGCCGTAACCAAAGGTAAAAATTCAGATGGTCAAGTTGATTTTGCTGTTTAAACGCGCTGCCAAAACCGGCAGTTTTGAACTCCGCTACCAACGCAACCTTACCTATCTTAAAAAAATGCCCGGCGTGCGCGGCATTCATATGAATAAAATTATTGGAGGGCCAACCGGAGAATCGCCCTATCTTCATATCGTCGAAATCCACTTTGAAAACTTTGACGCACTCGATGCCGCACTCACCTCACCGGAAGGGGTAACCGCCGGAAAAGACCTGATGGATTTTGCCGGACGAGAAGTGGAACTGGTGTTTGCCGAAGAAGTGGTCGAAAAAACGCCCCTCAGTCCACAGCATTTACAGGATTACCTGAAAACCGAGGATATTGCGGCTGAAATCATCTTCCCTGGCGTGCCCACACCCACCGTTCCAGCAGCGGCGCGCGCGCTTAAGGTGGATGAAGATCAAATCGTCAAATCGGTGGTGTTCCTTGTGGATGAAAAACCATTTCTGGTGCTTGGCTGCGGTACGCGGCGTGTGGATCCGCGTAAGCTGGCGGAACGGCTGAATGTTAACCGCAAACACGTCAAATTAGCGGATGCCGAGCAAGTGCTTGAGATCACGGGGTATGCGGTGGGCACGGTGCCGCCGATTGGCCTCAAAACGCCGATGCCCGCGTTTATGGATCCGGCGGTGCGCGCGTATCCGACGATTTATGCAGGGGGCGGCGGAATTGACGCGCTGCTCCGCATCGACAGCGCCGATCTTGTTTCTTTGACGCGGGCCGAGGTAGTGGCGATGTTAGAAGACGAGGAAGCGTCTGAGGCTTGACTCGCTCATTAATGCTGGTAAAATTTAGCTAATCACCTTGCCCCCATAGCTCAGAGGATAGAGCGTTGCCCTCCGGAGGCAGAGGCGCAGGTTCGAGTCCTGCTGGGGGTACACAAACCGGCCTATTGCAAGCCGGTTTTTTATTGTCTCTATTCTAACCTTCCTAAAGTTAAGCACCATTTGCTTGACATATCTGGCGTGTATTAGACATACTTAGCGTAGCGGGAATGGTGTTTCGATTGATCTGTGACCTATACTAATTTGTAATCCACTGTCCGGTGAGCCTATTTGGGTCTATGGCATGGCTTCTCTTTCTACCCAGCGTGAATCACCGATACCGCGCGTTTCGGGCGTAATTCATCGTCCGCGCCTCCTGGCAAAACTTCAGGATGCCGCCACCCACAAACTTCTGCTCATCTGCGCACCACCGGGTTATGGGAAAACCACTATTGCGGCACAGTTCGCCGCACAAGCACCTTATCCCGTTGCCTGGCATACGATTGAAGAGCGCGAACGTGATGTCCCGAATCTCTATAACCAGGCGGTGGCCGCACTTGAGTATGTCGTACCCCGTATTCAAGACCTGACACCGGTACCAGGCTATACACCAGGGGAATTAGCAGCACTGATCGCTGATCATTTGCGAGATAACCTGGATAAAGAAATTTTTTATGTGCTGGATGACACCCATTTGATCGCGGGATCTCCCGCAGCGGAACTGTGGCTCACCAACTTAGTACGGCTTTTACCCACGAACTGCCACCTTGTGCTCATCAGCCGAATTCTTCCCAACCTGCCCTTAACCGAAATGATCGCGCGCGGAGAGGTGATCGCGCTGGGGCAGGAACAACTCCGGTTCACACGAGAAGAAGTTTATCATTTGGTCGAGGAAGCGCTGGTTTCGCATGTGCCGCATACGGATTTAGACAGTCTGACATCCCGCCTGGAGGGATGGCCTGCCGGGATCGCCCTGGCTATCCATCCCCTGCCCAGCGAATTAGAACGGGCGATGTTAAGTGGCGGCGAGGGGCCGGAAGCTTTATTTAACGCCCTTGCAAATTCAACCCTACGGGCACAACCTTCTGGTCTCGCTAATTTTTTGCTGGCATCGTCTACGCTCAGCCGCATGACACCTGATTTGTGTTCTACCGTGCTTCAACTGCCAGACAGCGGGTATTGGCTGAACGAAGCGCAGAACCGGAATCTGTTTTTGTCGCGGGTTGCCGGGGGCCTCGTCTATCACCGCTTGTTCCGCGATTTTTTGCAGCAGCAACTTAAAACGGATAGTTTGGCCCAATATGCAGCGCTGCACACCCGATCAGCGCAGTGGTTTGAAGAGAATCATCGCCTGGATGACAGCTTTGAACATTATATGGCAGCGGGATTGATCGAACGGGCAGCCGCAATTGCTGAGCGAGTCGCGCATTCGTACTTTGCACAAGGCAAAGTCGAAACCCTGCTAAAGTGGCGGGCGCAACTGGGGCAGGTTGGCATTTTTGCGCCGAGCTTGCTGTATAACTGCGCCCGGATTTATACAGATCGGTATGATTACAGCGCGGCAGAAATGGCGCTGGATGAGGCCGAGCGCGGGTATACGGCGGAAAAAAATAAATTAGGCGCAGCTAATGTCCAAGTTCAGCGCGCCATGATGAAGCTGCAAACGGGCGATTATCAGGCGGCGGCAGTGCAAGCGGGACAACTTGCGGCGCTGCATGCAAAGGCTCCCGGACTGCGAGGCCGGGCACTCAAGGTGCTGGGTGTAGCGTCGCTGCGGATGGGGGAGAGCCGGAACGCCGTTTTGCAGTTGGAAGAAGCGGTCCAACTGCACCGTGAAGAGGGTGATGCCTATGCGCTGGCTAATGTGCTGCAAGACCTGGGGGTAGCCTATTCGCGTCAAGGGCGGCTGGACGAAGCCAGTGCTTGCCTTCAAGAGGTGGTGGTACTCAGGCGGCGTTTGGGAAGTGCTGGCGCATTGGCGCTGGCCCTCAATAATCTGGGTTACTACTATCATCGGGGTGGCGACTATAAACAAGCACAAGCGACACTTCAGGAAGGATTGAGTGTCGCCGCGCGGATGCCTAACCGCCGCGCTGAAAGTTATCTGCTGTGGAGTATGGGCGATCTGCAACGTGACCGAGGGGCATTCGATGAAGCGCTGGGATTTTATAACAAAGCGCTGGAACTGCTAGGAACCAGTGAACCCTCACTGCGCTGTTCGATTCTGATCAGCGCTTCGAGCTTGCAACGCTGGCACGAAACACCGCGCGAGGCTATCGCATTAGCACAAGATGCGATGACATTGGCTCAAACGCATCAGATGGTGGTGGATGGGCTGGCGGCTCAAGCATCATTTTGGGTCGCCAAGGCGCAACTAGGCGAAACCAGACTGGCGCTTGAGAAGCTAGAAGCGATTGTTAATGAGCTTCAGCAGCAGGGGGCACGCTTTGAACTGGTATGGGCGTATGCGCTCTGTGCCTATACTGCCTGGCTCGCCTCGAATGTGTCAACTGCCGAGACTTACCTGTTAGCCGGATTACGGCTGGCGCAAGAGGTGGGCAGCGCGCAACCGATGGCGGCTGAAATTTTGCACAACCGCGCATTTGAAGCCTATGTGCTCCACAATTTCACCCGGTTTAACCTGTTGGGCAAAGAGTTGAACTATCTGCGGGAAGCGCAAGTCAAAACGTCGGCAGCGCGTAAAACACGGGTGCCCGAACCCCACAACACGTACAGTTTGCGCGTCTGGACGCTGGGGCAGGAACAAATTGAACGCGACGGCGAACTCATTCCGATGTCTGAATGGCGGGCTGATTCAGCCAGAGAAACGTTCTTCTATCTGCTGTTCAACGGCGCAACCAGCCGAGAACAAATGAGTCTGGTTTTTTGGCCGGATAGTTCCCCAAAACGAGTTCGGGCTAATTTTCATACTACGCTCTACCGCGCCCGGCAAGCTCTGGGTGAACAAGTTATCACCTTTCAGGACGGACTGTACCAGATCAATCCCGACATCGACTTGTGGTGTGATGCACAGGAAATGGAAACGGCCACCAATGCTGCCCGGCTCTTATCGTCACGCGATGCGCGCACGGAAGATTTATGGGATCGAGCGGTCAAACTCTACCGAGGAGATTTTTTGCCGTCCTGGGATGCGGAGTGGGTGATCTACCGGCGCGAGAATCTGTCCGAAGCATGCCTGGAAGCGTTGGTCGGGCTGGGAGACTGTGCCCGGGCACGAAAAGACTTAAAAGAAGCAGTGGCCGCGTTCAAGCGCGCCCTGGATGTGGACCCCTACCGGGAGGATATTCACCGGGCTATCATGATCTGTTATGCGGAGAACGGCGAAAAGCAGCAGGTGATGGCTCATCTGCAAAAGTTACAGGACCTGCTCCGCGTCGATTTAGGGATTGAACCGTCGGAGGAAACCCTCGACCTCGCAGCGTCCCTCCTCTCATAAATTTCCCCTTGTTCAAAACTGCCCTTTTTCTGGCTAATTTGGTAAGCATTTCGTTGTGCGGCATCCCGTAGAGTAAAGACATCTAAGCATAAACCTTTTAAAAAACACGAGGGAGCGTACCAAAATGTTTAACAAATTGAATGCTTTCACCGCCTGGTTCATTGTTGATCCGCGCCGCGCGACGGCTGTTCTGTTCATCATTATTGTGGCTCTGTTGATCGCGACGGCGTTGGTTCCGGGGGCAGAAGTCCTGGCCGGTGAAGCGACCTCTGGTAGCTGATTTGTAATCAAACCGACATTCCAAGTAAGGAGTATGACAATGGCACTCGCGGACCAAGCCCCGTTGGTAATGGATGTTCTGCCGTGGCCGTACGGACATGGCTTTACTGGCGCAGATACGTGGTGGGAATATGTCCTTAGCCAGGAAGAGAAGCTGCGTCTCGATCATCTGATGGGGGTGGCGCTGTTGGACGAAGATGTCTGCGATAGACTGGTAAACAAGCGCGATCATTCGCTGCTGACGGCCTTTGGCCTGTCAGAAGAGACTCGAAACTGGTTGGGAACGGTTAAGGCAAATTCTCTGATCGAACTCGCCCAGGCGATTGTGGCAAACACAAGTGTACCGGCGCTCATTGGCGCTTGAAATAAAATTATGAACCCCGTACAAGGTCATCATCGTGGGCCTGCCATGCACGCCCAGGCCCACAAAAGATGACGTTCTTCTCTCGGGTGGGAGGGAATCACATGGTATATAACAAGGTAATCCTGGTCATTGATGATGAAGATGAGATGTTGTCTCTGCTTGATATTACGTTGAGACATGAAGGTTTTGTCGTCATAAAATCCCGAAATGCTGCATCCGCGCTGCATTTGATCCGGTCGCTGACACCAAGTCTCTTTATTGTTGACTTGATGATGCCGGGCATGAACGGCTTTCAACTCTGTGAAGAAATTCGTTCTATTGCTACAACAGCCCGGATACCGATCATTATTTTGTCGGCACGCGCAGATTATGAGGCGCGAGAACAAGCACTCAATGCAGGCGCGAACTTATATGTACACAAATCTGCTTTTCCGAATGGTTTGATTAGCGAAGTATGCAAACTTCTTAATAATGGAAACAGAGCCAATTACAGCGCAGACTGAGATCGTTATACTTGCTTCGTTTTACCTCGCCTCATCCCTCTTAAACTATGTCCTTCACCCTAATTTGTGGTAGGATTCAAGGTGGCATCCACTGAAGCAGTTATTTGCCATTTGGGTGATCGCTTTTTGTTGAACAGCCCTGTGTTGGGCAAACTATAAGGAGGATCTATGTTAAAAGGAAGAAACCTAGTACTTCTGTTAGTTGCTGTCTTGATGGTATCTAGTTTCAACCATGCTGTGCCCACCCAGGCTCAAGATAGTGAGCCAGCGATCAAAGCGCTGCCGTGCAAAGAGCCGGGAACGCTGACCATGTGGGTATGGGACGAGAACTGGGCCAAAGTGATTGGTGATTCGATTGAAGCCTGGAAAGAAACGTACTGCCCCGGTGCCGAAGTTGATTTGCAAGTCCAGCCCTGGGATCAGTACTGGGATCTACTGAAGACAAACGCCGCTGGCGGTGAACTCCCCGATGTCTTCAATGTATCGCAGGACCGTTTCTTCTTCTATGCCGACAATGATGCTCTGCTCGATCTCCAGCCCTATTGGGATGAGTATGGTGTTGACACCTCCCTGTGGGGTGCCGGTACAGTTGACCCGTATCGTTGGGGTGAGAACAACGACCTGTATGCTGGCCCAGTTAACTGGGACACCATCGCTATCTACTATAACAAGGACATGTTCGACGCGGCAGGATTGGAATATCCGACTGCGGACTGGACGTGGGATGACTTTGCCGCCGATGCTGCCGCGCTGACCACCGATGATGTGTACGGCGCGCTAACCTATCTAGAATATCAAGCGGGCTATCCGAACTGGATCGCGGCAACCGGAACAACCCCTGTGGTTGAAGCGGGCCGCACAAGCTGCACACTGAGCGACGAAGGCAGCCTGGAAGCGCTCAATTTCCTGTATGGCCTCTTCGAACAAGGCTATATGCCGGACGTGACTACCGTCGGCGGAACTTCAGCCGATGATGCGTTTGCGTTTTGGTCGTCCGGTAAAGTCGCCATGATTACCGGCGGCTCCTGGAAACTGCCCGATGCGATTGCACAAGTCCCCTTCAACTGGGATGTGGTACAACTGCCGAAGAACCCAGAAACAGGCCGCAGCCGCTCGATTGTTCACTCGGTTGGCTATGTCGCCGCAGCGAATTCGGATAATGCGGATCTGGCAGCGAACCTGATTCTGTATCTGGTCAGTGATGAAGGCCAGCGCTTCTTCGCTGAAGCGGGCGGCGTTGCTCCGGCCAGCCCATCCCCTGAACTGCAACAGATGTGGATCGATTCGTTCGGCGGTGAAGGCAAGAACATTCAGGCGTTTGTCGATGCCCTTGAAGATTCACAGGGTGTCACCGTCTTTGACGAAATCTGGGATGCCATGAACAGCGAAATGGTCACCCAGATTTTCGATCTGGGTATCCCCGTCGAAGAAGCAGCGGCGGCAACCTGCGAATTCATTGATTCGCAACTGCCTCAATAGTATGGTGCTTTGGGGGAAGTAGCAAAGGTCGTCTGCTACTTCCCTTTTTTAATGAATGGTGGCTTCAGTGTTCTCTTCTGCGCTCAAACTCTTGGGAACCACGCCGCTCAGTCGTCGTAAAGCGATGTGGGGAATGGCGCTGGTCGCTCCGAATGTGCTTGGCCTGATGTTTTTTTTCGGAATCCCGGTACTCATTGCCTTCTGGACCGCCTTTCAGGATTGGAATGGGATCAAACCGGCCCAGTATGCGGGTTTCGAAAAATTTGAACTTATGCAGGATGATCCGTATTTTGAAACCTCCCTTAAAAATACCATTGTATTGACGCTCTATACGGTACCCGCCGGTACTGTGCTCGCACTCGGCGCAGCGGTGCTGCTCAACCAACCCCTGCGCGGGCGTAGTTTTTTTCGTACCTTATACTTCCTGCCCGTTGTTACCTCGACAGTGGCGGCGTCCGTGGTGTGGACCTGGATTTTCCAGCCGCGCTACGGCATCGTGAACAGTTGGCTGGAACCATTGGGGTATGGTGAAACGAAATGGCTGACCGATCCGGATTATATTCTTGTTCCGATTGCCGCTGTCGCGATCTGGCAGCGCCTGGGGTTTAATATCGTGTTGTTTTTAGCTGGACTTCAAGCCGTTCCATCAATCCTTCACGAAGCCGCGACGATTGATGGGGCTAATCGCTGGCAGCGATTTTTACATGTGACGCTGCCAATGCTGTCCCCCACCACGTTTTTGGTAGTCGTGTTGGGAATTATTTCCAGTTTCCAAATCTTTGATCAAATTTATGTCATGACCTCACGCTATGTGCCCGGCGGTGTGCGGCACAGCGCTTCTACCCTGGCCTACTATTTGTACGAGCGGGCCTTCACAGGGTCCGATTTTGGTTACGGTTCAGCCATTGCCTTAGTTCTGTTTGGTCTTATCCTGCTCGTTACGGTGATTCAATTGAGTTTGCAACGTTTTTGGGTTTATTACGAGTCAAACGAGGGGTAGGATATGTTGCGGCGAAATCAATCCTACCAGCGCGTCGGCATTCCAACCGCCCTGCTCAGTTATATTATTCTGGGTGCGGGGGCGGTGATTATGGTGATGCCCTTTATCTGGATGGCATCGACGGCCTGCAAACCACCAATTGAATTGAATAAAATTCCGGTGAAGTGGCTGCCTGATAATCCCGTATGCGGTGATAACCTGGATCTGCTCTATGACAACTCACCGCGTTTCAATCGTTACCTGTTGAACTCGGCGCTTCTGACGATTGGGCGAACGCTGGGGCAACTCGTTACCTGTTCGCTTGCCGCGTATGGCTTCGCGCGGTACCGGTTTCCGGGGCGTAATATTATATTCGCGCTGTGTTTGGCGTTGCTGATGGTGCCCTTTCAGGCCATTTTGATTCCTGAATGGATGCTGCTAAAACGATTAAACTGGTTGAACACCTTTCAGGGATTGATTATCCCCGGCACATTTAGTGCGTTTGCCCTTTTTTTACTGCGGCAGGCGTTTATGCAGATTCCCATCGAGATTGAAGAGGCAGCGGTGATTGACGGTGCGAATCCGCTGCAAGTATTATGGAATGTAACCTTACCGCTTTCCGGTCCGGCGCTGGCGGCATTTGCAGTCATTACGGTACAAGCAGCCTGGAATGAGTTCCTTTATCCGCTGGCGATTGCCAATACCCCTGATACACGGGTGGTTACGATTGGGATCAGCTTGCTGCAAGGCGAACGGCGCACACCCTGGAACATTATTATGATGGGGTCACTGCTGGCAACACTGCCGATGTTGATGATGTTCTTATTGCTACAACGGTACTTTATCGCAGGCATTTCGGCTAGTGGAGTGAAACGGTAGCATTATGAGTTTGGAATTTGACATCTTTTTACCCGGTGACTACTTCTTCGATCTCATCTATGCGGGTTTGCCCGAATTTCCATCACTGGGACGAGAAGTGTACAGCACGGATGTGACCACAACCGGCGGCGCGATGTTCATTACTGCCGTCTCGCTCCAGCGGTTAGGCGTGCGAGTGGGCTGGCCGGTTTGTTTTGGAAATGATTACTACAGCCAATCAGTCCGCCAATTTGCCATTGATGAAGGGATTGATTTAGCGCTGGCGGAATGTGTGGATGTGCCTTACCGCCGTATCACAACCTCGATTCCCTACCAGGGAGAACGGGCTTTTGTCACCTATACGGATCCAGCCCCGATTGATATTGAGGCGTTGTGGTTAAAGCGCTTGCATGCGTGCAAATTTAAACATTTGCATCTCGGTGGTTTTACATCCATCGAACTCCTCAAGCCGTTCGCAGAAGCGGCCCAGGCGCTTGGCGCTACGGTATCGATGGACTGCCAGGATATGCCTAATTTCTCGGCGTGTGAATGGCGGCATCTGTTGAAGTTGGTGGATATTTTTATGCCCAACGCTCGCGAGGCCATGTGTATCACCAATACGGAAAGTGCGGAAGATGCACTCAAATGCTTAATGGAAATCGCCAATCTTGTCGTTCTCAAACATGGCAGCCACGGCGCGTTGATCGGTAAAGACGGCGACATCATTCGTGTTCCATCGATTAAAGTTGGACCTGTCATTGATACGACCGGAGCCGGAGATTGCTTTAACGCGGGCTTCCTTTATGGGTATGTCGTCCAGCACGCATCGCTCGAAACATGTGGCCGCTATGGCAACATTTGCGGCGGGCTTTCGGTGACAATGATGGGAGGGGCTTCGGCGGCTCCCCGGCCTGAGCAATTGATGCAGCAGTACGATCTCAATTACGAATAGTTAGGGCGGTCTGGTGAAGGACATGACCGGAAAAGGTTTTGTCGCCCTGAAAAGCAATCTGTAACCCTCTGCTCAACATGGCTATATGCAGCGGCGACACGGGGAGCAGTCATAATCGAGCAGTTGAATTACGATAACAAGGCTGCTCCGCTGTTTGCGCCTTAGCACAGCAATTTTATGGGGTTCTGACACTGATACCACTGTTCGGTATGCTATAATAGCAGCACTGGGGATGACTGGTTTCGATGGGGTGTCAGGTGCGCGGTAGGCTCGAAGGCGCATTGACCACAAGCTGAAACGTACATCAAAAACTGGCATTGCAGACTCGGGTTCAAATCCCGACATCTCCACTCCAGCTCTGGATTACCCAGAGCTTTTTTGTTTGGTTAGAGGGATCAATGTCTGACGAAATCAACTATCTGACCCCGGCTGAACTGTATGCTATTGCTGAAGACGTGTTAGGCCGCAAACCGGACGTCCGAGATCGCCGTTTGCTGCATTCAACGGCGGCACGTCCGGCATTGATCGTATTTGGCGAAGAAGTATTTCCAACGGTATTCGATAAAGCGGCAGCTCTGCTGCATTCGGTAGCAGCACGCCATGTGTTTTTTGACGGCAACAAAAGAACGGCGACGGCTGTCGCCGCCCGCTTTTTGCAACTCAACGGCTTGCAGCCTGTTTGGGATGCTGATACGATTTACCATTTTGTGCTCGATGTCGCGCAAAATAAATGGGATGTGAAAGACATCGCGGCCTGGTTATCTGACCACACCCAACCGCTGTAAAAAATGACACGCTACCTGACACTCGATGAACTGGTGTATATCAACGAACAGCTTCCGACGAAAGAACCGATCCACAAGATTCTTAAAGGAAAGCAAAAGGTTCGCGATATGACGCTGTTGGAAGCGGCGGTTGGGCGTCCGATGCTCTCCGCATTTGGGGCAGATGCCTATGCTACACTGTCCGAAAAAGCGGCGGCCCTGCTGCATTCTATCGCGCGCAACCATCCGTTTATTGATGGCAACAAACGGACGGCAACGCTTGCCGCGCTGTTTATGCTCGAAGTCAACGGCTTGCATGTGAATTGGGATGCCCAAGACGCCCTCAAACGAATCATTGAGATCGCTGAGGGACAAGGCGACGCTGCCAGCTTTGCTGAATGGCTTCCAGTAGAAACGGGGGAGCCATCGCTGCGCCCCGATGCGGAAGCCGATATGCAGATGATTGGTCGCATCATGCGGAAGCATGGCTGGCTGCTGCAACAATTAGCCGTGCGCTAAACTTCGTCTTCCTCGCAGCGGAGCACATCATCCCAGGTTTCCCGGCGGCGAATAACACGCCACGTATTGTTCTCTACCAACACTTCCGGCGCACGGGGACGCATGTTGTAATTGGAAGCCATGACCATGCCATAGGCACCGGCCCCCATCACGGCCAAATAATCCGACGCGGAAAGGTCCGGCAGCAAACAGGAGCGGTTCAGTACATCGGTTGATTCGCAAACTGGGCCAACTACCATCGCATCGCGCAGGTTGAGTTCGGTTTTATGTAAGGGAACTACCGGATGTACCGCCTCATAAAGCGCGGGGCGAATCAAATCGGTCATACTGCCATCGACAATAACGAAACGCTGGCCGCCCTGTTCTTTGTGATATAGGACTGAAACCAGCAACACGCCTGCATCAGCCACCACGGAACGTCCCGGTTCCACAAAAATCTGCCATCCCTTGAGCAGCGGGAAAAGCGCTTTAGCAAATGCGTCAGGAGCCGGATATTCATCATCTGTCGTATAAGCCACCGGAAAACCGCCACCTATATCTAATGTGTATATATCAGGATAGGGAGCGAGCAGCGCCTGGGCCAGTTGAACAGCCTGGACAGTTTCCTGCACATCACCGAGCTGACTGCCAATGTGGAGGTGAAGTCCGGCGATACGCACATGCGGATAATCCGCACGATGGACGAGCAACTCAGCAATAATCGGGGCAGGCATACCGAACTTGGCGCGTGCATGTCCGGTTGCAATATGACGGTGGGTTTGGGCTTCGATCCCTGGATTTAGGCGCAGCACAACCGACGGTGTGTATGATGCTGTGCATGCCAAGGTATTAAGCAGGCACAACTCGTCGGCACTCTCGACATTGAACCATTCCACTTTTTCATCCAAAGCATAACGGATTTCGGCGCTGGTCTTGCCCACGCCCGCAAACAAGATCCGTTGGGGAGCAACACCCGCCCGGCGAGCGCGGTAAATTTCGCCGCCACTGACGGCATCCATGTCTATTCCCGCCTGACTGATCAAGCGGAGCAGCGCAAGATTTCCATTGGCTTTAATGCTGTAATGCAACACGGCGTCTAAAGGCGCAAATGCATTTTGCAGACGGCACAGGTTCGCCCGGATGCGGGAAGCACTATACACATAAACTGGCGTTCCAGTGTGCTCGGCAAGGATACGCAAATCGAGTGCATCGCAGTGCAAAAAACCATCGTGATAAAAAAAGGAGTCATTCAGCACAAGCTTATACCTTTGCTAAAGAAAGGAAATTCAAGTGAATATGATAACGTATTCCAATCGGGGAAATCGTCTTGTTTTTTGTCTTATCTATTAAGTAGATTATATTAATATAGAGGATTAGAATATATTTTCTAGAATAAACCGTTTTATGATATATTTCAATTTTGTTGAGCATGATCGAAACACTGGTTTTAGAAGAATTAACGTAGTTTGTGGAATTAACCCTTGTAATATAAATATTAAAATAAGTATTGTGACATTCTTCCCTGTTAAATAATACACAATCGTCTTGAATTTAATTCTCTGCACTGTTTAAAAAAACAAAAAAACATGAGGAGAAATTACTTGTGAAAAAAATCACAACTATGTGCAAGATTTCACGCAATCTCGTTGCAGATATACACTACTGGATTAATCGCTTAGTGATAGCCTATTATCGAAATCTTGTTCATCGCATCACGAGAACGTCAGTTTCGACAAAAGGTCTGCAAAATGATAAACCAAACAACAGTATCGGCTCCTTCTGACGACAAGCGGTGGAAACTAGTTGAGGCGACGATGCGCCGCAACGGTTATCGCCCGGATGCCCTGATCGAAACCCTGCACACCGTACAGGAATCGTTTGGGTATTTGGACGATACCGCCCTCGCCTATGTCGCGCGCAAACTGCACGTGGCTCCCAGCCAGGTGTATGGCGTGGCGACGTTCTATCATTTCTTTACGCTGAAGCCACAAGGCAAACACGTCTGCTCTGTTTGCACCGGCACAGCGTGTTATATCAAAGGGTCGGACCGGCTCATTGACAGCATCCAAGCCAAGTACGGCATCAAGCCGGGCGAAACCACCAAGGATAAC
>DATAMF010000142.1:0-3986 GCA_036260665.1 Aggregatilineaceae bacterium | reverse complement strand
ATATGGGTTTTCTGCCGTATTTCGATTTTGGCGATTATCACTTCGGCGGGCATCTCGTGGTAGCCTGCGGTTATGATCCTAACACGCGGGCCGTGTGGATCGCGGATCGGGATTTGGAACTGCATCCCGTGCCGCTGGCTGATCTGGAACTGGCGCGCGGCTCGACTTTTGAACCGTTTCCGCCCAAGCGCCGCTGGTACAGCTTCGATTTTAGCGCCAAACGCCAGCCTACAACTGATGAAATCCGGCAGGCGATCCGCGAGCAGTCTGAGGCGATGCTGCGCCCGCCGATTCGTAATATCGGCACAGCGGGGATCGGCAAGGCGGGGCAGATGGTCCCCCAGTGGCCGGGCCTGATGAGCGAAGCCGATCTGCGGATGGCCCTGTTCAATACCTATATCTTCATCTCCCCCGTAGGCGGCACGGGCGGCGGACTCTTCCGCTATATGTTCAGCCGCTTTCTGCGCGAGGCGGCGCAGCGCCTGGACAGCCGCGCCTTGGATGCCTGCGCGGATGCCTTCTGGCAGATCGCGGATCGCTGGGAAGAGCGCGGGCTGTGGTTCAAAGCGGCGTCCGAAGCGCCCGATCCGGCGGCGTGCCTGGATGCCGATCTGACGCGCTGGTTTGAAGATCAGGCGGCGTGCGAAAAAGCCGCGTGGGAGCAGTTGGCCGCGCAGGTCTGGTAAACACTTGTCGCCAACCCATCAGCCTTGCTACAACCTTCTCCAAAGAGAGTTCTGAGGAGAAGGTTATTTCGCATGGATTGGATAACGAGTCCCGACGCCTGGATTGGATTTCTGACGCTGGTGCTGCTCGAAATTGTGCTGGGCGTCGATAACATTGTGTTCATTTCGATTCTGTCCGGCAAACTGCCGCCCGAAAAACAGGATCTCGCGCGCAAAACAGGTCTGGGTGCGGCTTTGGTGACGCGTATTCTGCTGCTGCTCACGCTGTCGTGGGTGATCGGCCTGACTGAGCCGATCTTTGAGGTGTTTGATACCGAAATTTCGGGCCGCGATCTGATTCTGATCGGCGGCGGGCTGTTCCTGATCGCCAAAGCGACCCATGAAATTCATGTACGGCTCGAAGGCGAAACCGGGCACGCCAGCGCCCGCGTCGCACCCTCATTCGCGGCGGTGATCGTCCAGATCATGCTGCTGGACATCGTGTTTTCACTGGACTCGGTGATTACGGCGGTGGGTATGGTCGATGAAATTGTCATCATGATTGCGGCGGTGATCGTCGCGGTGGGGATTATGCTGGTGTCGGCAGGCGCGATCAGCGACTTTGTGAATCGCCATCCCACCGTGAAAATGCTGGCGCTGAGTTTCCTGCTGCTGATCGGCCTGACGCTGCTGGTTGAAGGTCTGCACCAGCATATCCCGAAGGGTTATGTTTACTTTGCGATGGGCTTTTCTGTGTTTGTGGAAATGCTCAACCTGCGGGCGCGTGGCAAGGGCGAAAAGCCCGTGCAGCTTCACCAACCGTTCGCCCCAACGGAGCAGTCAGCCAGCCAGTAAACCAATCTATAAGCCGGTACGCGGCGGATCACCCGATTCGCCGCGTGGATTTATGGCGCTTTGCGCAGCACCCACAGCATAAACGGGCTGGTCTGGCCCTCGAAGGGCGCATAGCTATAATCGCCGTAGAGGTCAACCACCTCAAAACCGGCCTCTCCGATCAGCCGCTCAAACACCGCTTTTTCCAGCAGATGGAACTGAATCTCTGAGAACCGCTTAGAGGTCATCACGCCCTGTGCATCGTACAATTCGAAGAATTCCATCACATTCACGAGTTTGGTATTGGGATCATGCTGCTGCAAGAGCCACACAAAGAGTTGGCCCTGTTCCGTCGGGAAGCGTCCCGCCAGATGCAGTTCATGATCAACCGATTTGATGCGCACAGGTGGATTCCCCAGCGCGCAGATGAACGTCCCACCGTCGGCCAGATGCGCATGGATGCGCTCTAGCGCCTGCTGCTGATCCGCGTGCGAGGGCAGTTCGGAGAACGCGCCAAACGGAATGATAATCTGCTGGTACTGCTGGCCGAGTTCAAAGGTACGAACGTCCATTTCATACACAGCGGCAGTCAGGTTGTTTTGGTCCAGGCGTTCGCGCAGCCGCGCCAGCATATAGGGCGAATAATCCACGCAGGTGAGCGGAATCCCGGCCTGGAGCAGGGGGATCGACAGCCGCCCGGTTCCCGACATCAGTTCCAGCACCGGGCCGTTCGCTTTTTGCGCCTCATTCACGAAAAACGGGACATCGGTCTGCATCGTCACAAAGCTATCGTACAGATCGGCAATGTTCGCGTAGTGCTGCTTGGACATAAAAAATGCCTCCACGAATTTCTGAAAAGGGCTTGACATTCACGTAACGGTAACGCCTACGATAGGGCTAGTCAAGATCATGGAGAACGTAACGATGTTTACAGTCGGTGAATTTTCAAGACTTGCACAGGTTTCCAAACGCTTGCTGCGCTACTACGATGAAATCGGCCTGCTCAAACCGAGTCGGATCGATCCAATGACCGGCTACCGCTACTACAGCGCGTCGCAGATGCCGCAGTTAAACCGCATTCTGGCACTGAAGGAACTCGGCCTGTCGCTCGATCAGATTCAGCGTCTTTTGCGCGATAACGTTTCAACCGATGAAATCCAGGGCATGCTGCTGCTGAAAAAAGCAGAGATCGAACGCCAGTTGCAGGACGAACTGCACCGCATCCGCCAGATCGAATCGCGCTTGCAGTCCATTCGGAATGCCGAAGCCGATACGCCTGTGAATGTGGTGCTCAAGCGGCTTCCGGTTCAACCTGTTTTAAGCGTGCGTACCATCGTGGAATCGTTTGAGGTCGGGCTTCGTTATTTCCAGCAGATTCGATTTGCGCTGCCCAGTTACGGCTTGTGTTTCTGCATCTGTCACAACGATGAACTGGCCGAGCGCGATATGGATCTGGAATTTGGCTGTCTGCTCGAAGCGAAAACGCACCTTCCGGTTCAGCTTGAGAACGGCTTGCGGCTCCGTTTTAGCGAGCTGCCTCCGGTCGAAACGATGGCGACGACGGTGGTGCAGGGCGCGCTCGAAACCATCCACACGGGATATGCGGACATCGGGCGCTGGGTGGCGTCTAACGGATATGCGCTGGCTGGCACGCCCCGCGAGATCACCTTGCAGCTTCCCCTGGAGGATGGCAGCGAACTCATTACCGAAATCCAGTTTCCGGTTCGGAGGAATAACGAATGACTGTTGACAATATCACACTCGTGCTGGGCGGAACGCTGACCGGGCTTCTGGCGGGGTTGTTGTATGGCTTCAGCGTGATGGTCATGCCCGCGCTGCGCAGTCTGAAAGCGATTCAACATCTGGCCGTGATGCAGGTGCTCAATATCAAAATCCTCAATGCGGCGTTTTTTCTGCTGTTTTTCGGCCCGTCGCTTCTGCTTCCATTGGCCGCTTTTTTACATTGGGGCAGCCCGGCCTTTGTGCCTTTGGTCGCCGCATCACTGCTGCACCTTGTCGGCGTGAACGGTATCACCATCGTGGGCAATGTTCCGCTGAATGATCGCCTGGCCGCGCTGGACCTGGATCAGCTTTCCGATGCAGAAGCCGAGCGGGTCAGACAGGACTATCATGGCCCGAACGCCGCTTGGGTACGCTTCCATGCGCTTCGTACGCTGGCGGCGATGCTGGCTGTCGGACTCGTCTTTATCGCCTGTCTCTTGAAGGGTTCTGAATAAGAAGGAGTAAACGGTATGAAAATCGCAGTCATTGGTGCAACGGGCAATACCGGAGCTAATTTTGTCGAACAGGCACTGGATCGGGGCCATCTGATCACTGCGCTGGTACGTTCCCCGCACAAACTCACTATCCACCATCTGAACCTGAATGTGATCCAGGGGGATGTGCTCAACGCGGACGATGTTGCGCGCACCGTGCGCGGACAGGATGCGATTTTTATCGCCCTGGGCACGGGCAAAGTGCCGAAAA
>DATAMF010000120.1:0-7106 GCA_036260665.1 Aggregatilineaceae bacterium | reverse complement strand
CTCTTCCGCATAGAGCTATTGGTGTTTTTTTCTACGAGATAAAAATGCCATTATCAAGCCCTCTCCCACCCCTAGTGCTCCAGCGCAGATCGCTATTGCCACCAATCTTATTTTTTCATCAGGACTCATTACAAAAAGGACGTAGGCAAAAACAAGTCCCCAGAAAATAATCAGAAAATTGCGTATTTTCTTATCCAAAGCACTTCCCCATGCTTGCGCATCCCTAAATTAGAACATATAA
Organism: Aggregatilineaceae bacterium; assembly: GCA_036260665.1. GTDB lineage: Bacteria > Chloroflexota > Anaerolineae > Aggregatilineales > Aggregatilineaceae > DATAMF01. Next base: position 6,865 of record DATAMF010000120.1, on the reverse strand, counting down.
TCGATTCTACGCGTACCTTGAGGAGAAAAAATATGAGTCACAGTGATCAAAGCGCTGCGGCATTGCTTATTATTGATGTTCAGCAAGCCTTGTTTGAAAAATCAACGCCCATCTACCACGCGGATGAACTCCTGCACAATATCCAGTCGCTGATTGAGTCCGCCTATCAAGCGGGCATCCCCGTAATTTTTGTGCAGCATGCGAACGACAGTTTTCTAGCCGAGGGCTTGTCCGGCTGGCAGCTTCACCCGTCGCTTAAACCGAAGGCCAGCGATCTGATGATCCATAAACGGCATGGCAGCGCGCTCGAAGATACGCCGCTTCAGGCTGAATTGCAAGCACGCGGGATTCAGACGCTGGTCGTAACGGGTCTGGTGACTCACGGCTGTGTCAAGGCGACCTGCGAAGATGCGAAAAAACACGGGTATCGTGTGATTCTAGTCGAGGACGGGCACAGTAATTATCACAAACAGGCCGCTGCCATGATTGCGGAATGGAACCAAAAACTGAGCGATGGTGGTATTGAACTGCTTCCCACCCAGGCCGTGGATTTCCGTGCCTTGGCTTAAACACGACGGGCGGGGTAGGTGAGCGGACCTGCTCCCGCTCTATTCCCAAATTCGGGCTTCAATTTCCGCAATCACGTTGAGTGTCTCCTCGAACAGTTCGTCGCCAGCGAGCGCGAATTCCAGCAGTTCCAGGCTGTCAGTCGCCCAAATCATGAGTTGGCGCATACTGCTGCCGCCCAGGTCACCAAGCGATGTTTTGGCTTCAAACATGGTCGCGCGGAACGTGGACCAGCTTATGATCTGCGCACGATATTGTTCACAGACAGTCCGCAGTGTTTGAATGATTTCGACGTATACCTGTTCATCGCTTGACATCATGACCTCTTTCGACCCGTAACTGTATCTTCTATTCTACCGCGTATTGAACTTGAACTTGAAATAATGATGGGGAGACACCTGCTACTCGTAGATCAGCCGCAGGCCGCGCGTATAGGCCAGCGGAACCACCGAAAGGTGATTCTCGTCCTCAAACAGGTGGAAATTCACATCCAGCCCGGCATACTGGCGCTGCTTCAGCGTCTCGACCAGACCCCGCGTTTCCTCAACATACGACTCGTAACCCGGCTCGGACTCGCGCCCCACGAATAACCGCAGCGGCAATTCGGTATGCGCGGCAGCATACTCGCTCTCGATCTGGAACAGCACCCGGTTCCCCCACATTAACGAGGGGCTGATCGCCAGAATCCGCTGAAAGAGGGTGGGGCGCTGCAACATGGCATACAGCGCGAACAACCCGCCCAGCGACCATCCCGCCAGCGCGCGATCCGTGGGATCGGTGCGGTAGGTGGCATCGATGGTCGGCAGCAGTTCCCGTTCGATGAACTGCAAAAAACGCTCACCGCCGCCCGTTTCCTGGTACGGATGCCCGAACATCTCAAAGCCCGGTGTGATCGGGGTGGGGGTGTAATCACGCGCGCGGTGAATCTGGGTTTCCGCATACGTCGGTTCTGGATAACCGATTCCCACCACGATCAATTCGGGGATGGCCTGATCCCGGCGCAGTAGTTCAACAATCGAGACGATCAGAGGCGTGGTCAGGTTGCCATCGAGCAGATACAGCACCGGGTAGCGCTGGTTCGTATGGGTATAGTGGAGCGGTAAAGAGACAAATAAATGATATTCCTGGTTCACATAAACGGACGATAGACGGTGATCCATTATGATTCCTGATGCAGGATGGACGCCAATATTCTCTATGTTATACCAGAGAATCGTTAAAATATTAAACACTTGGAAGGTCATTTACACTCTTTAACCGCCTGTACTATGATGACAACTAGTACATCAAGGTATAAGTGCTTACCACGCTGTACTGGAGTATTTCATCCCCGCCGATTTTGGAATGCGCACGAGTAACTTCATCGGCGGCAGCCGGACTGAATACACCCGCTTTCGGTAATGTTTTTGGCACGCTGGAAGAAGCGCTGGACTACGCCCGCAGCCACTAGAAACTTGCCCAAATCCTTCCCCAATGCCATACTAGCCCGCGCTTAAACATGGGGAAGGATTTATGCGCCGTTTACTGCTTACACTGCTGCTTGTTCTGCTCGTGTTTCACACAACCGCCGCCGCTGCACCCCCGGCGGATGGCTGGCTGATCTATGGCCTGAAAGTGCGCACCGGCCCCGCGCTGACCTATGCACCGTTGGCTGCGCTGCCACCCGGTACGAGTCTCTGGTTCGAAGCGCAAAATGAGGACGGTACCTGGCTGTTGGCGCATGCGGAAGACGGCACGCGCGGCTGGGTCAGTGTGGCCTTTCTCGCCTAGACCGAGGGCGATGTTCCGAGCGGGCTGGATGTCAGGGCGCGTGTGATGAGGCCGCCCCAACCCGACGCTTGGCCGCTCTCGTCCACCTTTGATGCCGTGCAGTTAGCGGCGGACGATCCCGACTTGATGCGCACCCGCGCAAGCCAGATCGATCTCACCGCCTATCCGATCCTGCCTGCCTCGTGGGGGATCGCGCCGGAAGTCTTCGAGCGGGGCCGGGCATTGGATCGTAATCCCGCCGGAATCTCCAAAGTGGGCGACTGTAACACCACCGGGTGGGTGTATCTGCATCCCTTTGGCGAAGGCCAATACAAGCTGGGCACTTACGATGAATTGCAGGACGTGATCGATTATTACACTGAGGCTTTCACCCAGCGCACCTATGCCGCCTTCAACGGCATGAATGTAACCGCCGTGCTCGATTCTACATGGTCTGATCCGTCCGTCTGCGAAACGGGTGAGTCCCCGCTGGCCTGCGATTACCGCCTGCATAACCCGGCGGTGGCGCTGATCATGTTTGGCACGAATGACATGGTGGTGATCTCGCCCGAAATGTTCGATTATGGTCTGCGCCGTGTGGTGAATATCACCATCCACCAGGGTATTATCCCCATCCTCAGCACCTTCCCGCGCCATCTCTCCTTCGATGACCGCTCGCTGCTCTACAATCAGATCGTGGTGCAGGTGGCGATTGATTACAACCTACCCCTGATCAATTTGTGGCGGGCGCTCGAACCGCTGCCCAATCACGGTATCTCCGACGACGGGTTCCACCTCAACGGTCCGATTACCATGGCGGGTGATATGAGCAGCGAAGCCAATTTGCAGACCGGCCTGCCGCTGCGCAACCTGCTCACACTGCAAACCCTCGACGCGCTGCTGGATGACATCATCGAAGGGGAATATTCCGTCGGCTGAAAACTGCTAAAATAGGATCAGAAGCGTAGACTCAGCAGGTGAATAATGGTTGCTGTACAGAACTACACCGTTGAAGAATTTGAACATTTTGTCATGCTTCCCGAAAACGCCGGCAAAAATTTCGAGTTCATTGGGGGAGAAATTGTCGAGATAATCCCAAACAGCTATTCATCCCAAGTTGCGATGCAAATCGGCGCGCAAATAACCCTCTATGTGAACAAGCACTGCCTCGGCTTTGTGACGGGCGCGGACGGCGGATACATGATCGGCGGAGAGCGTTATATTCCCGATGTCGGCTTCATCTCGAAAGCCAAACAGTCCCAGCCGCCGCACGATACCTATATCCCCGATGCCCCCGATCTGGCTGTGGAGGTAATCTCACCCACTGACCAACCCCGACCTACGCGCATCAAGATTATCAAGTATCTTGAAGCGGGAACCATTGTGTGGGTGGTAGACCCCGAAACGAAAACTGTTGAAGTCTACACGCCCGGCCCCCAGGTCAACACCCTCGATCTGTCCGGCACGTTGGACGGCGGCGCGATTCTCCCCGGTTTTACGCTGCCCGTCCAGGATATTTTTCCCGAATAGGATACCATGCCCGACTACGAACACTATTATCCCCAGGATCGCGCCGAGTTCCGCCAGTGGTTGGCGGAAAATCACACCACCTCTCCCGGAATCTGGTTGATCTTCTACAAAAAGCATACCGGCCAGCCGACCATCCCCTATCCTGATGCCGTCGAAGAAGCGCTCTGTTTCGGCTGGATCGACAGCACCGCCAAAACGCTCGATGAAGATCGCACCATCCAGCTTTTCACCCCGCGCAAACCGAAGAGTATCTGGGCGAAATCCAATAAGCAGCGCGTCGAAAAACTGATCGCGCAGGGCCTCATGACCGAGGCCGGACTCGCCAAAATCGAGATCGCCAAACAAAACGGCTCCTGGACCCTATACGATTCGGTGGACGCGCTGATCATCCCCGACGATCTGCAAGCCGCGCTCAACGCCAACGACACCGCCCGCGCCAATTTCGAAGCTTTCAGCAACTCGGCTAAAAAGATGATTCTGTGGTGGATCATCAGCGCCAAACGCCCCGAAACCCGCGCCAAACGCATTCAGGAAACCGTCGCCCAGGCGGCGTTGAATAAACGCGCCCATATCGACTAGGGGCCACCATGACCATCGAAGTGATTACCATTTCAGGCGAAATTGCAATGGGTAAGACGACGATTTCCCAGGAGCTAGTCAAAAAACTTCCGGGTTGGCAGCATGTCAGTACCGGAGCGAAGTTCAGAGAAATCACGGCGGCGCGTGGCATGCCTATTCAAGCCGTGAGTTCGCTGCCCGATGAAGTCCATCAAGCCGTGGACGATTGGCAGCGCGCGTTAGCACAGACCGGATCAAAACTCATCATCGAAGGGCGTCTCGCGGGCTGGCTGACCCGCGAACTAGCGCATGTTTTTCGAGTTTATTGTTATGCCCCACTCGATATTCGGATCGCGCGGTATGTCGAGCGCGAAGAATGTACCGCCGAGCAAGCCAAAAACGATATTGAATATCGTGACAGCCGGGATGTCCAAAAATTCCAAAACGCGTATGGCGTGGAGGATTACCGCGCTCCGGCCTTCTACAGCTTTCTCCTGGATACCTCGACGGCGTCTCCCGTCGAACTGGCCGATCTGATTATTCGACAAGCGGGTTTAGGGTAGAATGTAGGCAGTTGTCGCACAGGTGTGCTAGTCTCTGCGAGGGGGTTTTTACCTACGAAGGAGACACATTATGACATCCATTACCACAACCAAGAGCGGTTATGCAGCAGTCAACGGCCTGAAGATGTATTACGAAATTCACGGCACCGGCCAACCGCTCGTCCTCCTGCATGGCGCTTTTTCGGCCATCGGCACCTCATTCGGCCAGCTGTTGCCCTCCCTGTCACAGACCCGTCAGGTTATCGCCTTCGATTTGCAGGCGCATGGGCGCACCGCCGATATTGACCGCCCGCTGTCCCTCGAACAGATGGCCGATGATGTCAGCGCCGCGATCCGGCATCTGGGGTTTGATCAGGCCGATGTCCTGGGTTACAGCATGGGCGCTGGCGTCGCCCTGCACACGGTGATCCGTCACCCCGACGTGGTGCGCAAGCTCGTGCTTGTCTCCGTCACCTATAAGCTGGATGGGGTTCACCCCGGCCTCATGGACGGTTTCGGGGATATGCAACCTGAGATGATGTACGGCTCGCCCTGGCACGACGAATACATGCAGATCGCCCCACGCCCGGAAGATTTCAACACGCTGTTTGCCAAGAAGACAGCGATGGATCGGGGCATCAAAGACCTGCCCGCCGCAACCATCCAGGCGATTCAGGCTCCTACGCTGCTGGTCATTGGGGATTCAGATCTGGTCCGCCCGGAACACGCGGTGGAGATGTTCCGCTTGCTGGGCGGCGGCGTCTTCGGTGATATGCCCCCCGGCCTGCCCAAGTCACAGCTTGCCATTCTGCCCGGCACCTCGCACGTATCGATTGTCGAGCGGGCCGATCTGCTGCTGCCGGCGCTTACCGCGTTCCTGGATGCGCCGCTGCCCTAAAAGGGATAAACTATGGGGCGATTTTCGGATCGCCCCAGGAGAAAATCTTATGATCAGTCGTATCTGGCACGGATGGACCACCCCCGCCAACGCGAACGCCTACGAGTCCCTGCTCCGCCACGAAATTTTCCTCAATATCCAGAACCGTCACATTGAGGGCTACCGGGGGATTCAGCTTTTGCGGCGGAATGTTGGGGATGAGGTGGAGTTTATCACCATCATGACCTTCGAGTCCCTGGACGCGGTGCGCGCCTTCGCCGGGGAGGATTACGAGGCGGCTGTGGTTCCGCCCAACGCCCGCCTGCTGCTGTCCGACTTCGATGAGCGCTCGCAGCATTACGAAATTCGCGAGTCGATGCCGTAGAAACGAAAAACGCCCGGTACAATTTGGGCGCTCGCGAATAAACGTAGTATACCGCGCCGCCGTCTAACGCCACAACATTTCGGGGATTTTCCCCTCAGCGCCCGCCTAAAATAACGGCCCTGTTCGGATCACACAGCGGAGCAAATGAGCATGACCGTTACTTTTGAACACGCCACCCTGAACGATGTGCCCGCCCTGGTTGCTGTCCAGACGCGCTGCTTTGATGATGATTCGCAGCGCTTTCTTGGCACAGAGAGCGGCGGCCCACCCGGTTACGATTCCGCACCCTGGCAGATCGACATGTTACACAAAGCCACGGCTTATCTGAAGATCGTCGAAGATGGGCGGATTATCGGCGGCATGATCATCTTTCGCGCGCGGGGAAATGCGCATTATGAACTGGGCCGTATCTACCTGGACCCTGCCTGCCAGAATCGCGGTATCGGGACGCTGGCGATGCGCCACCTGGAGAAAGCCTTCCCGCAGGTGAAGCGCTGGACGCTCGGAACACCGATCTGGGCCACGCGCAACCACCATTTTTATGAGAAGCTCGGCTATCAGCGGGTTCGCCAGTCGGCTGAGGATGTCTTCTACGTAAAGCGGCTGTGATGGGCTGAAGTAAGGCCGATCCAAGAAAATAATTCTCCACATCCTGTG
>DATAMF010000084.1:0-4461 GCA_036260665.1 Aggregatilineaceae bacterium | reverse complement strand
CCGCTTGGTTTTGGCCCCAAAAAATTAGCCGAAGGTCAGGCGAGTTTACAGGAATAGGCTGGTATGCCCGCGCAGGAACGCTCTTTTCGGACTGATGCGATTATTTTGCGGCGGCAGGACTTTGGCGAAGCGGATCGGCTTTTGCTGCTGCTCACTCCCGAACATGGCAAATTTCGCGCCATCGCCAAAGGGACGCGCAAACCTATCGCCCGCAAAACCGGCCATGTGGAACTGTTCGCCCTGGTCGATATGCTAATCGCCACCGGGCGCGAACTGCATCTGGTGACACAGGCCGAAACCAAAGAACCGTTTCTGCGGCTGCGCGAAGATTTGATTCGCGGCGTGTACGCCAATCACTTTGTCGAACTGCTGGACCGGTTTACTGCGGAACAGGACGCCAGCCAGTCAGAATATACCCTGCTGGTGAACGCCCTGAGCTGGCTGTGTGAAGACAGCGATCCGCGCCTAGTTGCTCGTTACTATGAATTGGCACTGCTCAACCGGGCGGGTTTTGCCCCATCGCTGCACCAGTGCGGCATTGGGCAGGAAGAAATTGAGCCGGTTGACCAATACTTCAGCCCGTTCGATGGCGGGGTGGTCTGCCCCGAACACTATGCCGGGTTTCAGCGCGGTGTGCCGATCAGCCTGAATGCGCTCAAAACGCTGCGTTATCTCCAGACTCGGCCCTGGGATGCGGTCAAGGTACTCAATTTACCGGCGACGCTGCACCTCGACCTGGAACGGTTGATGCTGGCTTACATCACCTATCTGCTGGAGCAGCGTCTCCAGAGCGTGGAATTTTTGCACCGTTTGCGCCGCGAAGCGCTTTGAGGAATTTATGGTACACATCGAAACCGCCCGTCTGCGGCTGCGCTTATTTACCCTGGATGATCTGGACGCCTATCACACGGCGATCTTTTCTGATCCTGACGTGACCCGCTTTTTACCAGGCGGCGCGCCGCGTCCGCGTGACGGATCGGAACGTGTGATCCGCCGTTTTCTTGAGCATTGGCAGCAGCACGATTTTGGGATCTTCGCGGTGGAATACGAGGGTCAGGTGATCGGGCACTGCGGCCTGCAATATATTCCTGATACCAACCACGTGGAACTGGCGTATGCGCTGGCGAAATCGTGTTGGGGGAAGGGGCTGGCTTCCGAAGCGGCGGCGGCCTGTCTGCGCTATGGATTTGAGCATCTGGCTTTGGATCGGATTGTGGCGGTGTTTGTCTCTGAAAACACCGCTTCTGAACGCGTGATGCAGAAAATCGGCATGCATCATGTGGGTTTGTTGGCCTGTTACGGCACTGAACTTCCGTGTTATGCGCTGGAAGAGGGAGAAAGAACAACATGAGCTTTACCATTGGCGTACGGCCCGGCGAACGTATTATCTGGGAAGTTTGGGATGCAAATTTTAAGCCTGAAGTTGATGCTGAGGCCTCTACTCAAAGCGAGTTAAAGATTCTCAATGCTTCCCATCAACCGATGGTTCTGGTGGTGGATCTGCGTCAGGTACTCACGACATTGGAAGACATTATCTATACAGCCAGTCACTGTGTCCCGGAGGAGTTGACCGGCCATCCTCAACTTTGCCGCATGATTCTGATTACCACGAGCGCGGTGATCGCAAAATCGGCTGAAGGAATGAACAGCGAAGCTTTTGGGTTCATCAAGTTTGATGTGGCTGCATCCGAGGATGAAGCGTTAACGCTTGCCCGGCGATTGTTGGCGTAAGTTTGAATCCCCATAAAATCTGGGGATTCCAGCAAATTAAGTCGCGGGGACCTGCTCAGCATATAGAGGAATCAAGAGCGACCAGAAATGTCTCGTAACTGAGATAGACACCGGGGCGCTACTTCGCCTTTAACCACGACTCGAAGGCAGCGTTCATCGCCTCGAATTCAATGCCCAAAATAGCGCTCGTCGCCTTGTCCAACTGCATGTCGCCGCCCATCGCGCGAATCCACTCGTTGCGGGCGTCGTTGCCGTAGGTTTCCGTTACATAGCGGATCATGGCGTAACCCTGCGGATAAACATATTCCCACAAATCCAGCGGCGTGTTGGCGAAATCGGTGATCTGATCCCAGTCGGCCAGCATGTCATCCTTGGCCCATTCCTGAGCCACCAGTAAATAACCATCCTGATCCTCGGCGGGCAGCAGTTGGTAGGCAATATATTGGGCGATGCCTTCTTCCAGCCACCAGGGCATATAACCGTGTGTGTTGTTCGCCATATCGAAGGTTAGCTTGTGGGTGAATTCATGGATCAGCACGAATTGCAGACGTCCGGCATCCATATCACCCGCATAGAGTTTGAGCGCTTCTTCGGGTTCGTTCCAGCCCGAAATCGGCGGTAAGCTCAGGAGCGTATTGGCGATCAGCGCTTCGCGCGAATCGTAGAGTTTGATCTCGTTGACGTTGGTGGGCGTATAGTCCAGGTTGGTTGTCGCATGGGAAAATACATCGGGCAGCATCTCAACCACGCGATCCGCAATATCGCCTTCGCCTTCGACATAACGCACGATGAAATTTTTTGTCTCCAGGCTTTCCCATCGTTCCCCGGCATATAACCACTGCCCATCGTTATTACGCCGGAAGTTCACCGCAAAGGTTGCCGCCTGCGCACGCGGGTCTTCTTCCAAGACCCAGATCATCGTCAGTTCGGCGGTGGCTGCATCTGCGCTGATTTCCAGATCGTCCACCACCAGATCAAACCGTTTGATGGGATGGAGGTCTACCCAATCGTCGGCCCAGCGCGAATGTTCCAGCGCAAATACGGGATCGGCCTGATCGATATAGGTCATATAGGTGTCTTTATCACCGGCGACGACTGCTTGTTCCATCTGGTTGAGCAGCGCTTTGATTTGTTCAGTGTCATCACTTTGAGCACGAACGGGCTGACCGAGCAAGGTGACAGTCAGCAAGACCAACAGAAGCACAATATAGCGGAACTGCCGCATTCTGCATCTCCCTGTATTGATTGGACCTGTATGATTGTACCTCTACTCGCTGTCAACTTGTCACTGCGAGTTGCGCCAGAAAGCACAATTCGCTATATTTTCTCAGATATTTATCTAAAAAAAGGTCGCCCCTTATTTATGTGTCCAACCGTATGGTTCTATTTGGGAGAAATTTTCCGCTTGCAGGAACTTGCTGCCTGGCCGACACTGTCGATGGTGGCCGAGAGTATGGGGGTTTCATTGCAAGCCGCGTCCCGTATGATCCGGCAGATGGCTGAGAACGGGTATATTGAACACGAACCATACAAAGGTGTCCGGTTAACCTCCGAGGGCCAAAAAATCGCGCTTCAGGTAGTCCGACGCCATCGCATTCTCGAAGTGTATATGGTAAAAATAATGTCCTTTGGCTGGGATGAAGTGCATGATATGGTGGAAAACCTGGAACGCGGCGTGGAAGACCGGCTGATTGACCGGATGGACGAGATGGCCGGATTTCCCAAGCGGTGTCCACATGGTGAGCCGATTCCATCAAAGGCGGGCGTTATGCCGGTGGTGAATGATAAACCCCTCAGCGAATGGCCGGAAAAAACGGATGCACGAGTCAGCCGCGTCAAAACCCATGATCCGGAAAAACTGCGCTATTTGTCGAGCATCCATTTGGTGCCGGGGGCTAATCTGACCGTTACGGCACGCAGCCCGTTTAATGGTCCCATGCATCTGACATGCAACGGTCACAGCTTCGTGCTAGGCAGCGAACTGGCCCGCGAATTGTATGTGGAACGGCCCTGACTTCCTCCTGGGCAAAAATTTTATTCTTCCCCTTTGCGCCGGTTGGGGTGGTCCCCGGCGGAAGTGTGGGTAATTCCCTCCCACGACACGTTCAGCCGCGTGTTTCGGTTGGTGGATGCGGCGGAATTTCAACGCCGATTCATAACCTGGGTGGAATAGCACTTTCGCGTCAGGCGAGGGCAAGTGATCGCAGTCAATGGCAAGGCGGCACGGGGAAGTAGGGACAACGTCAGACCGACGAGAAATCCAACGAGATTACATCTGTGCCGGAACTACTCCAGGTGCTGTTCATCAAGGCTGCATCGTGACCATCGACGCCCTCAAGTGCCAGAAAGACATTGCGCGTACCGTGATTAACCGTGAAGCAGACTACGTCTTTGCCCTCAAGGCTAACCACTCGCAGTTACACCAGGATGTGATCGACTGGTTTGCCTAGGCCTGCCAGCGGGCGTTTCGGGTTACGCATGGGCGACTTGAAATTCGCCGCTGTGGTGGGCCAACCATGCCCCCCTGGCGCTGGGATGCATTCTTGTTGGAACTACTCTCTTACGTTTGATGCGATAGCTCTGCCCTGCTCTGCCCGCTCCCGAACCTTGACTTGAGTTAGGAGGATTGGTACAATGCTAAGTGTTCTTGAATTGAGGCCCCATTCGTCTAGCGGTCCAGGACATTGCCCTCTCAAGGCAGAAACAGGGGTTCGAGTCCCCTATGGGGCA
>DATAMF010000126.1:0-4554 GCA_036260665.1 Aggregatilineaceae bacterium | reverse complement strand
GTCAGCCATCCGGTTGGAGTACGGCGCATTTTCATTCAGGGTTCGAGTATTCTTGAAATGCTCGACCACACAGCACTAGAAAGGCAGCTTTGAGATGTTATCCGGTCTATGCCAATCAACCAGTGACAATTTTATAATTGCCCCCTGCGGATTGGGTGTCGAACGTGATGCTGCGACAAAGCGCATTAGTGATTGGTCTGAAGGTTATCTGCTCATGAAAAATGAAATAGGGTCTCATCCGGCGGAGGAAGTCCCATAGATTTTCCGCCCACCCAGTAAACGAACCCTTCGACGGGGCATGAGACCAAAAACCAATCTCATGCCCCGTTTGCATTTTGGTTCGGGAAATGCAAGGGTTCAGGGCCAGCCCCGAACAAAGAGATTTTTATTGAAACGAGGTAGATGATGTACTACAAGACTCACCCCCAGTTAATCCAGTTCTCCGACGAATGGTTCGAGGCTGTGTTCCAGTCACTAGACCGCCTGCACGACGTAGCAAGCGCGGGACGGCTGGACAAAGACTTGCCCGTGACCCCGGCGGACATGGTGGGTTGGTTGGAAGACATCATCTATACCGCCCAGCAGACCATCGCCGAGATCGAGGCGCATAATAATCCCGTGACGACGGCTGAAAAATTATTCAGCTAGAGAAAGCGAGGACACCATGCACGGTTCGAAACACAACCGCGCGAAGAATATAGAAGGTCCAGCAGGTCGTTTTCGCTCGCATTCGTCATCCTGACAGCGGTTGGGGTGGCGGGTGCCACTCCACCGAATCGAATATGTTCAGGACTGAACTGAGAAAGATTTTTGACTGCCCGTATGCTACGGAAAAACGCGACCCGCGATAGGATAAGCTGACACGTACTGGAATTGTCGCCGGTCAGGAAAAAACGAGGGCAGTGTAGTTGTAAAGGAATGGTTCGACAGCCAGTGTGGGAAGTTTGGGTGCGGCAAATTGGGTGTTGGCTCCTTCCCACACCGGCTGCTTTTTTAGTAGGGGCCGCTGTAGTACCCGCCGCCCGGTTGTTGATAATAGGGTGGATAGGGCGAGGCCCGCTGTTCACGTTCTGTGAAGGCGACAAACGCAGCCGCCAGCACGGCGAACAAGCCGAGAATGCTGAGCCACCAGCCAAACTTATAACTGAGTTCGATAATTTCGCCCGATGTTTTTTCCAGATCAGAGATGTCGGATTGAAGCTGGATAAATTCGATGAGATGCGCGCCCAAACCAAACACCCCGGCGATCAGATAGACGACTCCGGCCATCTGGCTGGTACCCACAGCAGCCAAACGCGCGCCCGCTACGCCCAGTGTCAGCAGCGCCATCACGGGGATGATCAGCAGGTAAGCATCCGAATCATCGGTACTGGATGAGTCCGTTTCCGATGAGACTTCATCATCGACCTTGATCCCGGTTGCCATTTCGTAACCGGAGGCGTCAACGAGTTCAGTGCCGCTGCATGAGATGGTGATCCAGGGCAGGAAAAAGGCAATCAGGATAAAAAATGCCGCCGGACCAGAGATAAGACTGCTTACACTACGGATGCCTTGCATATGTCCCCCTACCTGACTAAAACTAAAATGAGCGCACTAAGGACGGTAATTATCGAGCAAATCTAACAAGTCGGGCACATTCACCGGCTTCACCAGGAAGTCATTACTGCCCACCTGCTCCGACCAGCGGACATATTCCTGAAGGTCATAGGCGGTCATGGCGATAATCGGGCAGTCCACGCCGCGCGCCCGCAGAGCCTGAGTCAGTTGCAGCCCGGTCATGCCTTCGCCAAAGTCAATATCGGTTAAAATCAGATCAGCGTCACCGGGCATGATGTGAAGTAAAGCGTCTTCGGCGGTGACGTAGGTGGTCAGAATATCACGTGACATACGAACAACGCGCTCAACCAGCGCAATGTTCGCCAAATCGTCCTCAATGTAGATGATACGCATATGCCGCTCCTTATGAGCCAGAAACAATAACAGCTTAACAAAAGCCCCGAAAGAAAGATATGGGTATTTTGTCCGAACACACCAAGATATTGTTTAGGCAAAACGTAAAACTAAGTTTAACACAATCAACAATAGAGCAGGCACCAGTGCAGCCCGCACAATCATGCCCATCAGCGGCCAGGGACGTAGACTGAGCGGGGCACGCAACCCCAATCCGGCCCAGATCGTCAGCGGCAGGATCAGCAGCAGCACAACGGTTGAAAATACACCGTTCCAGAAAAGCAGGGCAGCCGCATAACCGAGCGCGATCAGGGCGCTGTACAGCCAAACAAGACGATGTTCGCCCACACGCACGGGCAGGGTCCGTTTACCCACTTGGCGATCCGCCTCAATATCCGGGGCGGCTATTGCCACAAACATAGACATAATGAAGGGCAGCAGCGGCAAACACAGTTTCACCATCGACCAGCTTAGATGCCCGGTTTGCAGACTGTAAGCCCATAACGGCACCAGCAGCGCCGCAACCAGCGCGGTTGTCAATTCGCCTAACCCATGCCATGACAGCCGCAGCGGAGGCGCGGTGTAGAAGATGGCAGCGCCCAGGGCTAATAACAAACAAAGCCAACTGAGCGCCGGGATTTTTACCAGCGCTGCCAGCAGCAGCGCCCCGCCCTGGCATAGCGCCGCCGCCACCAATGCCACCTGGGGAGCCAGCACACCCGTTGTCAGTTCGCCGCTGCCCCCGCTCAGCAGGGTACGCCGCGAGTTGATCCGGTCAGTGGGCATGTCCCCGTAATCGTTGAGATAGGCGACGCTGAGCTGAGCCAGCAATTCGATTATTAATCCCGGCACGAGCAGGTTCTGCTTCAGCGAGCCGCGCTCGTTCAAGGCCGTTGTGACGCCCAGTGTATAACATAACACCGGCATCGCTAAAAAGTGCAACCGACTGAGGCGTATAAAAGCAAAAAGTTGGTGCTGTGTTGGCATTATCAAACCCAGTCCAGTTTTGAGTATACACTGGTTTTAGCACAAAATAAAGAACGATTAACAAAAAACTTGTAAATCAATTTTTACCTTTATACGTTTGCACTGGGATAAGGAAGGGTTTACGAATGAACGGGAACGACATTATGCAGCTCGGATTCCCGGCGGGCAAGGTGATCGGGCTGGCGCTGCAAGCCGCTCAAACTGCCGAAGCCGAGGGTTATGCCGCTGAGGAGATTTTAAGCAATTTATCAGATGTGTTAGCAAATCCAGATAATTTTCTGGACAATCCGCTGTATGGTGCGGTGGCGGAAGCGTTGGCTGGAGCGGATCACAATAAGCAAGCATCCGGCTACGATCTGGGCCACACCGCCCCGTATCAAGTGTGGGGCGCGGACGGCATTGAGGCGGGCGCGCTGGATCAGATGAAGCGGGCGGCGCGGCTCCCGGTTTCGATTCGCGGCGCGCTGATGCCCGACGCCCACCAGGGGTACGGACTGCCCATCGGCGGGGTGCTGGCGACAGATCACAGCGTGATCCCGTATGCGGTGGGGGTGGATATTGCCTGCCGGATGAAAATGACGGTTTTCAACGCCTCGCCGCATGTATTGGAGCAAAAACGGGAGAAGTTCCGCACCATTCTGGAAGAACAAACCCGGTTTGGTGCGGGTTCGCAGTGGGAAACGCCGCGTGATCATGCGGTGATGGACGATCCGCTGTGGGACGAGCATCCCCAGGCGCGATCCAGAAAAGATGCGGCGTGGCGGCAGTTGGGCACCAGTGGATCGGGCAATCATTTTGTGGAGTTCGGCGCGCTGACGGTGCATGCCGAGATCGACTCGCCGCTGGGCAAAATTCCGCCCGGCACGTATCTCGCGCTGCTCAGTCACAGTGGCAGCCGCCGTTTCGGGCTGGAGATGGCGGAGTACTATACCAAAGTCGCCATGCAGCAGCGGCACGGCCTCCCCAAAGATTTTATCCATCTGGCGTGGCTCGATCTGGACGAAGAAGCTGGTCAGGAATATTGGGCGGCGATGGAGTTGGCCGGAAGATACGCCAGCGCCAACCATGCCGTGATTCACCGCCAGGTGATCGACGCGCTGCGGGTTCCGGTGTTGGGCGGGATCGAGAACCACCACAATTTCGCCTGGAAGGAAATGGTCGATGGGCGGGAAGCGGTTGTACACCGCAAGGGCGCAACTCCGGCGGGCCAGGATGTGCTGGGGGTGATTCCGGGCAGCATGAGCGCGCCGGGCTTTGTCGTGCGCGGGCTGGGCAATATCGAAGCGCTGGCGAGTGCCGCACACGGCGCGGGCCGCCGCATGAGTCGCAAGGCGGCGCTTGAAAAATTCGATTGGGATGTGGTCAAGCGCAAGCTCAAGGCAGACGGTGTGGAACTGCTCTCGGCGGGGCTGGATGAAGCGCCCGGCGCGTACAAGGACATCCGGCAGGTGATGGCGGATCAGGCGGATCTCGTGGTGGCGCTGGCGGAGTTCCAGCCGAAGCTGGTCAAGATGGACTCGGGCGACAAACCGAGCTGGGATAAAAAAGGTGGGGGGAAGAAAAAGGGCAAAGGCCGCCGCTAGCGGTAAAATAGCGGACAAGTTGGCGGCAAACACA
>DATAMF010000035.1:0-7397 GCA_036260665.1 Aggregatilineaceae bacterium | reverse complement strand
AGCAGCAGCCGCGAGTCGGCTTCGAGGACACGCTCAAAAACACTCTGGGCGCGATCCGGCGATCCGAGGGTCTGGTAAAGACAGCCGACTTCGAGCAGCGAAGCGGCATAGGGATCGGGATCGAGGCGGGCGGCGGATTCGAGGTCGAGTTCGGCTTCGGCGGCGTTGCCCGCTTTGATCGCGCGCTGGCCGAAGACGTTATAGACGAGGGCGGCCCCTGGCGGCGCGAGAAAATAGAAAATGACGATCACCAGCAGGAACAGCGAGGCCAAAGCAAAGGACAACTGTCCCTGCCAGGAGACACGCGCGCCGCGCAAAATGAGATCGTTCAAAATTTCGCGCCCGGCGATAATACTGGCGAGGCCGAGTCCGACCTGGGCGATCACGGATGCACCCGAAAGCAGGTCGGGGCCGTTGATCGCCAGGCGCTGCGCGAGGAGCGTGACCAGCACAATCGAAGCGAGCGCGGGGACGATGGCGAGAATGAACCAGAGGGTATTCATACGGCGGGCGCGGCGGGCGCGGGGCAGATTCAGGAACCACCACCAACGATCCGGTTCGGGGGCGGTGGGCTGGACTTCGCGCAGATCGCTGGTTTCGATGCCCGCCTGTTCGAGCGCCAATTGGCCGATGTGCTGCAAGCGGGTTTCGTTTGCCATCACAAAAGTAAGGGCCTCGCGTTTGGAGGCATAGGATGCGCCATCGCGGTCTTCGATGGTGTCCTGGACATGGTCGCGCGCCCAGAGCGTTTCGAGCAGCAGCATGCGGATCTGGCGCTGGTGGTCGGCCTGGGGACCGACGAAAACGGCAGGTTTGCCGGTGGTGAGGGTAATCAGGCGGGTTTTGGCCCCGCTGAACAGATCGCCCACTTCGCGGCTGATCTCGCGGAAAATATTGCGGAAGAAGCGAAAAATGGTCAGCGGGAGCAGCAGCAGCAGATGCAGCAGCACCCGCCGCCAGGAGATGGTGGTTGGGTCGATGACCACCGGCTCAATCTGGTTGTGGGGCAGCGCCTCTTCCAGTTGCAGCAGCGCCATTTCATAGGCGACGCGCGCTTCGGAGAGGTCGCGGGTCTGGTCGGAGCGAATTTCCTCATCCATAGTCTCACCTCTGGCGCGGAAGAGTCGCGCATAGGGTTTGGTTCATGACATGAAGTGTAGCATATCCTACGCATGGGTGGCATCCCGAAAAAGTGGGGGCGATGCGGGAATTGACCGAACCTCAGTCCCCCTCTCCAACTCGGTTGGAGAGGGGGAAGCGGTTATTGGTTGGAAAAATGAGGGAACAAATACTGCTCGATGGCGAACTTGGAGTTGGGAGAAAATTTAAGGCGGCGCAGTTCGTCATGCGTGGCCCAACGATGTTGGCGGTGTTCGGTGCTAAGGCGAATACTGCCACCGATACGCTGGCATTGAAACGCCAGCCCGATGATTTTTGCATCCAATTGGCGGCCGTCGCGGACGCGGAAGGCCGATTCGGAGAAGTCCCACGCGGCGAGAAGCTGTTCCACCGCGACCATCAAGCCGGTTTCTTCGCGGACTTCACGGATCAGCCCGGAGGGGAGCGTTTCATCAAATTCCAGCAACCCGCCGGGGAGTTCCCAGTAGGGGGCGTAGGCATTCTCCAAAATAAGGAGTTTGTCCGCGTCCGTCACGAGGGCTTTTTGGGTCACGAGAAACATTTGGTGAATGTCCAAGTTGTATAAGTTCATCGTCCTCATCCAAATTTTCGGGTAACTAATATATGTACGTATCATGCATTAAAAATGCTTATTTGTTTACTGTCTTTTTGAACAAATGGGGGCGGGCTTGCCTTGTTCCTGGCCCCACGAACGATCCCAAACGAACCGCCGTATACCCGACACCCCCTAAAAATTGGGGGTCTGTACTGAACAGACTGATCGTATCATTTGTTCAGTATTGACTGAACAAACTGTACGCGCTATACTATGTCACATCTGGAAACGTGTACAGGAGAACCTGGGTGGACGATATAGACGGTAAACGTCACTACGCGGAGGAAGTCGCGCTGCTGATGGAGGCGGAAGGGATGCCGCGCATGGCAGGACGCATCCTCGGCTGGCTGCTGGTTTGTGATCCGCCGCACCGAACCCTCAACGAACTGGCGGAGGATCTCCAAGCAAGTAAGGGATCGATCAGCAGCATGACACGCTATCTGGAAGGATTAGGTCTGATCGAGCAGTTCAGCATACCCGGTATCCGCCCCGATTATTATCGGCTCGAACCAGAAAACTGGATCGGGGCGATGAAGCAGGGTATTGGGCGGGTGATCGCTTTCCGCGAACTGATGGAGCAGGGGATGGCGCTGGTGAAAAATGATCCCCCTGAGGTGGAAGCACGGCTGGCGGGCCTGCGCGATATGTATGCATTTTTTGAGCGCGAACTGCCCGATTTGATCGTGAAGTGGGAAAAAGAGCGGAAAGCTAAACGCGCCGGGTAGAAGCGCTCGAAACATTCAAAATATTGGGTTGGGACTGCGTAAACACGTGGTTTTTATATGCTTATTGACATTTTTAGGCTTACCTAAATATAATATGTTGTGAGCCTAAATTAGCCAATCAGGGAAAGGGGTCTACTATGGCGACCGTCATCCAAACTCATCACCTCACCCATCGTTATGGCTCGTTCACAGCGATCAAAGACGTGAACCTGGACGTGATACAAGGGGAAATTTTCGGGTTTCTGGGGCCGAATGGAGCGGGCAAAACGACGACGATCCGCACTCTGTTGGACTTCATACGCCCTTCATCGGGATCGGCGGAACTCTTCGGCCTGGATGCGCGGCGCGATAGCGTGGCGATCCGGGCGCGGCTGGGGTATCTGCCATCGGAGCTGAAACTGTGGGAAAATTGGACCGGCGAGCAGTATATCCGCTGGCTGGAAGGGCTGCGCCAACAGTCCTTTATCGAAGAAGCGCGGCGATTGGCAGCTATGCTGGATTACGATTTAACCCGTTCGCTAAAAGGCATGTCTACGGGCATGAAGCGCAAAATGGGACTGATCGCGGCGTTGGCACATAAACCAGAACTGCTGGTTTTGGACGAGCCGACGACGGGGCTGGACCCGCTGATGCAGCAGGTGTTTCATGTGCTGATGCGCGAAGTACGCGCGGAAGGGCGGACGGTGTTTTTGTCGTCGCATAACCTGCCGGAAGTCGAACAGATTTGTGATCGCGTGGCGATTATCCGGGCGGGGGAGATCGAAGCGGTGCAGACGATTGCCGATCTGACACGCGTCTCGTTCCGGTGGCTGACGCTGACTATGGCGACACCTGCCGCTGTGGACGGATTCAGCGCGATTCGCGGCGTGAGCGATCTGGTGGCGGAGGATCACGATCTGAAGATGCGGATCAGCGGCGATACTGACATCAACGCGGTGATCAAACAGGCTGCCAAATATGATATTCGTGATATTCATCTGTTCCAGCCGACGCTGGAAGAGATCTTCCTGACCTATTATGGGCAGAAGGAGGCGTAAGATGTGGGCGATCTACAAAAAAGCAATGCGTGACTCGCAGCGCACGATGCTGTGGTTGAGCATCGGGTTGGGCCTCTATGCCCTGCTGATGGTGAGCTTCTATCCGATGATGCAGGCGCAGGAAGACAGCTATAAGGAGATGCTGAAGTCGTATCCGAAAGAGATGATGTCGGTGTTCATGGGCGGGGATTTTGATCCCGATACCTACAGTCTGACCGATATCGGCACGTTTGTGCAGACGTATTTCATGCTGTATGGGATCGTCATCATCGGGGCGCTGGCGGTTGTCCAGGCGTTTAATGCCATCACCAACGCCGAACGGGACGGGACGCTGGATGTGATGATGAGCCTGCCTGTGTCGCGCCGCCAGATGTTCACTGGGCGCGCGCTGGCAACCATCAGCATGATCCTGATTGTGCTGACATTTTCTATCGCCGGATTTTGGGCCGGATCGCTGATCTGGACGGAATTTGACATCAACCTGATCGAGTTGGCGGTGGGGCTGTATGGTTCGTTTTTCCTGCTGACGGTGTTCACCGGGCTGAGCTATCTGCTGGCGGCGGTGGTGCCATCGAGTAAACATTACGCGGGCGCTGTCGCGTATCTGGCGCTGATCGGCACGTATTTGATCTACAGCCTGTCGGGGTTGTCGGATGCACTGGACGCGATCAAGCCGCTGATGGCCTACGACTACTACAGCGCGGGCACTGCGATCAACGACGGCGCGCAGTGGGGCGACTGGGCGGTGCTGGCTGTGGTCAGCGTGCTGTTCTTCGGGCTGGCGTGGTGGTTCATTGATCGGAAAGAGTTAGCGGTGTAGGCACCCTGTCGACCAAATCGGGGCGGGGCGATTCGTGAATCGCCCCTACGAATGCTTATTTAGTCGGCGGCGGCGGGCGCAGGCGAGGGGGCGTCGAGGGTGCGCAGGTTGCGCATTTCCGGCCAACGGCGCGCGACAGCCACTACCACCAGGATCGTGCCGATCCCGCCCCCGATGACGGTCAGGACGGGGCCGACCAGCGCGGCAACGGCTCCCGATTCAAAGCCCCCTAATTCATTCGAGGCACTGATAAAAATGCTGTTGACGGAGGACACCCGCCCGCGCATTTCGTCCGGGGTGTGGGTCAGCAGCAGGGAAGCACGGATCACGACGCTGATATTGTCGAGCGCGCCGAGGATCAGCAGCATCAGCAGGGACAGCCAAAACCACGTCGAGATGCCGAAAATGATCGTCGCCAGCCCGAAGCCCGCGACGGCCCAGAGCAGTGTCCGGCCTGCATGCTGGAAGGGCGGCAGATGGGCCAGCGTGATCGCCATGAGCACCGCGCCGATGGAGGGGGCCGCGCGCATGATGCCCAGCCCGACGGAATCGACGTGGAGAATATCGGTGGCGTAGACGGGCAGCAGTGTCACCGCGCCGCCGAGCAGCACGGCGAACATATCGAGCGTGATGGCGGATAAGATCACCTTTGAGCGGCGGATAAAATGAATACCTTCGAGCAGCGAATCCAGGGTGGCGGCTTTGCGTGAGAGGGCTAACTGCCGTCCCTTGATCATCGAGATCAGGATGAGGAACGTGATCCCACCGATGGCGTCCAGAAAATAGATCAAGGTGGCGCTGTCCAGCAGGGCGATCAGCAGCCCGGCACTGGCGGGACCGAGTACGGCGGCAAGCTGCCATGCGCTGCTGCTCCAGGTGGCGGCGCTGGTGAAATGTTCGGGCGGCACAGTCTGGGGGAGCAGGGTCGAGGCGGCGGGACTGTTGAACGCGCGCGCGAGGCCGATGCCGAACAAGCACAGATAGATCAGCACCAGGGATCCTACCTGCCAGGACAGCACACCCAAACTCAGCGTACACGCGGCAAAAATAAGCTGGGTGATCAGCACAATCCGCTTACGGTTGTACTGGTCAGCGACATGCCCGCCCGGAAGCGAAAACAGAATCACCGGGATGACCAGCACCAGCCCGACCAGCCCTAAGGCTAATTCATTGCGAGTGCGCTGCCAGAGTTCCCAACCGACGGCAAACGATACCATTTGCTCGCCAAAGGTGGCGATAAAGCGCCCGATAAAAAGCAGCCGAAAATCACGAAAACGCAGCGCGGCATACGGATCATGCCGCTGCGCGGAGGGAGGATCAATTGATTTCAAGGTAAGCCTCATGCGAATGTGGTTCTGTCGAAGCGGTTAATCATAGCGACAGCGCGCCGCACTTGCAATCCCTTGTGTGCAGCCGACAGATGGGCGTTAACAGGCAGATTGCATAATGAAACGCACCTGGCCTGCGATCCACCCGTTAACGATGACTTTATTCCAATTTTATGGAATTTAAAGTATTATGGATCTAACTCGGACTGAAACATCCCGCGCCAAGAGGCTAGGAATAACAAATGGCATGATTCTCTAGTTGCAATACGGGGGTATTATGAGAAAACTTACGTGTGAACCGGGAACGGAAATAAGTGGAGCAACGCTCTTGTCGCTCGTTGATAATTTGGTCGCTGACCAAATCGCGCCGTATCTGAGCACGTATCATTTGATTAATCTCCGCGAGGATCAGTGGTATCCGCTGCAAAATCTGCTTGATCTGTTCAATGATTTAAACAAGAGCCATCTGGTCCCCAGTTTTGTCGCGATTGGCATGTCCATTGCCAATGTAGCACTCATGCCAGATTCATTGAACCAGCCGACGCTCCCTCAAGTGCTGGAGGGTTGGAACGAGCATTATCAGGTCAATCATCGTAACGGCTATATCGGACGCAAAATCACCCAAAAACTAGAAGAAAAACATTATCTGCTGACCCTGGATGGGGGTGTTTATCCTGACGATCTGGAATATGGGGTCGTCTATGGATTTGCCAAACGTTTTTTGCCAGCGGAGACCCCATTCACGGTCTGGTATGACGAGGACGTGAAACGTCTGGATGAAGGGGGTACGAAGACCGTCATCCATGTGAAATGGGAATAAGCTGCTTGGGGAGCAGGGCGAATGCGACTCTGCTCCCCCTACACCACGCTCACTCAGCTTTCGTCTGACGTTTGCCCACGTTGAGCCAAAACGCCCCTATAATGAGAAAAAACGGAGGAACAGCGATGCGACATATAGTGGCAAGTCTGATCGTGTTCAGCGCTCTTCTGAATCTGGTTTTCTTCTCGCCCGCGCAGGGCCAGGGGACAGGGGAATCTGATTTTCAAATGCTGCTTACCGGACCCGCCACGCTGCAAGCCGGAGAAATGGTGACATGGCAGGTGTGGGCGGAAACACAACGGGCGGCGCTGCTGGCGCTGGACGCGCGGATCGATTGGGGGACGCTGGCGGGCAGCGCGCCCGTGATGCAGTTGCAGGTTAACGGCCAGCCTATCGATCAATTGGCGCTGGTCAACAAAGCCAGTACGTTCACGCTGGCGGATGGGCGGCAGTATGCGTATACGCAGGCGTCGGGCGGCTGGCAGGTATTTTACAGCCCAGATTTTGAGATGAATAACCTGCCCGGCTCCGGGTATCAGGTGTTGGAGGGGGCGGCGTATCATTATGTTTTCGACATCACCGATCTGATTGTTGCCAACCAGATGAACATGATCACGCTGTGCAATCGCAGCGAAGCCCTGCGGGACCGCGCCGGGAAGCCGTTTCCGCTGGTGGTGCAGCAGGTGAGCCTGGCGCGCGTCGGGAGCCGGGTGGAGTCCGCGCCGCCGGTTCAGATCATCGTGCAGCGGCTGGGGCTGACGTATGAAGGGCAGGACGGCGCAAAATTGATCGGGAGCGGGTGTCCGGGGAACGATTATCGCGGCGAGGTGGTGGATTATCATTTTCGGGTGAGCGGCGTGGACCCGAACCGGGAGGTCCGCCAGATTGTGCTGATGGGGGATAATTCCACGATCACGTGGCAGTGGCCGTGT
>DATAMF010000538.1:0-5057 GCA_036260665.1 Aggregatilineaceae bacterium | reverse complement strand
CGCGTCCGCCGTTGTAGTTTTCCAGACGGCGGCGGGCTTCCGGCGTGGAATCAGGTGGAAAAATCAACGTCGTCACGCCATCCCAATCGCCCTGCCCCACGACACGCAGCGGAAAGCCGTGACGAATAAGAATCTGGCAGGCAGACGCAAAAATAGGCAGCGCATCCCCATGGGGATAATAAATCGCCAAGGGGCTGACATTGCCACAGAAGGCCAACCAGTCCGCATTGCGCACCAGCCACTGATTAAAGGCTGATACCCATTGGTGGTGCTGATCATACGCTGGATGCAGCCATAAGGTAGGATGACCATGAACGCTGTAACCATTGCCTTTGAGAAGCGGCGCAACGCCTAACGCGCTCGCCTCAGTCAAAGCCAGAAGCAGGGGCTTCGCGCTAGTGGTCAGATCATCGTCATCGCCAAGCGGCCCCACATGGCTAACCAGATGTTTTTCGCAGGCCAGAGCGGCAGACAACGCAGGTGCATTGGTCAGGCCGTCATGCGGCAGAAGGCCATCGATGAGCACTTGATCAACAACTAGCGAGGTTTGAGGGTGATCGACCATGGTGAGCAATTTCGGATTCAGGTCGCGTGCAAACGTAAACCAATCTGCTACACGGCGCATGATCAGATCGGACTGCCACTGGCGATAGGATTTATCTACAAAACGGGGAAGTTTGGCGCGATCTGTGGCCGCCGCGAAAGCTGACTGACAGCGCGCATCACGGCAAACAATCGTCTGCCAGTTCCACGCTTCCAGCAGCAGCAACCCATCTACACCTGCCTCGACCAGCCAACGGATGCGCGTCCGCACTTCTTCCAGCCATTGATCCGCATTCCAACAGGTGAAAGAGCGGCCTTTCTGGACCTGAATCCGCCGCCCGCGCCCGGTCTGGGCATACCAGTCCTGGTCATGATAACTACCCTGATCCATGCAGGCAGAGACGGGAAGCGCGCCGCAAACCTGAATCCCGGCGGCTTGATACAGCCGGATCGCGCGGCGGAATATCTCCTGCTCCAGGTCTTCAGCTTCAGGTGGAAAATTCCAACTGAGTAACAGGTAGACCCAGTTAAAACCCGCTGATCGCACCCGCTCAACACCTTCTTCGGTATGCGCCATGTCAAAGGTGGGGTTATCCAGCAAACGATTGGCATGCCGCAAACGTAACAATTGCCGTGTGCCGCGTCCACCCCACAGGGAGATGGCGCGATGTTGGCCGATGGTCATAGCTCACCCGCTTCCTATTTTGTGTTTTATTATACAAGCCTACCAGAACAGGCTGGAATTGAATACAATTGAGGCAGGACATCTACACTAAAAAGAACCCAAAAGAGGAAGCTATGGAAGAACAGAATCCGATCACTGGGATGAAAGAGCGTCGTGACCGGAAAGTCATCTCGCATTTGCAGCAGTATGCACCCGTCTGGATGATCGAAGAAGAAGACATACCGAATGAGGATGCGCTGCAATTTAACGTGGTTTTTTACCATGCCGAGTATGGTTGGGTAACCCGGCGTTATCGCTATGATGCATTCAATGATGTGCTGTACTACAAGGGACAGGTCATGATCAGCGAGGAAAAAGCACTGGACCTTGAAGATCAACCGCCCTATATCAGCGCCGAAATGATCAACACCGTCAACTCCTACGGCGGGTAAACAGCGGCCCGCCGCTAGACTGAAGCTCGGCGGGCCGCTTATGATTTTAGTTTTGCTGCGCGACTAAACGATAGACGTAGGTATCTTTGCCACCCATATCGTACTTATAGGATTCGTTGCCCCGCAGAAAATCGAAGACCTCGCGCTTTTCACGAATGGCATGCTCAATGAGCCGGGCCAGCAGCACGATGCCGGGACTCAGGTGGCCGAAGGCGGACGGTTCGAGGCCCGAGTTGTAAACCAACACCCGATTGTTATAGTCAAAATTCAGGTAAGCGGCAGCGCGCTCGCCATTCACGGTCAAGAAGGCTAACTGCAACCAGCCTTTTTCGGCCATCACCGGTACGATGTGCTTAAAAAACGTAAAGTTCTGCGGGTCACGCAAGAAAGTCGCTTTATCGGCACTGCTGATGCCCATCAAGTGAATAAAACAAGCTAATTCGGCCATAAGATCATGTTCGCTGCCCACCACATACCACTCCACCTGCTCCAAACCGCCCAAGGCCCGGCGCAGCTTGCGACGTAGTTCATGGCGGTTCTTTTTATCCAGACTCGCGATGTAGTCGTTAAACTCATCGGGAAGCGTAATGATGGGGCAAACCTCATCAACGCTCAACGAGACTGAAAAACCACGCTTTTGCAGCGACTGGGGTAGATGTGTGTGGCTGGCGGAATTTTCGGGAATATTACACAAGCTGAGTTCGTCGTAATCCGTCCGGTGTTCCGCCAAATACTGGGCCAGCGCATCGAAAACCTGGGTTTCAAAACCACGCCGGGCAATGACTTCCATATAGTCGGTCACATCGACACAGCCAATTGCTGAAATCCGGCGAACCCCATCTTCCGCGCAGAAAAACCAGGGCGCGATCCCCTGGAGGCGACCTGCATCGTCACGCACAGCCAACACCCACAAGTGGCCGGGCTGATAGCTGTACCACCAGATCGACTGCCACTCCCAGGTCATAAAGATCTCATCAGCAGAACTATCGGCTAGCAGTTCGATCCATTCATCACGTAACTGGTTGAACAGACTCTCGTCTGTCAATCGCGTAATGTTCACTTTGATTCCTCTCTTATTAACTGGCGAATGCCAGATTACGTCACATCATCCCTCGGCAAATCAATTATAATGGACGCCAGTTTCATTTCCCGAATTTGGGTACAATACATTCATGATCTTCTCATGACCGAGGAGCGATGGCATGCTGCGGCGTTACCTGACTTTCCTTATGATCGTAATCTTACTGGCTTCATGCGCCCAAGACGACCCTAAGCCAACTGCGCCCAAGACGACACTGGCCCCGACGTTTACGCCTGCCCCACAAACGCTGCTCATCTGGCATCCATTTGATGAACCAGCGCAAACCGCCTTACAAAAGATTGTAACGGATTTTATCGCGCAGAATCCGCAAATCACCATCACGTTGGAATATGTTGATCCTGATGCGCTGCCCGATCAGTTATTCGACGCCGTCATTCAAAATGGGGCCGGACCCGATCTCATTTTCGGCCCGCTCACCTGGATTCCTCGGCTTGCCGACCAGGGGCTGCTGGAGCCAATTTATACCGATGTCAGGCGTAAGCTCACCGATCAGCTTCCCGAAGCGCTGCTGACCGCAACAGAATACGCGGACACCGATTATGGTGTACCGTTTGCAGCGGAATTCACGACGCTCTATTACAACACAACCCTCGTCGCGACGGTGCCCACCGTTTTTGAAGATTTCGCGACAGAGAACGGGAACATCGTAGCAGCACCTGATTTCTTCACCCTGTCCGGGCTGTATTTTGACATGGGAAACCTCTTATTAGATGCAGCGGGCGGGACATTGGTTACAACGAGTGGCGTAGAATCTTTTCTGACACAGGTGCAAAAGCTCGCACCCAGTTTCACGTTTACGGATGACTACAGCGCGTTTACCAACGGGGAGCGGCCCTTTTTGCTGGCGTCGTCCAATGAATACCCTACTCTGAAAGCCGCACTCGGCGATCAATTGGCGGTGGCAATCCTACCGCGAATCGGGGGGTCAGCCTGGCGAACGCTGATTATCCCTCAGATTGTGATGGAAAGTGTGAACATTACAGCCAGTTCCCGCGAAGCCGCCGGTCAGTTTCTGATGTATTTGCTGTCGCCCGATGCCCAGCGATCCTGGTTTGAAAACACCGGGCAAGCGCCCGTGAATGTCGCGGGAATGGAGGAGGTACAGGCGGCGTGGGGCAGCACACTGAGCTTTGGTGTAAGCGCGCCCGTGTTCGAGCTATATAACACCGCTATTCGGGCGGGATTGGATGAGGCCATCCGGGCAGTGGTGGTGGAGAGGCAAGAACCGAGTGAAGCAGCCAAAATCGATGATTAAGAGCAAAATTCAGCCTTGCCAGCATGCGCTCATCTTGCTATAATGCCAACCAGCTACGCCACCCTAGCTCAATGGCAGAGCAAACGCTTCGTAAGCGTTAGGTTATGAGTTCAACTCTCATGGGTGGCTCTAGTTGAATCGATGCCCCAGTTATTATGCTGTGGGCATTGTTTTATTTGTCTCGGAGGCGTATGGATGACCGACTTTACGCAGGCAGTTCCCGTTACCATCGGCGTTGCGGGAGGGTCCGGTTCGGGCAAAACCACTGTGTCCAACGCGGTACTGGAACGGGTAGGGAACGAACATATCGCCTACCTGGAACATGATTCCTATTACAAAGACATTGATATTATTCCGCGCTCGCATGACGGCCTGATCAATTTTGACCATCCTGATTCACTCGAAACCTCGCTGTTGTGCGAACACATTCGCCAGCTTAAACAGGGACACCCCGTGGAAGTGCCGATCTACGACTTCACGACGTACCGGCGCACGGGAGAAGTACGAGTGGCCCATCCCCAGCCGATCATCCTGGTGGAAGGTATCCTTGTCTTTTCAGAAGCGGAACTTCGCCAGTTATTTGACGTACGTATCTTTGTTGATACTGATCCGGATATTCGATTTATCCGGCGGCTGCGGCGGGATATTATGGAGCGTGGGCGCACGGTGGAGTCGGTCATCGACCAGTATATGTTGAGTGTGCGGCCTATGCACCTGGAATTTGTGGAACCCAGCAAACGTTATGCGGATGTAATCATTCCTGAAGGGGGCAAAAATCTAGTCGCGATTGAGATGGTCGCCTCCCGCATTCGCAGTCTGCTCGCGCCTGCGACTTCTTAAACCTGAAGAGGTGTCGATGTCTAATCGATCCCGATCATCCTGTGTAATGCGCGGCCTGTCGATGGTGATGGTTGTGGCTGTAACCCTGCTCATCGTCGTCAATGAAAAGCGCATGGAGGATCTAAAGACGCTCGGTTATCTCGGCGCATTTCTGGCAATGCTGCTGAGCAACGCGACGCTGGTACTGCCTGCACCGGGGCT
>DATAMF010000534.1:0-3899 GCA_036260665.1 Aggregatilineaceae bacterium | reverse complement strand
TTCAATAATCGATTGTTTATGCAGCGAAAAATCAAATACAACCGCCCCTGGTTTTAAGTTCGGTCCAATCGCTTCATATAAATCCCCAATAATGCCATACGGCGCGCTGATCACGACGAGATTCGCGTTCCCAATCGCCTTGATCATCCCGCGCTCAAAGTCATCCACCGCGCCCATTTTTTTGGCGTCTTTCATCGGCAAAACCTTGGGATCATTGCCGATAATGGTAAATGTATGACTCCCTTTATCTTTTTCGTGGCGTTTTAATGCCAGCCCAAACGACGCGCTGATGCGATCCAGGCCCACCAGGGTGACATTCACATGCATGGTCTGTTATCCTTTTATCCTGTGTCTTTTTACGTAGGTTCTACCCTATTCTACGCGCTTCCAATTCAGTTGCGATCATCGAACTTTTGCAGCGCCAGCAGCAGCCGCTCGCTTTCGGTTTGCGGCGGTCCGTCGAGCCGGTCTTGGTGCCGCCGGATCAGTTCAACCATACACGGTGTCCCGCCCGCCGCTTGCACCATCTCCGCCCCCCCACACTGGGTGTTGCACACTCACCGCGAAGGGTCGCCGCCACCCCCGCTCCGATCCACTGCCCCACCGTTCGTATCGTTCGGGCGCGAAGGCTTTGACCAGCACCACCAGCACCTTCTCCGGCAGAAAAAACGCCGTCCGCACCTTGCCCACATCATGCAGCAGCGCGGCGGCCCACAGGTCCGGCTCTGCATGTCCGGCGTCCATAAGCTCATGCAGCACGCGCAGGCTGTGCTGCCGTTCAGATCGGCGCATCTGTCGGTAAAGATCGAATAGCGTAGGGCTGAGGACATCCCGCGCCCGTTCATCCTCGACAGGCCGTGCCCAGGCTCCCAGCGCGCGTAATCCCTGGCGCAGTCGAGTTGAAACGCTCATACCAGCACATGATACAGAAATCGGAGCGGTGGTCCCAGCACCGTCCACAGTGGATCAAACCGCCCCCAACTGATCGCCCCCAGCATCAGCAGCACCAGCAGCATCAGTGTCGTATCGCGTTCATGCCGCACCATCTGGTAGCTTTGTTCGGCGGGCAGCACGCCCACCGCAATTTTATATCCGTCTAGGGGCGAAAACGGCAGCAGGTTAAACACAAATAGCACAAGGTTAAACAGCACCACCGCGCCGAGTACGTTAGTGATGAAATCTCCCATCCCGCCCACAACCTGAATCAACACCCCGAATACCACCGCAATCGCCAGGTTCATCAGCGGTCCCGCCAGCGATACGATCATCAGGCCCCGTTTTTCATTGGGATAAAATGCGCGAGGATTAACCGGAACCGGTTTGGCCCACCCGAATCCAACCACAAACGCCAGCATCAACCCCAGGGGATCAATGTGTGCGCGTGGATCAACCGTCAGTCGGCCCTGGTTATACGCGGTGTTGTCGCCCAGGCGATACGCTGTATATGCGTGTGCCCATTCATGCAGTGCAAATCCCAACACAATCCCGATAACACGTCCCAGCAGCGTCTCAATCGACAGATCAAACAACTTACCGTGTCCTCCGCAATTCTATGTCTTCCCCACCCTCGATACGCCGCTTCCCCCTCTTCCAGCTTGGCTGGAGAGGGGGACTGAGGGGGTGAGGTTCGTAGGGGCAATTCACGAATTGCCCTGCTTGCCGCGCCCCCTCCTTTCTCCGCGTGCGGGGAAAGGAGGCCGGGAGGATAGGGGTGAACCGCATCACGCCTGTTTTCACCCTCATCCCGACTTATGGATAATGTAACAAAATCAGGTATCAGTTGTTGGGATTCTTATATTTTTTCTATTTTTCTATTTTTTCAACAATCAACAGGTGCGAAAGCGCAAAGAACCGGAACGGGGTATGTTCCAGCGCATATAACATCCGCCGCATCAACCCGCCCACGCGCGGATACCGCCGCACGATGTTGTCATATCCGCCGAATATCCGCGTATGGTGAACAACTCGCACCGGCAGCCCATCAAACAAATGCCGCACCTGCCGCGCGGTATACGCCCGTACATGCGGCGCAAGTTGGTTACGCCAGCGGTCCGGCAGATAATTAATCAGCGGCGTGTTCCCAAAATGATATTCGCCCTTCCAGTAATGCCCGTGCTGCTCCACCGGATACCATCGATTCGGGCAGAATAACACAATTCGCCCGCCCGGTTTGAGCGTCCGCACCATTTCCTCAACCGCCAATCGGTCATCGGTTACATGTTCAATCACTTCATTCGACAGAATCGTATCGAACAGGCCGTTCCGGTACGGAATCGCCTCTGCCGCCGACACCAGCGCATGCGGGGTATCTTCCTGCGCGCTTTTCACCCGCTCGAACTCCAGATCGAACGCTTCAACCGCCATCGAAAATCGCCGTCGAAACTGGCTGCTGTACATCCCGTTCCCACAGCCCGCTTCCAGAATCACCGCATCTTTCAACTTCGCCCAGCGTTCGATCATGTGCAGCCGTCGTTCCTGCCCCTCCCGCCAGACATAACTCGGTTCGCCGCGCAGTGCTGCCAGTTCAGAAGGATGGTGAATGTCCATAGTTTAGAACCAGTCTAACCCCGCCAGTCCGTTGACCTGGGGTGGAAATAAGTGCTCTAAAATGTCCCGTTCCGCCGTCTTGTACAGGTACGGCGTTTCCCCGAACATCAATTGCAGCAGTTCACTTTCCGTAACGTGTAGCTCGTGTTTCCCGGCCCGTATGACAATGCAGTCATTTTGCGCCTCAAACACGACATCACGATATTCGCTCTGCAAAATCTCCAGCGCGCTTTTGCGATCCACGAATCGCCCGCGCCATCCGCCGCGCTGAATAGCATTCGTGTGGAATTGCATGGTGCATACCTGTTGGGCATAGGTCGCCGCGTTTGTATTCGGCAAATCCAGCCACCAACCCGCTGTATCCGGCTGATCCGCCAGCAGTTGCGCGGTATGTCGCAGCAGGGCCACCGTTGCAGCCAGATTCGTGACGATCACTTCCATCCGTTCTTGGATTTGCCACCCGCACGAATACCCTTGTATGTTCCCCATTTTGTCTTCGACGACATACGTGTATGGATTCCCCTCAGCCGAAACAAGTCGGACCTTGCTTTCCATCCACTCGGCGGTTCGGGGGATAAAACAGGGCCGGTTTCCCCATTCTGCCTCATACAACGCCAGCAGCGCCGGAAGGTCGTCTGGGTGGTAGGCTCTCACGCGGTAGCCCGCCCCATCATCTTCCACCCGCAGCAGGTCCTTAATCGTGAATTTGGTCGTGCGCGTCGGCCAGATCGTGACATACCCGAATTGGTCGTAATATCGCGCAATGCCATCCAGCAGCGTCAGGTGATATTTCTCGCCTTCGATCCCCCGCAGGGCCGCTTTCATCACCTCAGCAGCATACCCCCGCCCCCGGTATTCAGGACGTGTGATCACCCCCGATATGCCGCCAAACCGGAACTCCGCCTGCCGCCCATATCGCAGCACCCGATCCATATAACTGACATGTGACACAATCTGCCCGTCGATCAACCCGATATAGGTTTGTTCCCACCGGAACCAGGGATCGCTCAGGTTGTTCATCCATGCTTTGTAATGGTTATCATACCCTTCGCCCCGTGCGAAAATTTGAGCGCCCAGGTCCGCCACTATCGGCCAGTCATCCGCCGTAGCATGCCGAATCGTTAGTTTGCTCATGGTTTGGTTTCGCCTTTGATCCGCGCCATCGCATACGTATCAACATACTTGCCATCCCGAAACGCAAAATCCTTCAGCATCCCTTCGATTTCAAACCCAAATTTCCGATAAAGTTTCAGCGCGGGTTCATTATCAACGAATACTTCCAACTCGATCCGGCTCAGGTTGAGCCAGTTTTCCGCCAGATCAATCGCCGCCATCAGCAGGGCGCTTCCTAT
>DATAMF010000531.1:0-3079 GCA_036260665.1 Aggregatilineaceae bacterium | reverse complement strand
ACACGGGGTAGGTCGATTTCAAGCGTTTCGGCGAGGATCGCGGCCTGGGTCAGAAGGCGGGTTTCATTGTGGACGATGTTCGTCCAGGGAAACGGGTTGCAGAGCGTGTTGGCGCAGTCATAGGTGCGTTCACCGATTAAGCCTTTCGGGTCGAACGCAAGCCAGCCGCGTGACGACCGCCGAATATTCCGGTGATGGATATCCCCATGCAGCACGCGCACGTCGCGCTGATCAGCGAGCAGGTGTTTAGCGAGAGCCGCTCCACGCACGTAGATCGACTCGATCCCTGCGCTTCTGTCCGCCGCTGCTTTGTCGAACAGCGCGCCAAACCAGCGCTCAAGCATGAATAAACCGTCGCGTGGGGCATCCTGCGAGACAGCGTGGAACTGCTTGATCACCTGCGCGATGATCCGCGTGGCGTTTTGGTCCTCACCACGCTCAACCAGCGTTACGAGTTCATCGCCTTCAGCGTATTCGATTAAATGGGCACCTTTGTCGTGTCGCAACAGGCGTACCGCCCCATGACCATCGAAATAACGCAGCGCCACCGCCCCCCTCTGCTCCTCTGTTTCTGATGGAGATAGAAGCTTGAGAACCACGGTCTCCGCATTGCAGGTTACTGTGTAAATGTCGCTAGTCGCCGTCTGGGTGAGAAACTGCGGATTTGAAAGATTCCACGCGGAGAGATAATAGGTTAGTTTGTTGTCGATCATGGACACGATTATAGTGCTGAAGCTCGTAAAATCAACCATTTTTTCGCATCTGCTTTCAGTGTCACGTAAAATTGAGGTCGAATTACTTTTAGCCTTCAATTTTAAGGATACCTATGGACTACATTAATCTCAATGGAGCTTGGCGGCTGTATCAGGCGGGTGAAAAAGACGCCATTGCCGCAACTGTGCCGGGAACTGTTCACACTGATTTATTGGCGGCAGGCAAAATCCCCGATCCGTATTACCGTGATAACGA
The DNA here is from genome assembly GCA_036260665.1 of Aggregatilineaceae bacterium. GTDB lineage: Bacteria > Chloroflexota > Anaerolineae > Aggregatilineales > Aggregatilineaceae > DATAMF01. The sequence continues at coordinate 2,110 of DATAMF010000531.1, read as the reverse complement.
AGCGCGCGTGCAGTGGATTGGGGAAACGGATTGGACTTACTCCCGTCATTTCACTCTGGATAAAGCGTTTTTAACGCATGAGCAGGTGTTATTGCACTGTGATGGCTTGGATACTCTGGCTGAAATCACAGTCAATGGTCAGCCTGTCGCTACCACCGACAATATGTTCCGTATCTATGAATTCGATGTGAAACCAGTGCTGATTGCTGGCGATAACGAGATTGTGATTCGTTTCGCGGCGGCGGTGCCGTATGGACTTAACCGACTGAAAGAACATGTCTTGCCCAACTGGAACGGGATCAAGGGTGGCAACTGGCTGCGCAAGGAACAGTGTAATTACGGCTGGGACTGGGGTCCAAACCTCGTCACCTGCGGCATCTGGCGCGATATCACGCTGATTGGATTCAATACGGCGCGGGTAGCTGATGTTCATATCCGGCAGGATCATACCGTTTCCGATCAGGTGACGCTGCACTGCCAGACTCAGATCGAACGGCTGGCGAACGCGGCGCTGTCCGTGATCATCAGTGTCAAACTGAATGGGGCTGAAGTCGCTCAGGCCGAAGTCCCGGTCAAGGGCGATACGGCAACTGCGGATATCACGATCCAGAATCCGGCGTTGTGGTGGCCCAATGAGTTAGGCGATCAGCCGCTTTATGATGTCAGCGTCACGCTGTACGATGCCAGCGGTCAGCTTGATACCCAGCACAAGCGGATCGGCCTGCGCACCTTACAACTGGTGCGCGAACCTGACGAGTGGGGCGAAAGTTTCAAATTTATGGTGAACGGTGTGCCGTTCTTCGCGAAGGGTGCGAACTGGATTCCAGCGGATACCTTTGCCCCACGGGTGGATCGTGAATGGTATGCGGGTCTGCTGAACGACGCCACCGATGCGCACATGAACATGCTGCGGCTGTGGGGCGGCGGAATCTATGAGCAGGAAGATTTTTGGAATTTGTGCGACGAACTCGGCCTGTGTGTCTGGCACGATTTTATGTTCGCCTGCGCCGCTTATCCCTCCTTCGATCAGGATTTTATGGAGACGGTGAAGCACGAGATCGAGGACAATGTGCGGCGGACGCGCCATCATCCGTCGCTGGCGCTGTGGTGCGGCAACAACGAACTCGAACAGGGTTTGATCCAGGATGAATGGTCTGAACGCTCCATGAGTTGGTCCGACTATGCCAAGCTGTTCGATCAGTTGATCCCCGATATCGTCGCGCGGCTCGATCCCGATACCTGCTACTGGCCCAGCAGCGCCCACAGTCCGAAGGGCAACCGCCTCGACTTCAACAACCAGCATTGGGGCGATGCGCATGTGTGGGATGTCTGGCACGGCCTCAAACCGTTTGAGTATTACCGTACCTGCTATCACCGCTTTAACAGCGAATTTGGCTTCCAATCGTTCCCCGAACCGCGCACGGTCTACAGCTATACCGAACCGCACGAGCGCAATATTACGAGCTATGTTATGGAATGGCACCAGCGCAGCGGTCCTGGCAACCGGATCATTATCCAGTATCTGCTGGAATGGTTCCGTATGGCGACCTCATTTGAGAATACACTCTGGCTTACTCAGATTTTACAGGGTATGGCGATGCGGTATGCAGTCGAACACTGGCGGCGCATTATGCCGCGCGGCATGGGAACCCTGTACTGGCAGATTAACGACTGCTGGCAGGTGGCAAGCTGGTCATCGATTGACTATTTCGGACGCTGGAAAGCCTTGCACTACATGGCCCGCCAATTTTATGCCCCAGTGATTGTATCGGGCATTGAAAATATCGAGGGGGCCAGCGCTGAAATTCATATTACGAGTGATTCCCGGCAGAATCAGAGCGGCGTTGTATTTTGGCATCTGACGACCGCGGCTGGCGAAGAAATCGACAAGGGACAGTTGGCTGCGGATATTCCCGCACAGTACACCCAGGCGATTGCCACACTCGATTTCAAAAAGGCGTTTGAACACTACGGGCCGCGCAATCTGCTGCTCTGGCTCGATTTGCAGATTGATGTCAGCAGTGTTTCGCGCAGCCTTGTGTTATGGTCGCGCCCCAAACACCTCGATCTGCTTGATCCAGAGATCAAAGTGCAGATCACATCCGTGAAC
>DATAMF010000527.1:0-18216 GCA_036260665.1 Aggregatilineaceae bacterium | reverse complement strand
GACATCACGGAGAAAAAACAGAACGAAGAAGACTTGCATCGCCGGGATGCGATCTTAGCGGTGCTGGCCTACAGCAGCGAGCAGTTGCTCACCTCGCCCGATCCGGCGGCGGCTTTGCCCGATATTCTGCTGCGGCTGGGTGAGGCCGCCCAGGTCAGCCGCGCCTATATCTTTGAAAATCATCTGGATGTCCACGACGTGTTAGGCACCAGCCTGAGTTATGAATGGATAGCTGATGATCGCGCGGTTCATGTCTACAAACCCCTGATGCATGCTTTTCCCTACCGTGAAGGGGGGGCGGGCCGCTGGTTAGATCATTTCCTCGAACACCGCCCGCTGTACGGTCTGGTTCGGGATTTTCCGCCCGCTGAACGCGCCCTCCTTGAACCCCAGGGGATTCTCTCCCTTATCACCGTGCCCATCTACAGCGGCGATTACTGCTGGGGCGTCCTCGGATTTGATGACTGTACGCATGAGCGCGAATGGTTGAATGCCGAAATTGAGGCTTTGCGCAGCGTCGCCGGGGCTTGAGGAGCCGCCATCGCCCGCCAGCACAGTGAAGCCGCTGAACATGAACAGCGCGTCCTGGCCGAAGCCCTGCGTGACACATCCGCCGTCGTGAGCAGCACCTTGAATCTCTCCCAGGTGTTAGAGTTGATCCTCACCAGTCTCGAAGGCGTCGTGCGTTACGATGCCGCCGCGATCATGTTGGTGGAAGGCGCTACGGCTCGCGTCGGCAGCAGTCAGGGTTATGCCGATCAATCCAGCGGTGAGCCTATCAGCCATATCCGGCAGGATGTCAATGCTTCCGCCTGCTTGCAGCGTATTGTGCGCACCAGGCTGCCGCTGGTCATTGCCGACACCCAACGCCATCCGCTGTGGGAAGACATCCCCGAAACCCGCTGGATTCGCTCCCATGTGGGCGCGCCCATCATTGCCGATTCGCAGGTGATCGGCATCCTCAATATCGACAGTGCCCTGCCGGGTTATTACCAGGAGCGCCATGCCGAACTGCTGCGCGCGTTTGCTGACCAGGCCGCTGTTGCTATTCGCAACGCCCAGCTCTACAACGAAATCCAGCGCCATGCCGCCGAACTCGAAGCGCTGCGGCAGGCCACGCTGGATGTCACCGCCCAACTCGATCTGAATACCCTGCTGCATACGCTGACCGCCAGTGCCTTTCGGCTGTTTAATGCCGAAGCGGGCGGTGTGTACCTCTACCGGCCTGATCGCGAGGTGCTCGAATGGGTTGTGCGCATGGGGGAGGCCATTTTCCCCATCGGCTACGAACTGCGCCGGGGCGAGGGCTTGTCCGGCAAAGTTTGGGAACAGAACCAGCCGCTGATCGTGCCCAACTACCGCACCTGGGAAGGGCGTTGCACTGTTCTGGATGATGTGCTGTCGCCCGAAATCTGTGTGATGGGCGTGCCCATTATGTGGCAGGGTCAGTTTTTGGGCGTGCTCAACGTGAGTATTAACCAGGCTGCCGGGCGCTCCTTCTCCGAAAACGATGTCCGCCTGCTCAGTCTGCTGTCCAATCAGGCCGCCATCGCCATCCAGAACGCGCGTCTGTTTGCCGCTGAACAGGAAGAACGTGCTTTTTCCGATGCCCTGCGTGATACGGCGGCGTCCCTCAACAGCACGCTTGACCTCGAAGAAATTTTAGATCACATGCTCACCAGTATCGAACGGGTGGTTCCGCACGATGCCGCCAACATCATGCGCATCATCGACGGTAACGCGCATATCGTCGGCGCGCGCGGTTACGACGTTTATGGCACCACCGACTGGAGCCGTAAGCAGACGATCTCGATTGATGATCGCTCTCTCGTCAAGCAAATTCTGGACACCGGCCATCCTCGGATTGTAACCGATACCCGCCAGGTCGATTACTGGACTCACTATCCCGAAACAGAATGGATTCGGTCTAACCTGGCGGTGGCAATTTCAGTCGATGGCGAGGTTATTGGGATCATCAACCTCGATAGCGAACGCCCCAACGCCTTCCAGCCGCGTGATGCGGAACGGTTGCAGGCCTTTGCGAATCAAGCCGCTAGTGCCCTCAAAAACGCCCATTTATTCACCGCCGAACGCGCCCAGCGTAATCTGTCCGATGCGCTGCGCGACACCGCCGCGGTGATCAACAGCAGCCTCGATCTGGATGAGGTGCTGCGTCATATCCTGGCGAATATTGGCCGCGTGGTGCCCCACACTGCCGCCAACATTATGATCCTCGATCAAACCGAGAATCTCTATGTCGCGGGCGCACATGGTTATGAAGTTTACGGCACTCAGGACTGGACTCGTTCGGTCCGTTTCCATGTCGCAGATCGCGCCCTGACGGCTGAAGTCATCAAAACAGGCCAGCCGTTGTTGGTTCCCGATACCCTGCTTGAGCCAGTATGGACGTCCTACCCCGAAAGTCGCTGGATTCGTTCGCACGTCTGCGCGCCGATTGGCATTGAGGGTCGGATCATTGGTCTGCTCAATCTCGATAGCGACCAGCCCAACACCTTTACGGTAGTGGATATGGAGCGTCTGGTGGCTTTTGTGAACCAGGCCGGAACAGCGCTCCGCAACGCGCAGTTATACGACGAGTTAATGCACTCCCTGTCCGAGCTAAAGATGCTCTATGGCGCGGTGTCGGGTTTGTTTGCCCTTATGCCGCTGTCTACCGAGTTGTCCGAACTGGGCCAGTATATTGCTGATGCGGTAATCCGTGACATCAAACCGGTGCAGTGTGGGGTGCTGCTGCTCGAAGAAGATCGTCTTACGTGTATTGGCTTCGCGGGCGGATATGATCCCCTCGCCCCGCGTGACGACAATCTGATCGATCAGGCGCTTCAGACCAAAGCCGCCCGCTCCGATTTTCATCTGATCGTGCCACTCATGACCGCTTCCGGCGTGTTGGGTGTGCTCGACCTCATCGGAAGCCAGCCCTTCGATTCGCAGGATCAGCGCATTCTGTCGGCCTTTGCCGATCGTGCCGCCGCTGCCGTCGAAAACCGCCGCCTGTATGTTGAAGTCCGCCGTTATACCGATGAATTAGAGCAGCGCGTGGTTGAACGCACCGTCGATCTCAGTGTGCGGAATGCCGTTGCCGAAACCCTCAGCAGTTCGCTGCACGTCGATCAGATGCTTAGCGGCGTCCTTCGCATCACGATAGAAATGCTTAACGTGACGGGCGGGGCCATCTATTTGCTGAATGTGAATGCCCTCGATCTCGTGGCGCACTTTGGCATTTCGCCCGAAAAACTGCTTCAACTCACCGCGCTGATTCACACCAGTTCCGCGCCGATCTCGCTGATCAATAGTTTTGAACACACCCCCGACCTTGCCTCGGTCTTAAGTGTCCCCATCTGGCGGCAGGGGCAGGTTCAGGGCGTGTTTATTCTCGTGCAGGATCAGCCTCGCACATGGCGCAGTGATGAAATGCGTCTGCTGGATATTATCGGGCGTCAGATCGGCGTCTCCCTCATCAATGCGCAGCTTTACGCCGAGGCGGTGCGCGATGAGGCCCAGATTCGCACCATTCTGCAAAGTATCACCGAGGGCTTGCTGGTTTTTGACCAACACGCCAAGCTCATTTTGATCAATCCGGCGGCGGAATCGCTGTTCAGTTTTTACCCGCCCGATTTTGGCGGCCCCACCGAAGTCGCCCGCCGTTTGTGGATCTGGCTCCAGCCGCTGATGGCCGACCCGCGTGAGCATATCGAATTTTATCTGCCGTCTCAATCGCTCATTTTCGGCAGTCCCAGCATTGTCGATCAGTGTGATCAGGTTTCATGCCCCATCAATCATACGGAATTGGGGTGGCCGTGTTGGCTAACCACCGATTCCAGCGACTATGCCGTTTCGCAGTGCCCCATCTACCGTCGTATTTCGCGCCGTGCCATCCAGTTACATGCCTCGCATATCCACGATGCGAGCGGTGCGGTGCTCGGTACCGTGCTTGCCTTGCATGATGTGACTTACTACCGCGAACTCGATGAACTCAAGGGCCGTTTTGTCTCCACCGTCTCGCATGAACTCCGCACCCCGCTGGCGAGCATCATGCTTCAGGTTGGCACGCTTCAAAAATACTATCAGCGTTTTGAAGAAGCCGAACGGATCGATATGCTGGGCGACATTCAGCAGCAAACCCATATTTTGCATGAGCTGATCGAAGACATTCTCGAACTCTCACGTTTCGATGCGAAGCGGGCCGTGCTGACGCTCCAGTGGTTCAATTTCTCTGATCTGTGCCGGAGTGTGCTCACCTCACTCGAACCGATGCGGCTGGAAAAGAACCAGATCCTCGATGCGGTGGGCATCGCTGAACCGTATCAGATTCGCGCCGACTCATCGCGTTTGCAGCGGGTGGTGTCCAATCTGCTCACCAATGCCATCAAATACACCCCCAACGGGGGCCAGCTTAAACTCACCCTCCAGCAGCAGGATGATTATCTCTGTCTGTCTGTCCATGATACCGGTATCGGTATCTCTGCCGACGATCTGCCCCACATTTTTGATCGATTTTTCCGCGCCGATCTTGCGTCGCGTACGGCTCCCGGAACGGGCTTAGGCTTGTCGATCACCAAGGAGATTGTCGATCTCCATCATGGTCATATTGATGTCCATAGCGTGTTGGGGGAGGGCAGTACCTTTTTGCTTTATCTGCCCCTCAATGCCGAACGCTGAACTTCCGTTTGTATGACCGCTGTGAGGCCGGATCGATGTTGTAGATACCGTCTTCCCCACCCTGCAATTTCTGTCTGACTTCCCCCTCTTCCAACTCGGTTGGAGAGGGGGAAGGGGGTGAGGTTCGTAGGGGCAATTCACGAATTGCCCCAATTGGTGTCAACTGAAGCCATTTTTCAGCGGAAAATATCCGAAATGCACGCCTTGCTCCGCGCGCGGCGATACCACATCTTCCAGAACGCAGATCAACGGCTCCGTCGTAGGGGCGTATGGCGATACGCCCCGTACTTGATGCCCGCCAGTCGTCGGGGCGTCGGCTTGCCGCGCCCGCTTTGCTTCCCTTCCTGCTTGCGGGAAGGGGTTGGGGGTAGGGTTCTTTCTCGGCGTAGGAGAGATACACAACGTCCATTTTCTCCCTCATCCCCACTTCTCGGTAATGTTTAGCCGCGTGCGGGGAAATGAGGCCGGGAGGATACCCTCACCCCCAACTTAGGGGTAATGCATCTGGGGAATGAGGTAGAGAACCTAGGGGCGCGCCCGTAATGTGAAAGTTTTGTGAATAAATGAATTTGGGGTTTCCAAGCCCTTGTGATCTCAATGATCGAGGAGTATAGTCAATGTAGGTTTTCGGACTTATTAGGAGCAAGCATATGTTGTACCAACCTCGTCAGGAAGGCCAAGGCCTTGTAGAGTACGCGCTCATTCTCGTCCTTGTTGCCGTCGTCGTCATTATCATTTTGGCCCTGCTTGGCCCGGCCATTGGTAACATTTTCTCCAACATCGTTGATCACCTCTAGGCCGTTTCATTGGTGGTAGGGGCAGACTCCTGTATGTAGCCTGCCCCCACTTGTAATCCCCCGATTATTAACCATCCAAGTTCACCATCCAAGTTAGTATCTCAATGGCGATGACAACTCTGAACGTTTGTGCTATCCTGTATTGAGGACGTACCGCACCTTCCAACTCAAAACCCAGAACCCGGAACTCAGCAAGCGGGGGGGGGGGGATCACTCAGAATATCGACAAATTGCCCATTTTTGCTCCCGGTTTTCCCTCAAAATACCACCCAAGGGGGGGTAAGATTTTGGACCAAGATCCACAACTGGACTCATCTGAGGGAGAAATTGTCGATCTAAGGTGAACCTTAGATCAAACTTAGGCTCACCTAAAGTTATACTATCACTAATAGATTCTATGTAATAAAAATCCGGTAGCTGATGTGACGCTGCCGGACTCCGAATGCCGTTAGTTCGAACTGGACCACTCTTCAGTGGGCTTGAGATGGATCGAATTGACGATCTCATCAATCGTCGCCTCCGTGATCTCGTTGCCCATCTTGCCATATACCGAAATTGTCATCCAGAACATCATGCCATTGTCGCGTGGAATATACACATCGAACGCCGCGTTTGGAAAATCGCGATCCGTACTGACAAATTTATAGTAACGCGCGGCCATCCCATCCACCGTGATGTCTTTGGCTTCATACGTGGAATTGCCTGTCGTCCCATACAAATCCCAGCCGCTCTGCGCCCATTCCCATTTTGTTTTCGCCAGGCTTTTGCTGTAATACGACGGCGAACTTTGCGGCACATCCATTGCGATCACCGAAACCACCGTGTCCGGCAAATCTTCCGCATCGCCCCACATGCCAGAGATTCCCTCAGCCAGCAGTTGCCCGATATTTCCACCTTCGCGCGAATAATAATCGACCTCGTTATACAGTTCGTGGTTGGCAACCCCGCACACCCGGTAACCGCCTTGTTCAAAAGCGCACCGCGCATCCCAACCATCGGGATATTTCATCGTAAACTGAAGATCATTGAGTTCTTCTAGTTTGGCGACTTTCCCTTTGGGGTTTTTCTCCAGGTTTAACCACCCTTTATCATTCGCCAGCCACAAGCCCAATCCCACGACGACAATCAGCGCAATGCCGATCACTGCAATGCCGATTATCGTCTCGACATTCGAACTGCTCTTTGGCGCTGCGTTCATGGGTGAAAAACTGTCTGCTGGTCCGCGTGGTTTGGGTACTTTAGCGCCCGGCAGCGTGCCGGTTGGCATACTGCCCGCCGTCTCCTGCACAAACGCCAGCCCTGGTCCCCAATTCGGTTGATTTCCCGATCCCGGCGCTTGTACGACGGGTTGCCCCAGATCGGCGAATGGATCCGGGATTTCATCCTCAGCTTTGACACTCGCAAAAGGATCAACTTTTCCCGCTGTATCTACTTGCGCGAAGGGATCAAACGGCGGCGGACTCATCGTAAATCCTGGTGTCAGATCATGCTGCTGCACCACCTGGATCGTGCTTCCCCCTCGCAGCTTTTCCAGTTTTTCGCGGGCTTTGCTGTGGTTTGGATCGATTTTGAGGATACTTTCAAGACACCGCTCGACATTATCCTGTTTGCCAACCGCGTGCGCCATCAGCCACCACGCATCCACATCGCGCGGATGTGTGGCGAGATAACTCTTGAGCATCTGGCCTGCTGCTTGGCGCTGGCCGTTCTTGATCATTCTATAGGCTTCGACCAGTTCCGGGGCTTGAGACATAAATCCCACCTTTGAATACTAATTAAACTTGACACCTAAAATCATCTGGTGAATCTGGTTGGTTGGAATTTTAAAGTGTCCGTCAGTCGCATACGCGAAAATCGACATGACGAGAATACGATTATCGTGCGGAATATAAATATCCCATACGACAAAATATCCTGGCTGTGGCAGTTCGTCGCGCAGCAAATCCACGCCTGTAATCTTGTAGATATAGCCTTGCAGGTTGCCATAATAGGGGTTTTCTTTGTCGTACTTCAGCCAGTAGTCGTTGCCCTTAATATAATTTGTTGTCCCCGGCCACTGCGTATACAGCGCTTCCATCTGGTAAATGTAGCCCCGAATCGACTCGTAGAAGCTGATGTCCGTGGGATAATCCCCGACTACACCAGTTACGACCATCTCCGGTTGCTGCCCATCCTTAAACACCCGCTTATAAAAGGTGTTCAGCAGGCTGTCGCCCACGAGTTCACCGCCGCCGAAATCATCATGGATGCTGTACTGTTCCTCGCTGGCGAAGGTGCAGGTTTTCGCGTCGTAATTGTCTTCGCACACCACGGTCCAACTGTCGTCAACATCAATGGTATACGTCCCGCCATCGATCACACCCGGCTGGCTCGGCCCGTTGTCACTGGGAAGTATATCTTTGATTTTATCGACATCCAGCCAGCCCTGTTGCACCGCCAGCAGCACAAACGCCCCGATCAGCAGCAGGCCAACCACGCCCAGCGCCACATTGACCAGTTTGCCATTGCCGCGCGTTTCCGCAGCAATAAGCTCGCCCTTGGTGCGCGGCGGGAACACATCATTATTCGCCACATTGCTGAATGGGTTGTCAGCCCCAGAACCATAATTTGCCATCGGATCAAACGTCGATTGAGTGGACGCTTTGGCTTTCAGATCGTCTGGACCGGTTTGCCCGTCCAGCACACTATCCCAGCTAAACGTTTTTTCGGCGGGAGCCGACTGAAGTTTTTCTAATTTGCGTCGGGCGCGTTCGTGCCGTGGATCGAGCGTGAGCACATTTTCCAGGCAGGTGATTTGTAGATTAGGGTCTTGGACCGCATGCGCCATCACCCACCAACCGTTCACATCCTCCTGATTTGTCAACAGATACGGTTCAAGGATTTCCGCCGCTTGTTTACATTTCCCCGCTTTGACCAGAGTATAGGCTTGTACAACCTCAGGAGTATTCGACGCCATAAATCAATTTTACCTTTCAGCCAGCTTCTGATTCTCAGTATAACGGTACAGCCAGAATCCTGCTTGTTTCAGCGCTGAAATTTTTGTGAATTTTGTAAGAATTGTTTATTTGGCGCGTCGAGCTTCATAGATCAAAATGCTCGCGGCGACGGCGGCATTCAGTGATTCGGCTCCGGCTTCCATCGGAATTTGAATCACCTGATGGGCAAGCTGGTGTTCAGTGCGTGAAAACCCATGTGCTTCACCGCCGATAACAATCGCGCACGGCTGGGTCCAATCGACATCCGTATACACCACCTCGCCGCTTGCGTCTGCCAGATAAAACGCCAGATGCCCCAATCGTTCCGCGATTTGCGACCAATCCATCGACCGGATCGCTACGCGATATTGCGCGCCCATGCCGCCGCGCAGCGTTTTCGGGTTGTACGGATCGACGGTTCCCGGTGTCAGTGCGACCAAATCCACGCCCGCCGCTGCTGCGGTACGGATCAGCGTCCCCAGGTTGCCTGGATCGCGCCACCCGTCCGCCACCACCACCAGCTTGAGCGTTTCGGGGATTGTTTTGTTCGGCATCGGAAACACGCCCAGAATCCCTTGCGGCGTTTCGGTGTCGGCCATTTCGCGCATCAGTTCAGCAATGACCGGAAAGCACTTGATCCGCTCGCCCTGCAAGGCGGTAATCATCTCTTGAATAGGCGCTTCGGCGTCTTCCTGGAACAGTACAAAATCGGGTGTGCTGCCGTTCTCCAGCGCATCGCGCATCAGCCGCATGCCTTCCAGCACGATCTGTTGGTTTTTGCGCCGCGCTTTGGCTTGGCTTTGCAGCAGGCGTACCAGCTTAAAACGATCATTCTGCGGGCTGCTGATCAGGTCCATCGAATTCCTCAACCAATTCTCGCGGCGTTTCGTCTGCCGGATGCAATCCATTCAGATAGCTTTGTACCTCATCAGCGAACATTTCGAGTTTCGCCAAGGCGCAGCTTTCCGCAACCATAACCAATATAATCTCGCCCTGGCTTTCCGTATCCAGGTACAGCGCGCAGCCTTTGAGCAGCGGCGCAGCACGCAGCGCGATCAGATCAAAATAACGGAACCGGATCGTGCGCGATGTATCAGGCCGTCGGATGATCAGCCGCCCTTGCTCAAACGAGAGATGCAGCGCACGCCGTTGCCCGCTTCGCCAATACCAACCATACAGCAGCGCCGCACTGATCGCTGTTCCCGCCGCAAACGCTGCGCCGAAAGCGAATTGTTCAATCCCGGCTGCTGCTGTCGTAACCGCGACACCCACGCCGACCGCTGCGCCGCCCACCACACACCACACCAGCGCGGTCAGTGACAGCGCGTGAAAGGGTAGACGATAGGTGAAGACAGCGCGCTCGATGGGGTAAACGTGGCTCATAATGCTCTGGTCCTAAAAACGCGAAAAACCGGCGGTGGCTGGCTGCCGGTCTTCGTCGATGAAGTCAGGATGTGCGCCGTTAGGCCTTTGCCAACGAGACCAGCGAGGCAAATGTTGCGCTGTCACGCACGGCAATATCGGCCAGCACCTTACGATCCAGTTCGACATTGGCGACCTTAAGGCCATGCATCAGGCGGCTGTAGGACAGGCCGTTCAGTCGGGCTGCTGCATTAATACGGGCGATCCACAAGCGGCGCAAATCGCGGCGGCGGTTGCGGCGGTCGCGATAGGCATACCACTGGCTTTTCATCATGGCTTCATTGGCGCGGCGGAAGAGACGGTGTTTCGTCCCCCACTGACCTTTGGTCATCTTCAGAATTTTGTTGTGCCGCGCGCGCGTCACGGTCCCTGCTTTAACGCGAGTCATGCTAATGCTCCTTCAATTATGAACTTGAACTCCGCCTGTTAGGCCGGAGGATTCTGCTTGTAGCGACCCAGATAAGGGGCCAAACGGCGGACTTTACGCGCTTGAGCCGCACTGGTCATTGCGTGCATTTCGTCCAATTGGCCTTTCACGCGTGCGGATTTCCGGCGGCGCAGGTGGCTTTTGCCGCCCTTGCTGCGCATCACTTTGCCCGTGCCGGTCACGCGGAAGCGCTTGGCTGCCGCTTTGTAGGTCTTGAGCTTGTATTTTTTCTGCTTCTTAGCCACGAACCATACTCCCTAAAGACAATGAACACCGCACAGGCGTGCGGCGTAATTCGGACTTTCCCAAAATGATTTTCGTCGGAAACCGGCGAATGATTATTTCTTCTTTTCAGTGTTCGGGGCCAACACCATCAACATGGTTCGGCCTTCCATATTGGGCGCTTGCTCAACAATCGCCACGTCGTTGAGTTCTTCTGCCACTTCGAGCAGCATTTCGCGCGCAATTTCAGGATAGGTGATCTCGCGTCCTCGGAAGCGGATACGAACTTTGACTTTCATACCCTCTTCGATCCAACGCCGCGCATCACGCACTTTGAATGACCGGTGATGATCATCGGTCTTGGGACGTAACCGGATTTCTTTGACTTCAATCGTTTTCTGCATTTTGCGCGCTTCGCGTTCTTTTTTCGCGCGCTCATACATAAACTTGCCGAAGTCCATAATCCGGCAGACCGGAGGTTCGGCAGTGGGCGCAACCTCGACTAAGTCCAATTCGCGCTCAGCCGCAAGCTGCAACGCTTTTTGAATCGACACCACGCCGATATTCTCGTTTGTATCCGTAATTAAACGGACCTCACGGGCGCGTATTTGATTATTGATCCGATAGTCCCCAGTGCTGATAGCCGATCATCCTTTCCGTGTTCATCCCATTTTGGATGTGCAGTGTAGCATAGAGCCTGTGATTCGTCAACCGTGAGCGCCCGTTTTTGAGGGAACCTCGGCTGCGCTTCTATGCAGATCCTCTGGCCCGGCAGATCGGGCAGTTGTCCGCATGGATAGTCTCGACATCCGTCAGCACCTCGCTCACTCCTTCCACGGCCAGAATCGCTTTGCTCACCCAATCCAGATCGGCCTGATCGTGGACAATTCCGGTGATCGCCACTGTCCGCTCGTGTTCCACCACGATATGCAGATGATCCGGCGGCAGCCCTTTCGTATGCAGAATCGGGGCGATCCGATCCACAATATCATCTGCCGTCAAATGGCTGGAAATACGCTGCGACACATCCCACGGATTACCCGGTGACAGATCATCCGGGCTGCTCTTTTCCACCGCCGGAGCCGCTGGATCGTTCCACTGGTGGTAATCCTGGCGCAGTTCGATCAAAAACGCCTGCTGCTGCTGAGCCTCCCAATACGCCGCCGGAACACCTTTGCCTTTGTGCCAGCCCTGCGAAGCCTGCTCAAGCGTCCGTTTGACGCTTCTGATCTGCTGCTCAAGCACCGTATCCAGTTCGGGTGCATCGTCAGCCTGTTGCTGATCCAGCAGGGCTTGCAGCAGTTGGTACTGCTGGTGGGCGGTGTGCAGATTGGCATCCATCGTTTTGGCTTCCATGTCGCCATCGCTGCTTTCACGCGCGTTTTGCAGCCGTGTCAGTTTAATCTCAAATTGCTCCAGTTGCTGCTGTAGAAAGCGTTGATCCTGTTTTTCGCTCATACGAGTTTCCTCCGGCTGTTTGGTTGCGACTATTATAATGCGCGAAAGCATCCTGTTGTATATATAATAGGGTAGGACCGTGTCCACGAGGAGAGAACATAACATGATGGTGCTGAAGCGTTTTTTCCAGTCGTTATTTCGATCTCCAATCCCCAGTCTATCCATTCCATTCGAGAACCACACCGCCTCCGCTGTGCAAGTGCTGCCCAACGTTTCCCCACATCAGGCGCTTTCAGCTCTTCGTCTGCCACCCTATCGCGGTGTGATTGTAATGCATGGCGGCGCAGGTGGCATGGACGATACCGTGGTGAAGACGGTGAGCCACTTTTTGATTGCGGGCCTTGCTCCATTCGCACAACAGCACCCTCTGCTTATTTTCGATGGCGGCACCGCGTCCGGCGCAATGGCTGCAATGGGCGAAGCTCGCCGCGCTGTTAAGGGCACTTATCCCTTGGTCGGCGTCTCTCCAACAGGGACTGTCAGTTATCCCGGTGGTCCGGCTCCCGACGACAACCATTACCCGCTCGATTCCGGCCATTCGCATTTTATCTTGGTCGAAGGCAGTGACTTTGGCATAGAATCTGATCTGTTAGTGAGCCTGCTGCGCGCCGCCGGACAGCCCGGTTTGGCCCTGATTATTAATGGTGGCGAGATTGTCTTCAAAGAAGTGCAAAGCCACATCAGGCAGGGCAACACCATCGTCACCGTCAAAGGATCGGGCCGTGTCGCGGATGATTTAGCCGATCCGACCAGCGAACGCCGAGCCATGCTGCCGCCTCACGCCCATATTGAGGTGATAGATATGAACGATCCGGCTGGCTTGACGGCCTTGCTGGCGCGTTTGCTGCGGTAGACTCGCTGTCCTCAAAGCCCCAATAGGAGATGCCTGCTGATGTCGAAACTTGCGCTTCTGTTTGCCCTGGTTCTGCTGTTTGTTTTGCCTGTCGCTGCTGCCCAGATCACGTCTGATCCGGTGATTATCAATATCGACAGCGATTTGTGGGAATGGCAGGCGGAAAATCAACCGCTGATCCAGATGACGACCTGGGGAATGAACGAACGCCCGCTACTTTCTCCCGATGGTACCAAAGCCGCCTACCTGTCCGGCGCGACCGTCTTCAAAGAATGGTTGCAAACGATTACAGGTGGCACGGGCGGTTATTGGCCGCCTACGAATATCTGGGTGCTGGACATCGCCACCGGGCAGACGTTCCGCATCGCCGATCAGCCTGCCGATGCGGTCTTTGATGGACCGAACGACCCGGGCAAATATGTCCTGCGCTGCGAACCATCGTGGTCGCCCGACAGCCAGCAGATCGCCTGGGTCGAACTGCAAGTCGATACGCTGACTTCCACCGATGAAAACCTGCGCGGCATTATTCAAATTGCGGTCTACGATTTTGCCAGCGAAACCACACGCATCCTGGACTCCTATCCGATTACGTGGGATGTCGCGGGTATTGATTACTACAGCGTGGAGTGGGGACGTCCAGGCATTGTTGTTACATCCCGTGCTTCCGGCTTTGACTTGGAAGATTTCCGCCTGTACGATCCGTCCGGCAGTCTCATCACCCAATACCAGCTTGCCGAGGACGCACCCAGCGGTTATTGGATGACGTGGATCGAGTACGAGGGCGAAGATTATTTGCTTGACCTGTATCAGCTTGATAAGGGCGTCTGGATGAAGTGGCGCACTGGGGAAGTTGAGGCGATGCCCGGTGTGCCCGAAATGGTCAGCGCCACAGCGCCCGATGGGGCCAGCTTCTTCAAGTCCGGTGGAGTCTGGATGATGGCCCTGCCGCGCCTCGCACCTAGCGAGATGGAGGAGCACGCTCATCCCTACGGCATTTCGCGCGATGGTCAGCGTGTGCTCTTCAGCCGTGAAGTGAAGGATCCAACAACGGGCTATTTTGAAGAGGCGTTCATTGTCCAGTCCGGCGGTCAGCAGATCGAGATTGGGCGCTACCGCAATGTGGATCCCGTCTGGGGACCGGTTATCTGGCGGATCAGACCGGAATAATAAAACAGGAAACTTCCGCCTCGGCAGCACAGGCGGAAGTTTCCTTTAGAGGCCCTCTAACTGATGTTTCAACTTTTCTGCGCTGGTCACGCCATGATTGATTTGGCGTGGCCGGCCTGCTTTATCCAGGATAAACGTGGTCGGCACACTCAGCACGCCCCACCGATCTGCCGCATCAGTTTGTTCTATCGCGTTGACCTCGATCACCTGAATTTGATCGCCCAATTCATCCAGCAGGCGGTGTAGAGCAGGGCGCTGCTGGGTTTTGCAGGGCGCACACATCGGCGTGGTGAAGTATAGAATCGCGGGAATGTCGGGGCGGCGCTCCGACAGCAGGGGATCAGTCGGCGCAAAACGCGCGGCCCGCCAAACCTGCCATTGTCGGAATCCCTGGTAAGTCAGAATTCCGGCTGCTGCCAACGCGATCAAAATGATCAGCCGTTCGATCATTGTGTCACCTCAATCCGCGAGCGGTGAAAGCCGGGTACGCCCAATCGATTGAGCAGATAGTACAGCGTGCAGCCCGCGCACCAACCCGCGAACAGATTCAGCGAGGCCAGCACAATCACCAGACCCATCAATCCCCAGCCGAGTACCTCAACGCCTGCCAGCAGCGCCACAAAACCCAGTGACACCACTGTGCCGCCCAATCCTTGAGAAAAACGGTGCGGCTCGGCGTTATCTGCGATCACATCCGGTTTAACGAGGCCGCTTGGACGCAGCACTTTCAGATAGATCAGCCGGAACAAACCCAATGGCGGAAACAACGCGGAGATGAGCAGCACGACGCCCACAAACGCTGCCAATAATGGAATATCCAACACAAAGGCCAGTGCCAGCAACCCAATCGTAAACGCCTGATTCGTTCGGATATTGCTATGATCAACCATTTTTCTCGCTCCTTCGATATGCCAATAAAAAAGCCAACGGGCAAAAATAAAACGTGGAAGCCGTCCCAAAAACGTTTGAGCGGAAGGTTGTTCCGCTGTTACGGGGACGCTGCCACGTTATTCAGCCGTTGGCTTTAGAGTTTAATCGCGGTCTGAACTTGAGCGGCTAGCGGCCCCGGTTCAGACACATGCAGGTGTGATACATTATTTTACCTTTTCGTATCGATTGCAGTGATTGTAGGCAAATACACGATAAATGCCAACATTATTCGCCCACCATTCATTTTTCTATAATCTTCAGAAGTAGCTTGGCGAGGATTAGAGCACATGATTCAACGTGTGGGTGATCTTGAAATCACCTATGATATGGATTTTCAGCGTCGTGAATGGCGTATTCAGCGGATTGGTTGGGGGCTTATGGCGTTATTCGCTGTGGCGGCATTGCTTGGACTCTTCGGCGGCGGCCCTCTCAGCAGCGCCACGGCGGGCAAAGAAGGATCGGACTTCTGGGTTGAATATAATCGATTTTTGCGCCTTACTAAAACCACCGAAGTCCACATCTATATCCAGTCAGACGCGGATAGGATTCGTTTCTGGATGGATCGGGATTATCTCACCTCGATGGAACTCGTTCGCACCACACCGCCTGTTGAACGCGCTGAGACGACCTCGGATCGGGTCTATTTCGTGTTCCCACAGTCGAGGCCGGGTGAACCAGTCCAGATCACGTTTTTTCTGCGGCCTCTCAAATCAACCATTGCTTCGGGACAAATCGGCATAGATAACCGTTCAACCCTCGATTACACCCAGATCATCTATCCTTAGCGGGGTGAGCTGTCATGTTTACCATACTGCGTAGTACAGTAGTGTATCTTTTCCTGCTGCTGCTCTTTCGTTTGACGGGCAAACGCTCGTTGGCTCAAATCACCTCGTTTGACTTTATCCTCCTGCTGATCATCAGTGAGGCCATTCAGCAGGCTATGTTAGGCGAAGATTCCTCGATGACCAATGCTTTTCTCATCGTCATCACACTGGTGGGATTGGATGTGGGGATGTCTCTGATCAAACAGCGTGCGCCCAAGATCGAAAAATGGATGGACGGCCTGCCGCTGATTCTGGTGGAAGACGGCCAACCGATCCAGGAGTGTATGGAGAAGGCGCGCGTGAATGAGCAGGATATTCTCTCCTCCGCACGCGAAAAACAGGGCCTCGAACGCATGGATCAAATCAAATATGCGGTGTTAGAACGCAGCGGCGGAATTTCTATCATCCCCAAGCCGTAATCACAGCGCTCGTTCGTACAGGTGCTGCGTGTAGCCGTCTGTCTCAAAGTCGATTTCCAGCATGGGGATCACGTAATCCCAGGCGAAAGTGACAATCGACTCGTAGTTGTGACGCGCCGCCCAATCTCGCAGCGCCACCATCAGCAGATTGTTGATCGGGCGTTTGGTCCACACAAAGGCATGCACCTGGGCCGGGTTATAACGATCCTGCTGCATCATGGCGTAGGCTTCCTGCCCGGTGACGGTAATATGCAAGCGGGCCGTTTCGGGTTCTACAATCTCCGGCACGCTGTTCCAAAATCCGGGCAGCATACGATCCCATTCCTGGCGCGAATTCTGGTAGCGGCCCAGCGGCATGTGCCAGTTGTCGATCTGTGTCGGGTCGAAGTTCGCCAGTTCGCCCGCTTTGTAAAACACGCGCCCTTCCTGGGTCTTGATCACCAACCGCTGCCCAACATGCGCGCGGTAAAAACGGTGATGCTCGAACAACGCCGCGTCGGTATCCGCATCGGCTACCGTGACACGTTTGCAGCGGATCGCTTCGGCGATCTGGTTGATATACGTGACCAGCGCGCTGCCCAATCCAACCCCATCTGCTTCGGGATGCACGGCCAGCTTGCACAGGTTGATATGGTGGCCGAACGGTTCCGGTTCGCGTCCGATGAACACTTCGGCTTCCGCGCCGACTTGCCCCTCGATTTCCGCTACCAGCGGGATGCCATCGCCGCCGCGCAGCAGATTCGCCAGATGGACTGCGCACATTTCCACGCTGGCCCACGGGCCGCCGTTGAGCCAGCGTTCAAACAGGGATAGTTCCTCGTACGCTGTCGGGACCGTTTCCCCATAAGCGGTGCGGCGTGTCCAGGCGGCAATATTACTCACATTCAACGCTGTGATACTCGCAGCATCAGCCAGCATGGCCTGACGAACGATGATGCGGCCCATTGGTTACTCCTGTGAACGCGTAAATGCTCTTTACCAGACCCATACTATACCTGTTTGTTCGCCGTGAAACGAACGTATCAAGTATATACAAGGAGCCTGCGTAATCACATTAATGGTGAAATGCGTTAATGTTTGGCGAGTTGCGCCACAAGCGTTAAAGTAGTGGCGGAAAGGCTCTGGATTCAAGGAGTATCAGCTTGACTGACGAAGGCCCTTTTATCTTTAGTGGTCCCTCGAATGAGCGTTTAGCGCAGCGCATTTGTGATTACCTCCACGTGCCCCTACGTGAGACGCCTCTCGAGCGTTACAGCAATGGCACCCTGCGTGTCCAACTCGGCGAAAGTGTCCGCAACAAAGACGTTTATATCATCCAATCCCTCACCGATCCAGTTCACCGCCATATCATGCAGATGTTGATGATGCTGGACATCGCCCGAACCGGGGACGCGGCGCGTGTCACCGCCGTAACGCCGTATTATGCGTATGGCCGTTCTGACAAAAAGGACGCGCCGCGCATCAGTATCACCGCCAAACTGCTCGCCAAACTGATCAAAACCGCCGGCGCGGATCGGGCGATTGCGATGACCTTGCACTCAGCCCAAACGCACGGTTTTTTTGATATTCCGCTCGATCATCTCACCGCTATGCGGGTGATGGTCGATCATTTCCGGCGGCAGGATTTGACCGATACCGTGGTGGTATCGCCCGACGTGGGCTTTGCAAAGCAGGCGACCAAGTTGGCGCATGCTTTGGGACTCCCGCTGGCAGTTGGCAGCAAAATCCGACTGGGCGATAAGGAAGTAGAAATCAAAACCGTGCTGGGGCCGGGTGGACCGCCGCCACGTAAGGCGATTGTGATCGATGACGAGGTGGCTACCGGCAGCACAATGGTCGAAATCGTTGAAGTGATGAGCAAAGCGGGTACACAGGAATTCTCGCTGGCGTGTACGCACGGCCTCTTTACCCTTGATGCCTGCGAACGTCTGAATGAACTCGAATGTGTACGCGAAATTGTTTGCACCGATACGGTACATTCGCCTGAAGCCGAAGCCAAAATGAGCAAACTGCGCATTGAGTCGGTGGCCGCTATTTTTGGT
>DATAMF010000523.1:0-2127 GCA_036260665.1 Aggregatilineaceae bacterium | reverse complement strand
CCACGGTAAGCATAGCCATAGTAGAACCCCTTTATGTAATGAGTAGACAATGAAAAACAGCCAAAACCTATGCTTATACTAAGCATACAATAAATCCCAGTTTTATAAACTATTCTGTATTACCATTGGCTCTCTGGTTTTTATTGTGGCAGGTTCTAAAAACCCTACGATTGGAGAACTAATCCTGAGAAATAAATTCCAGGCTTTCACCCCGAATGGCGCTTGGCATAGCTTGAGCTAGTAAAGTGGATCTTGGATGTTACAGTGATGGGCAGAGTGATTTACCATCACTGCAACAGACCATTCGCTGAAAAATTCAGATAAATGGCGAAATATCTGCTAAGCTCAAGGGATGAACCCTGAGATCAAAATAACGACGGAACGGATCGATGACTTTCCCTTGCTGCTTGAAATGATGATTCAACTTGGATTGCCTGAGATAATCGATCGGCATCTGAAACGGCATGGGCTGCAAAAAGGTTTGAGTTGGGGCTGGATCGCCGTGATATGGCTGGCGCACATGCTTACGGAGGGGGATCACCGCAAACAACCGGTACAAGCATGGGTGCGGCAGGCCAGGGAAACGATCTGGCGGATCAGTGGGCAGGAAGTGGAGGAACTGGACTTCACCGATGATCGCTTGATGCTTCTGCTGCGTCGATTGAGTGAAGCAGCGACCTGGGAGGCGATCGAGACAGAGTTGGGGCGCAATATGCTGAGGGTCTATGAGCTGGAACCCAAGCAGGTGCGATTGGATCCAACGACAGTATCGGGCTATCACGCTGGCGGGGAAGACAGTCTGTTTCAATTTGGGTATAGCAAGGATGACCCGACCCTGAAGCAGGTCAAAATCATGGTGGCGGCGTTGGATCCATTGGGGATGCCCTTGGTGAGCCAGGTGGTTGCGGGGCATATTGCCGATGATCCGTTGTACATTCCGGCGGTGGATCGCGTGTTGAAAATCATTGACCGGATCGGGCTGCTGTTTGTCGGCGATAGTAAGATGAGTGCGCTGGCCACTCGGGCCCACATTCAGCGGCTGAACCAACATTATCTGTGTCCATTAGCACAGAAGGGGGATACGGCCAAGGAAATGGTGGATTGGATTGAAGCGGCGAATAGTGGGACTTGCCGCCTGCAACCGGTTTACGTTGAGAACGAAAAGGGCGAACGGCGTTTGTTTGCCGAGGGGTATGGTTTTGAGCGGGTGATCCGTGCTGAAGTCGAGGTAGAGGCTGAACACCCGAAGGAAGTGGTGACATGGACGGAACGGGTCTTCGTGGTGCGCTCGGAAAACTATCGTCAGACTTTGCACAAGGGTCTGGAAAAACGGTTGCAATGCGCCACGGACAAACTGTTGGCCTTGACCCCACCGCCGGCGCGTGGCAAAGATCAGATTCGCGATGAAGCCAGATTGCTCCAGGCGGCTGAAGCCATTCTGAAAGCCTATGACGTTGAAGGGTTGTTGACGTACACGTTTGAACGACAGGAGAAGCGCCAAACCAAGCACATCGGGCGTGGTCGATGGGGTGCGAATCGACCGACACACGAGATTGTCACCGTTCGCTACCAGATCACCGCAGTGATTCGCCAGGAAGAAGCCATTACCCAACTGTGCAAGACGCTCGGTTGGCGGGCATATGCCAGCGATGCTCCGGCTGAGCAACTGACTTTGGAGCAGGCTGTTCTGACTTACCGCAATGAATGGCTGGTCGAACATGGTTTTCATCGTTTGAAAGGCACCCCGTTGTCGCTTGATCCGTTGTTCGTCCAGCGCGATGACCAGGTCGCTGGTCTGACCAACTTGTTGAGCCTGGCGGTTCGCTTCTTGACCCTGATTGAATTTGTCGTGCGCCGGAATCTTAAGCGCAATCAGGAAAAACTCACCGGACTAATCGAAAACAATCCCCAAAAAGGCATCGACAACCCTACCGCAGAGCGGTTGTTGAAGCAATTCGATGAAATTAACCTGACGATTGTTCATTTACCGGGCCAGATCATCCGACACGTCACCCCGTTGACTGAGTTACAAACCCATATTTTGGAATTGATCGGATTATCGGCGAACACTTATGCTCGATTGGCAGATAATTAATGATTAGCAAAGTCATTTCAACGAATGCACAG
>DATAMF010000517.1:0-10782 GCA_036260665.1 Aggregatilineaceae bacterium | reverse complement strand
CTGATCCAGATTGATACCGCTTGGCTCTGGTCGAGTACCCCGCTGACCCCGGATAAGGCTGTTACCTTACAGGCTCGCGTTCAGGCGCTGCTCGATTATCGTGCGGCGCACGGTGGTTTGCCCTCCGGCATGTTATCCAATCTCGATGATGTGTTGGACGATGACCGCTTTGATTACGGCGTCAAGCGCAAGCCTCGCGAAACTGCGCCGGTCCAGCGTGATACACCCGACATGAGTCCATCCTCTGGCCTCAGCCGGACAGTTTTGCTCATCGTTGCGGCATTGGTGG
The DNA here is from genome assembly GCA_036260665.1 of Aggregatilineaceae bacterium. Taxonomy (GTDB): domain Bacteria; phylum Chloroflexota; class Anaerolineae; order Aggregatilineales; family Aggregatilineaceae; genus DATAMF01. Next base: position 10,493 of record DATAMF010000517.1, on the reverse strand, counting down.
CCGTCGGTGCGCTCGTGTATGTCTTGCGCAACCTGAACATCCAGCCCGCGCAAGTGACCGCATCTGCCGACGACATCCCCGCGACATCGCAGGCCGCCGATCAACGCGCCGCTGAATCACGCGCCCATGCCGATTACCGCGCTGCGATCCGTTATCTCTATCTGTCCAGTCTGCTTTCACTGCACGAGCGCGGCATCATCCACTTCGATCCGGCGCTGACGAATGTCGAACATTTACAACAGGTGATGCAGCGTCCCCCGGTGTACGATCTGCTGCGCTGGGTGGTGAATGTATTTGACCGGGTGTGGTACGGTTTTGTGCCTGTGGATGAAACAATGGTAGATCAGTTCCGTGACCATGTGGAGCAGTTGAAGCTGCTGTCATGACCAAAACGAGTGATGTCCGTCTGCTGGTAGTGGGTTTAATCGGGCTGGCGCTGCTCGGTTTGTTGGTCGCCAACCAGATTCCCACAATTCCGCTGCGTCCGGCCAGTGTGCGCAATGACGAGCGCGACGGTGTGATGGTACTCCATCGCTGGTTGGACACGAGCGGTTACGAGGTGCGCGAACTCGTCTCCGATTCGATTCAGCCGGGTGAACTGGATGCTATTTTTATCCTGGATCCAGACACGCATTATACGCCGGAAGAGGCGCAGCGGGTGCAGCGTTGGGTGCAGCAGGGCCATACCCTGATCGTCGCCGGAACGTCATCCTATTTCCTCGGCAGCGTCTTAGCGCCCTATGACATCACGGTATCCTATCTCCAACTCTACGATACGCAGGTTGCTTTAACCGCGCCGACTCTGATCCAGCCACCCGTTGAATCGCTGCATCTGAAATCGATCTCCTATCTTCGTTTCACCCGTACGGATGTGGTGATCCATATCGCGCTGGAGGGTTCGCCGGTTTTGGTCTCTTTCCCCGAAGGGCAGGGCACCGTTTGGGTAATGTCCTGTGTTTATCCCTTTACCAACCTCGGTATTCAGGAAGACGGCAGCCCGCAGTTAGTCATGAATCTGCTGCAAACCGTCCCGCGCGGCGGTAAGATCGGCTTTGACGAGGCGCTGCACGGCCAGGAACCCCAGCCCGAAAGCCTGACGCTCTGGTTTCTGACCACCGTGCCCGGCCTGGGAATTTTTTTCGCTTTTGTGCTGGTGCTGGTTTTCCTGGTTTTGCGCGGGCGTCGTTTCGGCCAGCCTATCCCCCTGCCGGATGCCCGCTTGCGCCGCGAACCCGTTGAATTCATCCGCGCGATGGCCCACCTGCTGCGGCGTTCCGGTCAGCGCGAATACACCCTTCAGCACTACCGGACTCAGTTTGGCCGCTGGTTATCGTCGCGTTATGGGGTGGACCTGCGCCGCGCCGATCTTGCTCGTTTGGTCGCACAGCACGACCCTACGGTAGACGCCGAAGAATTACAGGCTCTGCTCGATGCAATTTCGTCATCGCGCCTGCTCACGGAGCAGGAATTAGTGTCGATTGTCAAGCGTATGGATGACTGGATAAGGAATCACTCTTGAGCGCACAACAAGCTTTACAACAACTGGCCGACCAGATGCGCGCCCAGACCGCCCAGGTAATCGTGGGGCAGGATGAAGCGGTGGACCTGCTGCTCATCGCCCTGTTGACAGGCGGTCATGTGCTGCTGGAAGGCGTTCCGGGCACGGCGAAAACGCTGCTGGCGCGGACGCTCGCCCAATTGATCGATGCGGAATTTGGCCGCATCCAGTTTACAGCGGACCTCATGCCCTCCGATGTCGTCGGCACCCAGGTTTACGATCTGCAAACCAGCCGCTTCAATCTCAAGCCCGGCCCCATCTTCACGCAGATTTTGCTCGCTGACGAAATCAACCGCGCCCCCGCCAAAACCCAGGCCGCGCTGCTCGAAGCGATGGAAGAACGTCAGGTGACGATTGAAGGCAACACCCAGGTGTTGCCGGAGCCGTTTATGGTTCTCGCCACGCAGAATCCGGTGGAAATGGATGGCACTTATCCACTCCCCGAAGCCCAGCTTGACCGCTTCCTGTTTAAGGTCAAAATCAATTATCTGCCCCTCGCGCAGGAAGTTGAAGTGCTCCGCCGTTATCATACCGGATTCGATGCCCATCATCTCGCCGCCGTCGGGCTTAAGCCGCTCTTCCAGCCGCGCCACATCCCCCAGATTCGTGAAGCGATCCGCGCGGTGCAGGTGGAAGAGGGCATTCTGAATTACATCGCCGCCATCACGAACGCCACTCGCTCCCACCCCGATCTCGCGCTGGGAGCCAGCACCCGCGCCAGTGTCGCGCTGTTGTTGGCCTCCAAGACCCGCGCCGCGCTCTTTGGACGTGATTTTGTTGTCCCCGACGATGTGAAAGCCCTTGTGCCGCCGACTCTGCGCCACCGGGTCTATTTGCGTCCCGAAGCCGAAATCGAAGGTCTGGACCCTGACACGGTTTTCCAGCGCCTGCTTCATCAAATTGAGGTACCGCGTTAGCCGTGCTGACTCCGCGTTTTCTCGCCCTGGCGTTGCTCGCCCCGATTCTGCTGCTTCTTGGCACGTGGCTCCCGTTTCTTGTGCCAATCGCGGCCCTGTATGCGTTCGGGCTGGCGCTGCTGCTGGTTTACGATTGGCGCGCAGCGGGCAAAATTGCCCAGTTTCGGGTGCATCGCCATTTTGAGCCAAAATTATCGCTTGGAGCCTTAAACCGGGTTACGCTTGCTGTTCATTCCGCCGCGCCGCATCCGGTCCAGCTTTTCATCCGTGACGAGCCGCCGTTGTTGTTTGTTGGCGCTGAGACTGCTTATCTGGAAAAAACACTCCAGCCGGGCGAATCTGCCGAATTATCCTATCAACTGCGCCCCCTCAAACGCGGCGATTATTCCTTTGGGAATCTCAACCTGCGCTGGACCAGTCCGCTGCATTTTGTCATCCGCCAGGGCACGCTTCCCACTGCCGCGCCGGTCAAGGTCTACCCGAATCTCTACGAAATCCGCAAGTTCGATCTGTTGGCCCGCCGCGATCAATTGTCCGAAATCGGCCTGCATAATGTGCGGCTGCGCGGCGAAGGCACGGCGTTTGAGAGCCTGCGCGACTACACGCCTGATGATCCCTACCGCATCATCAACTGGAAAGCCACCGCCCGCCGCGCCAGACCGATCAGCATGGATTTTGAGCCGGAGCGCAGCCAACGTGTGATGATTGTGCTCGATGTAGGCCGTATGATGCGCAGTTCGATTCGTGTTCACGATCCGGGCGGCACCACCTGGGATATGTCAAAGGTCGATTGCGTGATCAACAGCGTGCTGCTGTTCAGCTACGTAGCGAATCTTAAAGGCGATCAGGTCGGCCTGCTCGTGTTTGCCGATCAGGTGTTGCATTATATCGCCCCCCACACCGGACGCGCCCAGTTCCAGAAGCTGCTCGATACCATGTACGCGCTCGAAAGCCAGCCTGCCGAAGCCGACTATGGCCGTGCCTTGAACTATCTCCGCGCCTACAGCAGCAAGCGTTCCCTGATGGTCCTGTTTACCGATCTCAGCGGGGCGCGCGCCTCCGAATCGCTTATGAAATATCTGCCTCGCCTCCGTCCCCATCACCTGCCCATGATCGTCACCATCCGCGATCCCGCTCTCGACCACGAAGCCCATCAGACTCCTGATACATCCGAAGCGGTTTATCGTCGCGCGGTGGCCGAGCAAATGATTTTGGAGCGTCGGCTGTTGTTGGATCAGTTGCAGCATCGCGGCGTGTTGGCCCTGGACGTGGACGCCGAACACCTGACGATGGCCGTCGTGAATCGATACCTGGAACTAAAGGCGCGGCATCTCACATGAATTTAGAACGGCTGAAACCAGGGCAAATCGGCGCTTTGATCGTGTCGCTCAAACGCCAGCGCGACCTGTTCCACGAATTCTTCGGCAGCATACGGCGACGCCAGCATGATCAACTGTGCGACTCCCATCCGTTCCGCGATCCGCTGCGCCAGCGGCACCACCACATATTCCCGCTGTTCGAGGTGGGCGCGCCGCTGCAAATAATCCACCGTGACCTGCCGATCGGCCATGTCCAGTTTGGCGACATCAATATACGCGGGCAGCGCTCCCCCGGTGTTGACGAAGTAATAAACCACCGTTTGATGCGCTTGCAGATGTTTGAGCGTGATCATGGGCCGTTCATGAATCACCAGCGTTCGCCCCGCCATATCGCCCAGCCGCTGCGTGTGTTTGCTCACGAACAACCCCACCAGCCCGAATCCATAAAACATCGGCAGAAAATCGAAGATGCGCACGAGGTTTCGAATCAACAGGCCGCTGGTCGTGGCGGGCAGTCCGTTATCCTGCACCACGCGGATTTTGACGTAGCGTTTGCCTGGTGTTTGCCCGTTCAGCAGGAATTCAAATGCCAGGTGATAAAACATGAAGATGAAAAACAGCACCAGCAGCCAGATCACCAGGACGGTTGTCCCGCTGTCTACGCCGCCCGCCGCCTGGGTGAACAGGCACGAAAAAGTGGACATCATCACAAAAATGATCAAATAATCGATCATCGCCGCTACGCAGCGGCTCCCGAATCCGGCAATTTCCGCTTCGAGCGCCACATTTTCCGGCGTATCAATCTCTATTACATCGTTGTAGTGGTTCAAAATTTTTCCCTGAAGGCATAATGAACACTCATCATTTTATCAGACTTCGCCAAAATGACTGGGAACGCCTGCAAACCCTGCTCAACCAGCACCGGGGCCGCCGTCCGCTGACCGCTGCTGAGGTGCGCGAACTCGGCGTGCTCTACCGCGCTGTGACCTCCGATCTCGCCCAGGCCCGCCGCGATTATCCTGGTGAGCGTGTGACGACCTATCTGAATCACTTGCTGACCCAGGCGCACAGTTATTTATACCAGTCCGATGTGAGCAATTATCGCCAGGCACTTCGTTATTTCACCCGTGTGATCCCGCAGACCTATCGCCGTACCGGGCTGTTTACCCTGACCGCCTGTTTATTGTTTTTTATCCCCGCGCTGATCGGTTATATCTACGCCTACACCGATCCGAATCTGGCGGAACCGCTCGGTTTGCAGGAAGTCCGCGAGACGCTGGAAAATGAGTCGATTTGGACCAACATCCCCGTTGAGGATCGCCCGTATGCCTCCGCCTTTATTATGACCAATAACATCCGGGTGGCGATTCTGGCCTTTGGCGGCGGCGTGGCGTTGGGACTCTTCGCGGTCTACTTGCTGGCGATGAACGGCTTGCATGTGGGCGCGGTCCTGGGCTTGGCCTCGCATTACGGTTTTGGCGATACCCTGCTCGATTTTATGATTGGGCATGGCGTGATCGAGTTGAGTGTGATATTTATGGCAGGTGGAGCCGGGCTGCAAATGGGGTGGGCCTTGATGAACCCCGGTCCCTATTCGCGTCGTGATGCGCTTGGTCTGGCAGCGCAGCGCGCGGTCTCGCTCATTGTTATTTCGATTCCTTTGCTGGTGATCGCTGGACTAATCGAAGGTTTTATCTCTCCCTCGGGTTCCCCTTCGGTGGTGAAGGTGCTGGTCGGTCTCGGCAGCGGGGCGCTCATGTACGCCTATCTGCTGCTGGCAGGCCGTTCCGGTTTGGGGAGGGCGGACTCGTTCCGGTACAATCACGAGTAATGGATGTTGCAAACAGATAGTTGGAGCTTATGGCAAAGAAAATCACAGCGACTCCCCAGCTTTTGGCTGATCTGATCGCCCGCGTGCCTGAAGGACTGCTGCACAAGACGACCTTGACCAAGCGGATGATTGTGGAGCCGGATGTCGTCGAAGAAGCCCGTACCGCCGGATGGATCGAGCGGGAAGGGGCCTTTTATTATGATCCGGCCCGTGTGACGCCGGAGCAGGTGCGCGCGTTTTATCCAGGGGTACGTCCCCCGATCCCGCCTGTCAAACGCGACGGTGCATTTTTTGACGCGCCCATCCGAGATCGCTTAGCCGCGCGTGAAGCGGTGCTTTCCGACGAAGATCGCCAGTTCATCAGCCGTCTATTGCCCCAGGGCTTTGTTTCATCCGAAACGCTGGTGCAGTCCCCGGAAGATGAGGCCCGGCTGCGCTTGCTGTTGGATAAAAAAGCGCTTCGCCGCATGGACGAGATGATCTATGATCCCCTGCACGTCAGCGAAACGACGGTGAGTTCGTTCCGCCGTTCGCTGCGCCTGGACGACTCGCGCCAGCAGGTCTTCGAATTTCTGACCGCCCAGCCCGGCAGCACTGCCCCCCGCGAAACGCTTGCGGAAAAATTTGGGCGCAAGAATATCAACGATCTGGTGAACGCGGGCGATCTGGTATCCTTTTGGATCACGTCGCGCAAGAGCAGCGCCCCCGCCATGTGGGTTCGCCCGAAAAAAGCTGATCCGAATCTGGCGCAGGATGCGGCGGAAGAGGCCAGCCGGATTCATGATGAAGACTGGCTTCCCGTGCTGGAAGCGGCGGGTGAGATGCTCCGCCCCGGTGCCCGCGAAGGCATCACCGTTCGTTCTAAGGCTGTGGCGCGCACTTATACCCTGAGCAATGCGGCGAAACGTCTCGGCGCGAAACCGGCCACACTTGAAGATGCAGCGAAAAGCGGCCTGCTGAATTCGGCCATCGATCCCGAAGGCCATACCCGGCTCTCTGCCGCGCAGATCGAAGCCGCCGCCGCCGATCCGGAGTTCGCGGCTCAGATTGCTGGCTTTGAGCAGGTCAAGACCCGCGATATTGCGATTGTGACTGGGCTGACCTACGAGGCGGTACGCTACCGGCTGCAAAAAGCCAACATCAGCCGGGCAACCCCCACCTGGGGACAGGTGCGCGGGCGGTGGGGTCTGCCGCCCACGCTGAAAGAATTTCGCGAGCAGTTTCGCGCCAAAAAAACGGAATGGCGCGTCCATGTCCGTGAGGAACGCGCGCGTGAGGATGAGGAAGCCCAGACACGCTGGAAGGTTGAGCTTGAACGCCGCGATTCGCTGCGCGCTCGTCTGGTGGCCGCTTTCCCCAAGTGGGAAAATGATCGCCGCGCCCAGCAGCAGATTATTTTACACCTCGGCCCGCCCAACAGCGGCAAGACCCACGACGCGCTGAATGCGCTGGCCCAGGCCGGCAGTGGCTGGTATCTTGGCCCGCTGCGCCTGTTGGCGTTCGAGGTCTTTGATCGCCTGAATGCGCGCGGTGTTCCCTGTAACCTGCTGACGGGCGAGGAGCATATCCCGATCCCCGGCGCGCGTATCACCGCTGCCACGATTGAGATGTTCAACTCCAACATGAGCGGCGACTGTGTGATCGTGGATGAGGCGCAGATGCTGGCCGACCCGGATCGCGGCTGGGCCTGGACGCGCGCCTTAATGGAAGCGCAGGCTCCCGAAATCCATGTCATCGGCCCTTATACCGCGCAGACTCTAATCGGCAAGCTGGCCGAAGCCGCCGCCATTCCGATGGCTGTGCAGGAACACGAACGTCTCGCGCCGATCCGCGTGGCCGATAAGCCCTGGCCGTTGTATGAACTGCCGCCGCGCACCATTCTAGTCGCTTTTTCCCGCCGCATGGTGCTTTTTCTCAAGTCCGAACTGGAACACCTGCGCCGCAGTGTCTCGGTCATCTACGGCAATCTGCCGCCCGAAGTTCGCCGCAAACAGTCAGATCGTTTTGCCAATGGCGAAACCGAAATCTGCGTGGCGACGGATGCTGTCGGCATGGGCCTGAACCTGCCCGCCGATTATGTCTGCTTCTATGAAGTCGAAAAATATGACGGTCAGCAGATGCGCACCCTCAAGCCTGCCGAAGTCCAGCAGATCGGAGGGCGAGCCGGGCGCTTTGGGATTTCCGCGTCCGGCGAAGTCGGCGCGACCACTCGCTACAATCTGCGCACGGTGTCCGATCTGTTCTATGCTGAGGCGGACCCACTGATTTTTGCCCGTGTCGCGCCGACGGTGGAAGACATCGAAATGCTGCCCGGCACGCTGGGAGATCGCTTGCAGCAGTGGGCGGCCCTCGAATCGATTCCAGACAACCTGCGCGGCGTGCTGACGACTGCCGACCTGTCCGAGCAGATCGAGCTGGCGCGGATGCTGGACGAGGAAGAAGTGCGCGACCTGGGGCTGGCGACGGCCATCAAGCTGACCAACGCCCCCACGCGTGAGACGACCCGCTGGTACTGGCGCGAATGCGCGACGGCGATTCTCAGCACGCGTGCCATGCCGCTGCCGCCTTCGCCCCCGCCGCAAATTCGCGACGATCTCCACCTGGAAGACGCCGAGCACAGCATCAACTGCGCCGACATCTATCTCTGGCTGGCGAGCCGCCGCGAGTTCGACTGGTTCGCCCCGCACGAGGAACAGGTCCGCAAGGAACGCACCGAATGGTCCGCCCAGATCGATCTGGCGCTGCTGCGCCGCATCGACTCGGCCCGCCGTTGCTCCCGCTGTAACCGCCGCCTGCCCCCGCACCACGCCTACAGCATCTGCGACGACTGCTACCACTCCGGCGCGTCGTGGCGCTCCCGCTGATCCCCGCTTCCACTGCACCCCGCGCCGCCGGGGTGCAACCATTTTCTAACGCGCTGTAGGCAGGTTAAATGGGGGCGGTGTGATGCCTACCGCCCGACGCGTGCCCGTAGGGGCGTATTGCAATACGCCCCGCGCTCAATGCCCGTCCTGCGTAGGAGCGTGGGCTTGCCCCGCCCGCTTTTCCCCCTCGCCAACTTGGTTGGAGAGGGGGCAGGGGGTGAGGTTCCTAGGGGCAATTCACGCATTGCCCTGTTAATTTTCGCTCCCCCCAACTTGTGGGTCATGATTAGCCGCGCGCGGGGAAAGGGGCCGGGGGATAGGGGTGAACACCCTTAATCCGCGATTTCCGGCGCGCGTTTGATGTCCGGATCGGCAAAAATATCGTTTTCGTCCGTGCTGCGCGTGCTGAACTCCGACACCACCGCGCCCTCTGGCCCCGCCTGGAACCAGTGCCACGTATCCGGCAGCAGCGTATACTGCTCGCCCGGATGCAGCACGATTTCATGCCATACGGTATAGGCCGCTTGGCGATGCGCGGGCGGCTGCGCTTTCGGACTCGGCGTGGGGTCGCCCGTCACATACAGATACAACGTCCCCCAGCGGCACCGGAACGTTTCTTCCTTCCCCGGCTGACCGTCCACGGTTGGATGGCGGTGCTGCGGGCAGGTCTGCCCCGGCATCAGGATCAGTTCCTTCGCACAGACGCGCTCCGTATTGATATACGTGACCAGCGCCAGCCCCGTCTGCTCATATTCGCCCAGCCCCAAATCAGCGATCTCAATAGTCGCGGCTTCCTGCTCGGTCAAAACGATCCCGGCCTGCTTAAAATAATCTCTGGCTATTTGTTGGTAATGGTGGTGTTGTTCGCGTGTCAAAGCCATATCTACTCGCTCCCAAATTTAAAAGAGGCCTATCAGCGCCTCTTTTAATGTAGTTCAACTTAAATCATTTGCCTAGCGCACAGGTTCGAAGTCGTTGCGCACGCCCATAATGTACTCCAGAATCTGTTTGTCGTCGGTTTCCTCGCGGCGCTGTTCGCCCACTTTACGCCCGCGCCGCAGCACAATAATACGATCCGCGACATCAAGCACATCTTGCATCGTGTGGCTGATCAGGATGATCGGTACACCCTGCTCACGCAGCTTGTGGATCAGCCCCAGCACTTTGTTCTGTTCCACCACGCCCAGATTATTCGTCGGTTCGTCCATGATCAACAGTTTGGCGTTCCAATACAGCGCGCGCGCGATGGCAACGGCCTGCCGCTGTCCACCCGACAGCTTTTCGATCTTGGCGGTGAAGCGCGGAATATGAATATCCAGCGTGGACAGCACACTTTTCGACTCTTCAAGCATGCGCTTTTCGTTCAGCGCCGGAATCACCCCCAGATAGCGCTTTTTGATCTCGCGTCCCAGAAAGATATTCCCGCTGATATTCAGGTTGCCCGCCAGCGCTAAATCCTGGTAGATCGTTTCGATCCCCATATCGCGCGCTTCCGACGGGCGCGCTATTTGCAGGCGGCGGCCCATAAAAAACATCTGGCCTTCGGTGGGCTGGTAGACGCCCGAAATTATCTTGATCAGCGTCGATTTCCCCGCGCCGTTATCGCCCACCAGCGCGATACATTCCCCCGGATACAGTTCCAGACTCACATGATCCAGGGCCGTCAGACCGCCGAAGCGCTTGACCAGATTCTCAACCTTCAGGATCGGTTCCATGTCGCTCATTCTGACGTCCCCATTGCTTCTGCCCGCCCGATCACGAGGTCGCGCGCCTGGTCAATCAACACTGCCAGGATGATGACGATCCCGACCACAATATACTTGTAGAACGTTTCAACATCGGTCATCACTAGGCCGGTTTCCAGCACGGCCAGAATCAGCGCACCGACCAGCGTGCCGCTCATCCGTCCCGCGCCGCCCATCATTCTCACGCCGCCAATGACGACTGCGGCAATCGACATCATCAGCAGTTCGTCGCCCGCTTTCGCCGACCCGCCCACAAACC
>DATAMF010000512.1:0-2710 GCA_036260665.1 Aggregatilineaceae bacterium | reverse complement strand
TTTTCTGAGGAGAAAATTCGCGTGGGGCAATTCGTGAATTGCCCCTACGAACGGTACGCATTAGGGGCGAAGCGAAGCGACTCGGCCCCTAAGTTGTCAGGTGCGGTAGTGACCGTTGATAGTCACGTATTCGTGGCTGAGATCGCAGGTCCAGAGCCAGGTGGAAACATCGCCCAGGCCGAGGTCCAGGCGAACGCCCCATTCCGTACCCTGCATGAGTTGAATCGCGGCGGGTTCATCATAGTCGAGCGGTTGGCCGCCTTCGACAAGCTGGATAGCAAGGGAACCATCAGCATGAAGCAGCCAAAGCGACAGGCGCGCCGGATCGAGGTCCACACCGGAATAACCCGCCGCGCAGAGAATACGGCCCCAATTCGGATCACCGCCATAAAAGGCAGTCTTGACCAGCGCCGAGGTGCCGATCTGGTGGGCGATGGTGCGGGCGGCGGCTTCATCGGGAGCACCTGTCACATGCAGCGTGACGAATTTGGTCGCGCCTTCACCGTCTCGCACGATGGCCTGCGCCAGCGAGACACAGACTTCGGTGAGGGCGGCGGTGAAAGATGCTTCATCCTGCACGGTTACACCAGATGCGCCGTTTGCCAGGACTAACAGACTGTCGTTGGTGCTCATATCCCCATCTACCACAATCCGGTTGAAGCTCTGATCCACGGCGCAATGCAGCGCCTGTTCTAACATGGGGCGGGAAACAGCGGCATCCGTGACGATAACTGAAAGCATGGTTGCCATGTTGGGGGCGATCATGCCCGCACCTTTGGCAATGCCGATCAGGGTATAACCGTCGGGGTGATGATATTCGATCTTTTTAGGGCGGGTGTCGGTGGTCATGATGGCAGCGGCGGCATCATCCCAGCCATCGGCGCGAAGCTGCTGGGTTAATTGGGTGATGCCCTGAGTCATCCTATCCATTGGGAGAGGCAAGCCGATCACGCCCGTTGAAAGGGCTAAAACTTCAGCGGGCGCACAACCAACCGCCTGGGCAACCTGAGCGGCTGACGTGCGGGTGTTTGCCAAACCGGGTTCTCCGGTGCAGGCGTTGGCGCTGCCGGTGTTGATCAGAACGGCGCGCACCTGGGCATGGGGATCGGCCAGAAGTGCCTGATCGTAGAGGACCGGGGCGGCTTTAACCTTATTGGTTGTAAAAACTCCGGCGGCGGTACAGGGGCGATCACTGTACAGCAGGGCAATATCTTTACGCTCGTCGCGCTTCAGGCCACAGTGCAATCCGGCTACTAAAAATCCATTCATGATCCACCTCGCAAATCGTAGAGCAGCGCCACTTCATCACACGATTGGCGAAACGGGCACGGAGCGCAGTCACGCCAGACTTTTTCGGGGAAGTTGGTCACAAAATCACGTTGGAATCCCACGCGCTCAAAAACACGCGGCGCACGAGTCAAAGCGAGAACATGGCGGATCTGATGCTCATCGGCCAAATCCAACGCGGCCTGGACCAGATCGACAGCAATGCCCTGGCCGCGATGGTCAGGATGAACGGCAAGTGATCGTACTTCACAGAGGGCCTGATTGAAGTAAACCAGGGATACACAGCCGATTACTTCGCCGTAGGCTTCAGCCACCAGCCAATCATCGAGGTGGGCAGCGATATTCTCACGGGAACGCGGGAGCATCCGGCCCTGGCGAACTTCATCCGCGAACAGCCCTATAATCGTATCGGTATCCTCAGCATCAGCAGGACGGATTATCATCAGGCAGCAGACTCCGTTAGCAGGGTGTCCAAAATGGCAATAAATTCGTCGATATGAGCCGCTTCGACAACGAGCGGCGGCAGCAACCGCAGCACATTCGTCCCGGCATTGATCATGAGCAACCCGTGAGCATGGCCCGCTTGTATGAGGGGAGATACATCACGATCCATTTCTACGCCCACCATCAACCCCCGGCCTCGAATATCTGTGATCTGTGGGGCGTGGAGTTCGGACAGCCGCTCGATCAGCAGATTGCCCATTGCGGTGATGTGGGCAAGCATGGCTGGATCGCTGACCCGATTCAGAACCGTTTCGGCTACCCGGCAGATCACTGGACCGCCAGCAAAAGTGCTGCCATGATCGCCCAAGTCCATCACTTTGGCGACGCGATCCGTGAGCAGGGTGACGCCGATGGGCAGACCGCCGCCCAACGCTTTGGCGAGGGTCATCATATCGGGCTGGATATTCCCATGTTCGTAGGCCCAGAGCTTGCCTGTACGACCCATGCCGCACTGGATTTCATCGAAGACGAGCAGTGCGCCATAGTGATCACAGGCGGCGCGCAGACCGGCTAAAAATTCAGGTGTGGCGGGATGAATGCCGCCTTCGCCCTGGATGGTTTCGACAAAAACCGCACAGGTTGCGGGGCCGATGATTTTTTCGGCGGCTTCGAGATCGTTAAAGGTGGCATAACGGACATCGGGCATCAGCGGGCGGAAATAGGCCTGATATTTCTCGCGGGCGGTGAGGGCCAATGATCCCGCCGTGCGGCCATGAAAACCACCGGTAAAGGCCACCACTTCCGGGATTATCTGCCGGGACCGGAACGGCATTTGTAGCTTGAGAGGCCTTATGTCAAACCATATTCCTGAAAAAACAGCGCAGTTCGTTTTGAAGACTTATGCCCGTGCGCCCTTTGTCCTGGACCACGGCGAGGGAATGTATCTGTACGACACCGACGGCCATCGCTATCTGGATTT
>DATAMF010000503.1:0-3013 GCA_036260665.1 Aggregatilineaceae bacterium | reverse complement strand
TTCTAAACCTCCCCCTTGTTCCAGCCAAACAAGCAGATACCTACGGGACCGTTTCCATTGCGCAAGCAACGGTTTTTAGTTGGAAATGTGCGGTGTGGCTAGACACAGAATAGCACGGATGTTCAGAGATGTCATGGTCGTGAATGGTGAACTCGGATGGTTAACTTGGATGGTTAATAATGGATGGGTTACGGTGAGGGGGCGAATTCCCCCTGTACTTCTTTTTGCGGCTTGATTAAAATAAACAATTCGCGCCGATCCACGTAAGAGCGCGAATAATCTCTTTCTTCGCTTTTTTCGTTGTAGAAACAATCTCATTTCTCGGCCAGACTGAGAATCCGCACAGTCCGAACCAGTCATCCATGAGAGGGAAGCATGATTGTCGGTATGGACTTCGGAACCACGAATTCCGGTATGTCGGTTTACGATGGGGAGCAGCTTCATTTGCTTCCGCTTGACCCAGCGAATAACAATCCGCATGTGGTCCGTACAGCATTGTATATCACCAACCAGAAGCGCGTTTACCTGGGGCGGGGGGCTATCGAAGCGTATTATGCACAAAACCTCAACCGCAAAGTAAAGTTTGAGCCGGTGTGGGTGGGCGAAGTCGTGATGACGTATGCCGAACTGCCCGAATTTGTCCGGGATGTGTATATCGACAAAGATGTACTCTCGCCGGGCCGCCTGTTTCTGTCGTTCAAAACCAGCCTGTCGGCGTCGAATTATTTCGGTACGACGGTAGGTGCCGATTTCTATTTTATCGAAGACATCGCAGGGCTGTACCTCTATATCACCAAAAAGCGGGCCGAAGCATGGCTGGGGCAGGAGGTCAAGCGGATTGTGTTAGGCCGCCCGGTGCGTTTTTCGTTCGATACGCAGGCGGACGCATTAGCCCAACAGCGCCTTTTGAACGCGGCTTTTCGGGCGGGATACGAAGAGGTTTACTTCCAATATGAACCCATCGCCGCCGCGTATTTCTATGAAACGGCGCTGGATCATGAGCAGAATGTGCTGGTGTTCGACTTCGGCGGCGGTACGCTGGACATGAGTATTGTCCGGTTGGGAAATCCGGCGCGGCGCGAGATTCTGGCGACGGGCGGTGTGCCGATTGCGGGTGATATTTTCGATCAGAAGCTGGTACGGGCCAAACTACCGTCGCATTTCGGGGAAAACAGCCAGTATAAAGATGAATATGGCTCTACGCATCCCATGCCGAGCCAGTATTATGAAGCCTTTGCGAACTGGCAGAGCATTCTGGAACTTAACACCCCCTATCACCTGAAGACGCTGGAACATATCGCGCAAGGTTCGACGGAACGGCGGCGGATTCGGGCACTGATCAACTTGATTTCAAGCAGTTATGGGCTGAAGCTGTTTGATGAAGTCGAGGCGATCAAGCGGGAGTTATCGCGCTCGCTGAATGCGCTGATCAGACTGGAAGGGCCGGGGTTCCAGATCACACAGCTTGTGACGCGCGTCGAGTTCGAGCGGATGATCCAGCAGGAGCGCGACGCAATCGAAACGATGCTGGATGAGGTGGTGCAGCGGTCCGGCTTGCGGTATGACCAGATTGACGCGGTGATCCGCACGGGGGGATCGTCGCAGATTCCGGTGTTCATCCAGATGCTTCAGAATCGATTCGGGGCGGAGAAAGTTAAAAGCATTGATACCTTTAGCAGTGTCACTTCGGGGTTGGGTATTCTGGCGCACCAGATTGAATCCGGGGCGATGTTGGGGCCTGCTTTCCAGCGCGAGGGGTGGAATTATGGGGGGCATCTGCGCGTACCAGACAAGAAAAAAGGTGTTCCAGCGGTAGACCTCACCTTGATTCAGCGGCTGGTTGATCTACAAGAGAAGGGGCAGGAAGCGCGCGTTACGCCGGAAAGCGGGTTGGTGGCCCTGACGCTGCAACAGGAGATTACCACCCTGTTACAAGATATTGAGGAAGGCCCGCTCGATTTTCTAGCGGCGGATGACTATCTGCCGGGGTCGCTGGTGGCGGCCAACGCGGATCAGAAACTGCTGCTGATGACCTCTGACTATCGATTCCTGCTGAAAACGCCGCAAGAACTCGCGGAAATGCAGGCGATGGGGCTGCGGCTGGTGCAGACGGATTCGCTGCACGTGGATGCCTTCGGAGAGGAATTTATCAGCGGGATTTTGCCTTTGGACACTCTCCAAGAGGCTAAAAATCTCATCCTGTTCTCCACATCAGGGCAAGCGAAGCTGATGCGGGCGGATACCATCCTCCCCTCGCTGGATCAGCCCACGCCTTTTCGGGTGGAGCGCTTACCGGGCTATCCGGCGGCGTTGGTGGGGGTGGATGACGGCGGAACGATTCTGGTGTCGAGTATGGCCGGAAACCTGCTGCGGATCACCCCCGAAATGGTTGCCAACCGCGCCGGGGGAAAGTTTGTCAAGGTGAGCAGCGAAGATCGGGTGAGCAGCGCGGTGTATCTGCCGGAGCCGATAGATTTAGTGCTGATCAACGACAAGGGGCGGGCGAAGATGATGCGATCCAATACGATCCCGCTCTCGATGCAGTTGGCGGCGGGGCAAAAGATGATCGCCGGGAAGCTGCGCGGGCTGGTGGTGACACGGCGCGAGGCAAACTGGATGGCGGTCACATCGCAGCGGGTGGTGCCGCTGGACCTGCCTCAGAGCGACGAAGTGGTCCCCGCGCTGCGCCTGAAAAAGGGCGAGGAAGTGTTAGGTCTGTTCGACGCCTGCCGGGTGACAGCACTGGCAACACAGCGATAGAACGCAAAAAGCGGTACTGGGGATCACTCAGTACCGCCTATCATAACCGCAAGGTTAATTGTTCTGTGGGGCGCTGGCGCTCGGTGTGGTCGTGGGCTTGTCCGTTTTGGTATCGCTGGCGGGCGTGGTTTTCTCGCTCGATGTACCAGCTTCGGATTCTTTCTTGGGGGGAACCGCAAGGTTATTGTGCCCCTTGCTGTCGGTCACATACCAACCGGATCCTTTGAATACAATTCCCACCGCCTGTGGTACC
>DATAMF010000122.1:0-2988 GCA_036260665.1 Aggregatilineaceae bacterium | reverse complement strand
TGAGGAAATCCACCGCGCTCTGAAAGCCGCGCCGCATAAAAAAGGTGTCGTCCTTGCTCTCGGCACGTTGGCGCAAAGCTGCCGCCGTGCGGGACAAATCGGCTTCTGAAATTTTGCCTTCCGATACCAGCCACAGCACATTGATGATACTCGGCGGCATCTGCCCGACTTTATCGCACAGCACCGCCATTAACTTACCAATCTGCGCTTCGGTATCCTCATCCTGTTCGAAGCCGCGAAGCCGCCGAACTTCGACATTAAAGAGGGTATGAGTCTTGAACGTGACGGTGAAATCGGGACCGCGCGTTTTCAGGGCGGCATACGTTTCGTATTCGAGGGTCAAGCGTTCGTCACGCAGCATCAGCATGGCAGTTTCGAGTTCGGCGCGCAGATCGAGGATACCGCTTTCGCGCTGTGCATTTTTCAGCTTGGCGCGAATCTTGGTGCGGTAGCTGGTAGCAAACGCTTTGAACCGGCGCGAACCCCGCACCCACGCTTCAAATTCCGGGTAGAATGCGGGATTTTGGCCGTCGAATATCTCGTTCAGCAGATCGTCAATCGGCGGCACGCTTTAGGCGATATACCCCCAGCGCTTGAATAACACCAGTCCGTCCAGCGTCCAGATCGGACGCCACCAGGGCAGATCAGGATACGGTATGGGTAATCCGCCATCCGGTTGCAGCGACTCCACCCAAGACTGCGCTTCCCGATCCAGCACCGTTTTTTCGACGTGTTCGGCGGCATAATACCAGTAGCGGCTGAACAGCGGAAAATGATCGCGGTGTTTGTCGAGCACCACCGGAATCTGTTCAACCATCTGATCAAACTGGGCGCGATCTTCATCCGTGCGAGCGCAGTATTTCAGATACGCGAAAAATGGGTAGCTGTAAAAATTGTCGGGACCCGGAATTTCGCAGGTCTGGTAGTAGGCATAGGTTCTATCATAAAATTCCGGGCTGTCGATGCCCATCTTGGTCAGCAGCGCCGCGATCACCAGCACACGATCCCGATCCGGTGAGGTCCACCAGGGCTGGAAGGGATAATTCGCCAGGTTCTCCGGCGGGTGCGGCAGCGTCCCATCGGGGAGTTGGCGCTCGGATGCCCACAGGCTGAGGCCGCGCGGAATCTGGTGAAAAGGATTCCCCATCATATCGAAAATAAACAGCGCGGTTTCCCCGCCTATCGCGGTGCTGTTGGGCACCAGCAGATCGGGTTCGATACCGTTGCCGAAGCCGCTGTCAAAGTTTTGATAGGCCAGCAGCGACTTAAGACAGGCTTCGCGCATGCCGCCCGCGAAAAAGTGCTCGTATAACTGCCGTTCGAGCAACCGGCCATTCTTAAAAATAAAGGTTTTGATAGCCGCCATCTGTTCAGCATTCAGCATGGATCACGCTCCTCTCCGACGGAAAAAAGTATACCCTAGAAAACCGACCAGCCCACCTGTCGCACCAACTGCGCCCAGGATCACCACAAGCGCCACGACGGTTACGACGGTGCGGGTGGAATCGTCGCTATCCTCGTCCGGTGTATCGGCAGCTACCGCTTCCGGCTGCGGGCTGACAGTCACAGCGGGAGTCACGATCATCTGTGTGAATGGCGTCGGTGATGGAATCGACGTTGAGGCTGCGCTGGCGGAGGTTGGAGCCGCCGTAGGTGCAGATGCCGCCGGTGCGGGTTTGACGATGATCGCCTGTCCCTCGTAGATAGTCGATCCAATGATGTTATTCCACAGGCGCAGTTGGTCGAGCGTCACGCCGTAAACCTGCGCAATGCCCCACAACGTTTGTCCAGGCTGGACGATATGCACCTGGGAACCATCGGGTTTCGTTTGCGCATTGGCGATCACAGGGGCCGCCGTTGCTGCCGGGGCCGCCGCTGTCGGATTGTTCGATCCGCCGGATGAAATGACCGTCAGCGAGGCGTCGTCCCAAAAGACATCGTGCCAGCGCATGGTTTTGTCGGCGGTATAGTAGGTGAAGACCGTGATTTGGCTTCCCGTCGCCTTAGCATCCACCGACAGCAGCGCCAGCGCGCCCCAGGTAAACGGACTGCTAAAGGAACTCCACTGGATGTTGGTGCTGTAGGGATCGGTGCCGCCGGTCGGATCGATCCCAATCCGCACGCGCCCACCGGATGACGTATCCGCGAAGGTATGGGTATCGTCGCGGCACTGCCACTGCTCGTCGTCGCAGGTCCAGATCAGCGCGTAGATCGAAAAACGGTACGTTGAGCCAACCTGCGCGCTGACGGTCTGGTAGCCGCCGCCCATCGGTTGTCCGTGTTCAGTACGCAGCCGCCAGGATCGCGGCGCAGAACGGTATAACACCGCCAGCGTTTCCTGATCACTCTCCCCGAACGTGCCCCACACATTCCAGCCCACCGGAACCGCCCCATTGATCGTGGCGCGCCCGGTCAGCGCGTCGTCAAATCCCGCGTTTTGCAGCAAATTGCCACCCTGTGCCCCGGCGGATAATCCGGGCACCAGCAGCAGAACAATGATCAACCCCAAAATAGCTTTGTTCATCATATTTGATCCTCGCTGCGGATAGTGTACCAGAAATCCCACAGCGCAGGATGGACGGCAACCGGGCGCATGGCTGACTACCATCCGAGTTAAGCCGATCCAAGAAAATAATTCCCCACATCCTGTAGGTTTAACTCCCCTTCCCTAAGGGAAGGGGTAAGGGGGATGGGGTCAAGAAAATAGTGGCGCATGGCTGACTACCATCCAAGTTAACCATCGAAGTTAGTCATCGGATGGTGATGACAACTTCGAACATCCGTGCTATCCTATTTGTATCGTCCACCATCGCCCTTTACCAACCCCTAAAAACGAACAACTAATGACTTCTTCAAAGGGGGGGTCAGAAAATCGACTAAGTTTTACAAAACCCCCACTTTGTCGAACTTCTCAGGTTCAAAACGCCAAGAGCGGGGGGGGGGGGGGATCATCCAGAAGATCAAACTTGCAAAAAAAATGATGGCTGT
>DATAMF010000119.1:0-4025 GCA_036260665.1 Aggregatilineaceae bacterium | reverse complement strand
GTCAGCCCGATTGAGGCGATTCGCACGGGGCATCTGATCGAAAAAAACAGTCCCTTAGTTGCTTTGGGAACAGTTTTACCCGTTCCTGGCAAAAGTTTCATGCAGATTCCCATCCGCAGCCTGCTTCGCGCGCCGCGCCGGACCCTGCTCACCTTGCTGGGGATTACGGTGTCGATTGCGCTGCTGATTATGATGGTAGGAACACTGGACAGCGCCGTAAATACACTGGGTAAAATGCGATCCGATCTCCTGGGTGAGCATCCCAATCAGATGATTATCTATTTAAACCGCCCCCTCACGGTGGATTCGCCTGAATGGAAGGCCCTGGCTGATCCGCAGGTGGTCTCGATGGCGGAACCGTCCATTCACCTGTATGGAACACTGAGCAATAATGGCACCGAGATCGATTCAGCGATCGATTTGCTCGATATGGGGAATGATTTGTGGACGCCCACCGTCATTCACGGGCATTATCCCGCCTCGGCAGGAGTGCTGATCTCGGAAAAAGCGGCATCGGATCTCGGGGTTGGGCCAGGGGGTACGATTCGGCTGGAACATCCACGCCGGACCGGACCGTTGTCCTATGACATCGTGACTGATGAGATTCCGGTGGTAGGTATCCACGCTAACCCGATGCGTAATCTGGTCTATTTGGATATCGATCAGGCCGGGTTGATTGGGTTGGACAGTACTGCTAACATGATGCGCGTTGATCCGGTGGGCGATCAAAGCACCACAAAAGCGGAATTTTTTGAGCAGCCGGAAGTCCTTTCGGTGATCTCGCTGCGCGATGCGGTGAATTCGGCGCAGGCAGTGTTCGATGAAGCGCTTAAGTTTTTGAACGGTGTCAAACTTGGTGTGTTCGTGCTAGCCTTTTTGATCGCGTTCAACTCGACCAATATCAGTGTGAGCGAACGCACGCGCGAGATCGCGACGATGTTCGCGTTTGGTTTGCCGCTTCGCACGGTCACCCGCATGATCATCACGGAAAATCTGGTGATCGGCCTGTTGGGGACAATTCTCGGTATTCTGCTGGGGATTCCTGGCCTGCACTGGATGTTTGCGGTGCCGCTCAAAGATGCTTTTGCGGAGTACCAATTTTTGATCACAGTATCGACGCAGACATATTTGATGGCGGTATTGATCGGTGTGTTTGGCGTGGCGCTGACGCCGCTGTTGGTGGTTCGCAAAATGGCGCGGATGGATATACCATCCGCCTTACGGATTATGGAATAGGTCTTGATCTAGATCATCGCTGCGGCTCTGTTTGTGCGATATCCTAGACTTATCACGCAGAACGGAGTCTACTCGTATGGCAACTATGACTGCTTCACCGGTCCGCTTAAAATCGATTGCTTTTCCACCCGAACACGGCAGTTGGGGCTTTTTACTGGAACCGATTGTTCTGGGTTTACTGGTAGCGCCCTCAGTCGCGGGCGTTTTTTTGAGTCTGGCGGCACTGGGCGCATTTTTAGCGCGGCACCCACTCAAATTTGTGATCACTGATCATCGCAAAGGTAAACGCTATGCGCGCACTGTGGCGGCAGAACGGTTCGCGCTGGTTTACAGTGCTGTCGCCTTGATCGGGGCTGGGATGGCAGTGCTGCTGGCGGGGTTCGAGTGGCTGCTACCGCTGGTGATCGCGGTGCCGTTCGCGCTGGCGCAAGTGGTCGATTATGTCCAGAACAAGGGGCGAGATCTCGTGCCGGAATTGGCGGGATCGTGTGCTATCGCGGTGACAGCTTCCTGTCTGGTGCTGGCTGGCGGTGGATCGATCACCCTGGCGCTGATGCTCTGGATCATTTTGATCGCGCGCAGTATCCCCTCGATTTTGTATGTACGGGCACGGCTGCGCCTGGAAAAGGGCAAACCATTTTCGATCCGGCCTGTGCTAATCTCAAACAGCGTGGCGCTGCTGGTCGTTAGCGCGCTGGCACTGCTCGATGAGATTCCTGTGCTGGTGGTGATTGGTGTCGCGGTGCTGTTTGGGCGTGCGGTGTATGGACTCTCGCGCTATCGCAAAGCTGCGCCCGCCAAGATTATCGGCATCTGGGAGATGATCTACGGGCTGATGCTGGTCGTGTTGGCTGCTGTAGGATATGGCTTGGGTTGATCGGAATGAGAAGAGAAAAACGAGATTGTAGGATTTCTCCTTCGAAAATAGACAAAAAAGCAAAAGCAATTGAACCACAGAGGACACAGAGAACACAGAGAAATCCTATAAAAAGAGAGAAAAACAAGAGATTTGCATCTCTTTGTGGTGCGGCCCGCCGCATGGGAAACTTCCTTGAAAATAGACAAAAAAGCAATTGAACTACAGAGGACTCCGAGAAATCTTATAAAAAGAGAGAGAAAAACAAGAAATTTGCATCTCTTTGTGGTGCGGCCCGCCGCATGGTTAGCTGCGGTGAAACTGATTTTCTGCTTGGTGGTGTTCGCCTTGTTGCTTCCAGGGCGGGCGAATAGTCAAGCCGATCCTATTAAAATTGGGCTGATAACGGATGAATCTGGTGCGCTGGAACTCTATGGCCTGGAACAGGAATATGGGCTGCGGTTGGGCCTGGATTACGCCACCGAGGGCACAATGGAGATCTCAGGACGTCCCATAGAGATTGTGCTGCGCGACTACGAAAACGATCCGGCTCTGGTTGAAAGCCAGGCGCGCGATCTGATCGAAAATGAGGACGTCGATATTCTGGTGGGCGCGCCGAGTTCTGCCGCCACCGAAACGCTGATCGCGCTAGCGGCAGAATACAATGTAATTTTGATGATGGGGCCTGCCAGCGATCCACGCTTGACGAATGAATTAGCCTCCCCGATGACCTTTCGTGTCTGTGCTAATGCGGATCAGATAGCCCGCGCCGCTGCTATCGGAACGGTGCAGGAGGACACTACCTTTATCCAGATCGCGCCGGATCATGCCTTTGGGTATGCGTGGACTGCTGCCTATGAACGGGCTTATCTGATGCAGGGCGCGACCTTTGCCGCTAATCCGATTTATATTCCCACGGACACTGAAAACTTTGGCCCTTACTGGCAGCAGGCGGCGGATTCGGGCGCGGATCGCTTTATCATCACCTGGATTGGCTCATCCACGGGGGCATTGTTCCAGCAGGCGTTTGAAGCGGGGATTGCAACAGAGCAGATCATCACTGGATTTTATTCTAACAATATGACCCATGTATTTTCGTCATTGGCGGAAATCGGTGCGGTAGGACCGATCATTTATCATTACTCGCTGCCGGACAACTCCGTGAATGATTGGCTGGTCGAGCAGCACCACACGATGTACAACGATGTACCGGATCAATTCACGGAATGCGGTTTCGCGACCGGGCAGGCGTTGGCCTATGCGCTCGAACAAACCGACGGTTCGACCGCTCCTTCCGCGCTGATTCAAGCGTTGGAAACCTTGGAATGGGATGGCCCGAAAGGCCATTATACGATGGAGGACCATCAAGCGGTCATGCCGATCTATATTGTCCGGCTGATCTCGATTGATGATCCTGACCAGTTGTATTATGAGCTTGTGAACGAGGTTATCCCCTAGCTTCCAGCTCTGGCGGCGCATAGGGTTGGTGCAGTTCAACAGGTTTTTGGGTTGAGCTGCGTGCACGCAGATTGAGCATTTCGACAAACAGCGAAAAGCCCATCGCAAAATAGATATAACCTCTGGGAATATGGCGGTGCAGACCCTCGACGATCAGCATCAAACCGATCAACATGAGGAAACTGAGCGCCAGCATCTTGACGGTGGGGTGACGATTCACGAAGTCGCTGATCCGTCCTGACGCCACGAGCATCACCCCAATGGCCCCGATCACCGCTATGATCATAATCTCTACATCGCGCACCATCCCGACCGCCGTCAGGATAGAATCGATGGAGAAAACGGCATCCAGTAGCAAAATCTGCACAATAACCGCACCAAACGAAGGTGGTATCCGCGCGCTGGCGTGTCCGGTTTCGCCTTCCAACCGATCATGAATTTCAGAGGTGGCTTTTGCCAGCAAGAACAAACCACC
>DATAMF010000474.1:0-5631 GCA_036260665.1 Aggregatilineaceae bacterium | reverse complement strand
CGAATCGTAGTAGGGTGACACCTGATACCCCGCATAAATACCTGCATCCAGCCGGATACCGGGACCTGTTGGCGCGATGTGAACCGTGATCATGCCCACCGATGGCAGGAAATTATTATACGGGTCTTCGGCATTGATCCGGCATTCCACTGCCCAGCCGTTGGGGGTGATGCCGCCTTCAGCGCCCATGCGCCGCCCGCGCGCGATCCGAATCTGCTCCTTGACCAGATCGACGCCTGTCACCATTTCCGTAACCGGGTGCTCAACTTGCAGGCGGGTGTTCATTTCCAGGAAGTAAAACTGGCGGTCCTGATCCACCAGAAATTCGATAGTCCCGGCGTTGACATAATTCACCGCCTGCGCCGCCGCAATCGCCGCCGCGCCCATCCGCTCGCGCAGATCGTCATCCATAAACGGGCTGGGCGACTCCTCGAATAGTTTCTGATGCCGCCGCTGGATGCTGCATTCACGCTCGCCCAGGTGAATCGTATTGCCGTGCATATCGGCCAGAATCTGGAACTCGATATGCCGCGCGCCCTCCAATAGTTTTTCCAGATAGACCGTACCATCGCCAAACGCGGCTTCGGCTTCGCGGTGCGCCGCTGCTAAGGCGGCGTCCAACTGCGACGGATCGCGCACGACGCGCATGCCTTTACCGCCGCCGCCTGCTGCCGCCTTGACCATCAGCGGATACCCAATACGTGGCGCAGCCGCACGCAGATCATCGTCATTCAATCCCGCCTCGGTTCCGGGCACAATAGGCACGCCCGCCTTGATCATCAGTTCGCGTGCCGCCAGCTTGTCCCCCATCTGGCTGATCGAATCAGGCGATGGCCCGATCCAGATCAGCCCGGCATCCATCACCGCTGCCGCAAATTCGGCGCGTTCGCTCAGAAAGCCGTATCCCGGATGCACTGCGTCGGCCCCGGACTCGCGCGCGACATCAATCAGTTTATTGATATTCAGATAACTTTCGCGGGGCACAGGTGAACCAATCGAATACGCTTCATCAGCATAGCGCACATGCAGCGCCTCGCGGTCCGCGTCTGAATAGACAGCTACCGTGCGAATACCGCCCAGTTCACGGCACGCGCGGATCACTCGTACGGCGATCTCACCACGATTGGCGATCAGGACTTTCCGGATCAGAGTCGTTTCCGTCATCATAGAAAATTTGCCTCAATCTTAAAACGGCCAGGACTGCCCGCTGGCCTTGATAAAATGCACCATTAAATCGCTGTCCGGCAGCGGGTGCCCCAACTGCGTCAGGATCACCGACAATTCGCCCCGATGGTGGATGCAGTGTGTCCAGGTTGTCACCAACCACTGCCACAGCGGTAAACAGAATGAAAATTCGCCAAAGGTAATGATCACTTCCCGTACAATACTCTCGTCGGTTTGCGCCGCCAGAAACGCGCGCGTTTCCCGGTTGTTTTGTTCCCAGCACTGGCGGATCGCCTCAAACGGATGCGGTTCGCCGCTGTCGTACCACGTCATGTCGATCTCGCGCCCCTGGCACTGCGCCAGATAGAATACTTCGCCGCCGAGCATATGCACCAGCAGTTTCCCAATCGTCTCATGGCTGGGGCTGATTGGGCGCGTCAAGTAATCGGCGGGCAGTTGAGCGACGATGTTCAATACATCGTCATTCGAAATGACATCCAGATCAAAAATTGCGTTCAGACTTTTCAGGTTCATTCCTGTTTTTGTGCCTCCTCGATCCTGTCTCCCAAATCGCGCCGCACCGTCTCTAAAACCTGTGGGTCCTGCGTCCAGTTTGCCCAGTCGGATCCTGCCGCCGCAATGATCGACAGCACCTCATCCGGATCAGCAAGCTGCTTCAGCAGCGCCACATATTCGTAATCTTCTACCCCTTCACGAATCCACTTGAGGCGCAGCGACGGCACCACATGATCGATCCCAACCGCCTCACCGGGATACACCAGCACCCCTTCACCCGGAAAAGCAGTGCCATCATCCGCCCGGTAGAGAGGTTCACTCCAGGGATCACCGATCCACCAATCGACGGCCCAATACAGCATCCCCGTCATCCCCAGGCTTTGCATGATCATACCGGGGATGCGATAGTTGATCGGCGCAAAATCAATCTCCCATTTGGGCGAATAATCATCCTGGGTTTGCGCGGTATAGAACCACACCTGATTCCCATTCGCCATGACATCAGCCACCGGCTCCACTGCTGCATCATACATGACGGGCAGCAGCACCCAGATGTCAACCAGCGAACGCTCATACAATTCAGGCGTCGGGGTCAGGGTCACAAGTTGTAAAACCCCAGCCGCATGCAGATGCTGCGCCCATTCGGCCAGCGTGGGTGTCAGTTCGGTGATACAGCGATCAATTTCGTCTGCTGTGAGGTTGTAAATCAGCAGATCAGCGGAATAGGACAGGACCGCATCCTCCAGTTCCGCAGCCGATGGTAGTGGTTGGTCCATCGCACAGGTGCTAACATCCGCGCCGCTCCAATAGCCCAGGTTGACGGCATTCAGACCCCATTCCTCGATCAGCATCTGCTGTTCGCTGGGATCAATCTGAGCGGGCATCACCTTATGCTTCAGCAGTTCGATTTTGTCGGCCAAACGCGCTGGATACTGAAACAGAAACGAAGAATACATCGATGGGCGAAGTGGCAGTTCAAAATCCCAGACATGCAGTGTAATCGATCCGGCGGCCTCGCCTTTGGCGCTGGTGATACGATAGATGCCGTGATAGGTTCCGGGAGCAGCATCACGCGGGACCTCAATATCGACCCAAAATGGCAGATTTTCGCCCGCAGGCACATCCACCGGTTCCAAATCTAGCGGGATCAGCGCATCCGCATACCAACCAGGGCCGAGCGGCTGGTTTGAGCCACCCCAGTTCGGACTGCCTTCCTGCACTTCTACATAATGCTCCTGGTAAAGCTGCACATGCTGAGCGGAAATCACTGCGTGGTCATCACTGCGCAAATCCGATATCGTCAGACGTACTGCCGCTAATTCACCCTGTACAGCAATCTGAAAGGCTTCGTATTCGCCACGTGCGGCATACAGGGTGATGTCAGCGTCCGTTCCTGGTTCTGCAAAGCGACCTACCCGCTCCATGCTCCCGATTACCCATACCACAGGAGCAGTTTGGGCGTAGGATGCAGGCACATGGATCACCAACCAGACCAGTATCACCCCTATCCGGCGTATCATGCTTTCCCTTCCGATGTCCATTCGAGCGGCGCAGCGGCCAAAACATGCTCCTGGTGAATATCACCGCACGCCGATTTCACATCAAAAATTACACTGTCGCCCGATTGTACAGCACGCAGGGCTTCAATCGCCGTGCGCCATTCCGGTTCTACCTCGTCCTCATTCAGCGGCAGCAGTTCGCGCAGCGCGATATGGCTCAAAATGCGGTAATAGTCCCATACCCACACCACCTGTAAGCGCCGCGCCCGGTCAAAGCCGCCCCAGGTCATCTGCTGACCTGTGCCTTCCAAGTAGCGCAGTTCCAGACCGGTGAGCGCGAACCGCGCGCCGCCATCAGCCGCACACAGCGTCAATGTGACGGTCAAAATGGACGGATCAGCGGGTTGGGTGGATGGGGTGAACCCGTAGCGCGGCACACCGCCGCCGCCATAACAGGCATAATTTTCAGTGGCCACCGACTGCAACAAGGCCGATGATCCCATTACCAGCCAGTGATGGGGAGAAACTGTCGCCTGCTCCATGCTCACCTACCGTTCCAAATGCCGCGCCCGCAGCGCCTCGACCATTTCTCGTGTGACCGGCTGCTGCCCCATCAAGGGCAGGTCCGGCGACCAGCCGTGTTCATCCGATCCGCCCGAAATCAGCAGATGATATTGCTCCGCGATAGGCAAAAAGTACGCGCGGGCTTCCTGGCTCATGTTGCGGTGATAAATTTCGATCCCGTCGAGACCCATCTCGACGAGTTCGCCCACCTGCCCGGCGGACAACCACCCCGCGCCGCAGTCTATCGCGTTGGGATGCGCCAGCACCGCGACACCGCCCGCCGCGCGAATCGCTGCGATCAGGCAATCAATGGTATAACTGCTCAATCGAACATGCTGCCAGGATGCCGTAAACAGGGCGAGAGACTCATCATAGGTGGCGGCATACCCTTTGGCCTGCAAGGCCAGCCGGACGTGCCGCGACCCACCATAACGCGGATTCTGTGCCCAGACATCCTGCATCGTCACCGGATACCCGGCAGCGGTCAGGCTCGCGCAGCAGTCCGCCATCCGCGCATGAATATCATCTAGCGCCTGCTGTTCGGCAGCGCAAAAGCCGGGGTGATCCAGGTCCACAAAATAACCCAGAATATCCACATCGCCGCCCCAGTCGGGACGGTAACAACCATCCCAACGCCCGGTGAACTCGATGGCGGGGATCAATTCGATCCCCAGTTCCGCCGCAATGGGCACGGCTTCGCGTGCGCCGCGCGCATTGTCGTGATCGGTGATCGCCACCACCGCAAAGCCACGTTTCACAGCCTCGGTCAGCATATACTCCGGGGAATAGGTGCCATCTGAGTAGTAACTGTGCATGTGCAGTTCGCAGCCAAACGCGTTTTGGTTCACAAGTCGATCTCCTGATTAATCTCAGGTTCCCGATTCAGCAGATTATTCATGATCGAATCGATACCCACGCCCACCGCGACACCCGCCGCCACACCCACCGGAACCAGGCCCAGCAGCAGCCCCGCCAACGCCCCGATCAGCAGGCCGATCAAGGTAGCCGTTCCGGTGCGCCAGCGCGTCATGGATCGCAGCAGCGCCTGCAAGGTTGAATCCGATGGATCAGCGCTCATTGACTTTCCATTCTTCAGGAAACTGAGCTGTTTTTTCGTTGCCGCTCGGCTGAAAGATCGGCTTACCCACAGGCCGGAGATTCAATGTCCCATTGTAAAACGCACCAATTCGGCTGCGCGCAATCTCGACATATTCTGCTTCTTTTTCGCTGCCCATGCCGCGCCGGTTGTTTTTGATCGCCGCGATCAGCGACGATCCAACGCCCGCATAGGGATCGTAAACCCAATCGTCCGCGTTGGTCAGCGCCAAAACGCAGCGCTCGACCAGTTCTACCGGAAACTGGCACGGGTGGATCGTCTTTTCGGGATGGTTGGACTTTACATTAGGCACATCCCAACAGCCATCTTCCCACTCTTCGAGCAGAATCTCCCAGACATCCGATGGGTTTTTGCCCTTGGGGTTGCCTGACGGTTTGCCGTAGTTCGGTCCCCGGTAGTGACGTTTGCCGGGATACTTGGCGGGCATGCGCACCGGGTCCAGATTGAACACATACTCGCTGCTTTTGGTGAACCACAGGATCGTCTCGTAGCGCCCTGAAAACCGTTTAGACGTATGCAAGCCATGTCCAAAACGCCAAATGATCCGGTTGCGCAGCGACAACCCCAGTTTTTTGAAGATCGGATAGTAGAGAATATCGAGTGGGTAGACTTCGCCCTTGTCTACGAAATTTCCTACTTGCCAGCAGATGCTGCCATCGTGCCGCAAAATCCGCACCAGTTGGGCAATGGTTTCCGCCTGCAGCTCCAGATAGGTGTCTATCGAAGTCCGGTTTTCATACTCTTTTCCGAGATTGTAGGGCGGCGACGTGA
>DATAMF010000471.1:0-5693 GCA_036260665.1 Aggregatilineaceae bacterium | reverse complement strand
GACATGACCTATACCCGTTCCGGCCAGAGTCGTCAGGTGGCCCTCGATGATGATGTCATAGACCTCGGTTTCGCCTGTATTATCGATCAACAGTACGCCATCGCTCGAACGGTAGGCGTTGTACAGGGTGGTGCCATCGCCGGAACGACCATCGATAAAGAGGTTAGGGACAAACGAATCGCTGGTGGCCTGCACGATCAGCCAGCCCTGCGGGAGCGTGGAACTGTCCACGCGGTAATCGTCGCGCGGGGTTTCGAGCGCGAGTTGGCCGGAATGGGTATAGGTCATGTCGGCGTTGATGTCTTCTGGCCGAATCTCGGTAAAGTCCAGCGGGAAGGTGAGTCCGGTGGCACCCTGGACCAGGGCGGCGAGAGTCGCGTAGTCGCGCTCGATGGGACTCCACTCGTCCATCAGCTTATTTTTCACGAAGACGCTCGGCACCCCGGTCACTCCCAGATCGGACGAAAAAAACGTTGTTGGCGGTCAGGGCACTGGTGTAACGTTCGGTATCCAGGCAGGTGCCGTAGCGCGACATATCAAAATCGCTGCCCAGATTGATCTGCTGGAGTTGATCCAGGGCAAAGGCTTCGGAGGCGGGGCGATCTTGGAGCAGGGCGAACAGCGTGTTCACCATTTCCCAGTAGGCACCCTGTTCCCCGGCGCAGTAGGCGGCCTGGGCCGCGCGTTCGGAATCTTCCCAGCCCGTGCCCCAGAGCAGCCGCAGTTCCAGCACTGCCTGCCCGGTCAGGACGTAATCCTCAATGAAGCGCTTGAGATCGCCCGCGAAGTATTCCTGGCAGTGGGGGCAGGCGGGATCGGTGAACAGCAGGACACGGATCGGGGCGTTGGGGTTGCCGATAAAGGGTGTGCCGTCGGCGCTGATGCCACGTACCACGCCGGTTTGCCATGCGACCGAGGTATAGGTGGAGTCAACGTTGGGGCGGCTGGCGGACGTTTCGAGATTGGCGAGTTCGGGCGAGTAATTACCCGCTTCGCCGCCGACCAGCGGCACACAGTACTGCGGGAAGTTGGCGCAGAGGGTTTGATCCTGCGGCGCAGCGGCCCATTCGCTTTGTACGTCGTGTTTGGGATCGTCGTCACGCGAGAAAATCACAAAGGCGGCGGCTGCGACGAGGATCACCGCAGCGAAGGCCGTTAAAACACCCATCCAGCGCCGCGAGGATTCAGGCGTGGGTTCGATGCGTGCCCGGATCGCGGGCCACAAATCCAGGGTATTGGGCGCGGCGTGTTCCGCTGCCGCCTGGACGAGATCAACCAGTTTATTTCGTTTCATAGCCATGAGTCTCCATATGGTCCTGTCGATAACGCCGTAAGAGTTTGCGCAGCCGTTCCCGCGCGGTGTGCAGCCGCCATTTGATCGTGCCTTGAGGCACCGCCTGATGCGCCGCGATCTCGGCCTCGCTCAAATCCAGGTAATACCGCAGCACGATCACCGCCCGCTGTTCGGGGGGAAGCTGGGCCAGCGCGGTCCAGATTTCGGCGTGGGTTTCGGCCTGATCGAGCAGTTGTTCGGGGGTGAGCGCGGGATCGGGGAGATCAAGGGAGTCCGGTGAATCGTCGAGTGAGGCCGACGGTCTGCGCCGGGTGACGGCTTTGACGGCATCATTTACCACGCAACGCAAAAACCAGGGTCCGAACGGGCGCGCCGCGTCGAACTGGTGGATGCGCTCATAGGCCCGGATGAAGGCTGTCTGCACGATGTCTTCGGCCAGCATCCGGTCATGCGTGATCAGGGTGGCTGCGCGCACGGCCCGCACCTGATACGCCCGCACCAACATTTCTAACCCGCTGATGTCCCCCGCCTGTAAGCGGGCAATAGCTTTTTGTTCGTCCATACCCTCTCCTCTATATAGGGTATCCCGAAACAGAGGGAAAGGTTGGGGTGGAAAGGGTGGGGCAGGGGGCAATTCGTGAATTGCCCCTACGATAGGGCGGGGTTATTATTTGACGCGCGGCACGCGGGCCAGAATGGTGCTGACGACTTCATAGTTGATCGTGTCGAGGCTTTCCGCGACATCTTCGGCGGTGATGCTGCGCGCGCCCTGCTGCCCGATCAACACGACCTCATCCCCAATTTGCACATCTTCGAGATGGGAGACATTGATCGCGGCCTGATCCATGCTGATCCGTCCGACCAGCGGCGCAAATTCGCCGCGCACCAGCACATGCTTCCAGCGTCGGGGCGCACGGCGGAAGCCATCGGCATACCCAACGGGAATAATGGCGATGGCTTCGGTGATCTGAGTGCGGTAGGTGTTGCCATAACCGACATAACTGCCCGGTTGCAGACGTTTGACCTGGGCAATGGTTGTTTTCCAGACGAGCGCAGGCTTGAAATCGGCGGGGACGGGCATCAGCGCGCTGGGATTCAGACCGTACATGGCGATTCCGGTACGGACCATGTTAAAGCGCGAATTGGGCATGTGGATCGTGGCGGCAGAGTTGGCGGCATGAATATATTTAAAGCGGAACCCGGCGGCCAGTAGCGGATCAACGACACGCTCGAAGGTGGTGGTTTGCTCGCGGGTGTATTCTTCGTCTTCGTCGGCCACCGAAAAATGGGTGAAGATGCCTTCGATTTCCAGATTGCGCAGGTTGCGCGTCCCCCGGAAGAAGGTAGTGACATCCGGCGGGAGGAGACCCAGCCGCCCCATGCCTGTATCCACTTTAACATGCGCTTTCACGCGGGCATTCATCTCGCGCCCGGCGCGGTCAAAGGCGCGGGCAACTTCGAGATCGTAAAGGGCTACCGTGATGTCGTAACGGATGACCTGCCGCGCGGCCCAGGGTGGGGTATAACCGAGGACCAGAATCGGGGCGGTGATGCCCGCTTCGCGCAGTTCAATCGCTTCGTTCATGGAGGCCACGCCGAGATATTCCGCGCCGTTGTTGAGTGCGGTGGTGCTGACCGGGATCGCACCGTGCCCGTAGGCGTTGGCTTTGACGACGGCCATCAGCGCCACGTCTGGCCCGATGATTTCCTTGAGACGACGCACATTGTAGGCAATCGCCTCCATATTAATATGAATCCATGTCGGGCGATCCGGGCGATCCATCCAGACCTGTTCATAGGCGCTTTCCTGGCGTGCCAACTGCCCGGCGTCCTGTTCATTCGCCAGCAGACGGCGCACGACTTTTTCCATGCGGGCGGTGGGACTGCCTTTGACCAGGACAATATCACGCGGCTGCAAGATCTGGAGTACGGCTTTGGCGGCATCTTCGGCGCTGAAGGTGATCTGCACGCGCCCGCGATCCATGCCTTGTTCCAGGGCGGCGCGGCCTGATTCTGCCGCCGCATCCCCTTTGGTGACGAGTTGATCGACGACCTGCGCGGCGTACTGTCCCGCCTGAAGATGGGCAACCCCGGCATAACTGCCGAGTTCGTCCATGTCACCCATGACAAAAATGACGCGGCTGCGGTCATCCTTGACCGCTTTCAGCCAATCCAACGCGGCTGTTATGCCTTCGGGCGTGGCGCTGAAACTATCGTCCACTAGCAGGCTGTCATTCGCACCCGCCAACGGACGCATGCGCCCCGCCAGCGGTTCGAGTTCGGTCAGGGCGTGCAGTCCTTCTTCGAGTGGGATGCCGTAACTCAGGCCGACGGCCAGCGCGGATAAGGCACTGTACAACTGGTGAGAGCCTAACAGCGGCACCCAGCGCCCGGCGAAACGTTCTTTGCCGTGCCGCAGATCGAAGCCCGTTTTGTAACGGTCCACGAGAATGTTATAGGCGAAGAGGTCCGCGCCGAAGAGCGCCTCGTTAATATCCGATCCAACGGTCAGCACGGAGGCTCGGGTTTCGCCCACCATCGCGCGCACATAGGGATCGTCAAAGTTGAGGACGGCGAGACCTTCCGGGGGCAGGTGACGGATCAATTCGCCTTTTTCCTGCGCGATGTGTTCCAGGGTGCCAAAACGATCCGTGTGAGCGTGGCCGATGCCCGTTACCACGCCGACGAGCGGTTTGGTGGCCTCGACCATTTCGGCCATTTCACCAAACTGGTTGGTGCCGAATTCCAGCACGGCCATCTGATGCTCTTTGGCGAGGCGGCCCAACGCCAGCGGCAGACCAAAGCGCCCGTTGAAGCTGCCGGGATTTTTGTAGACGTTAAAGCGGGTGCTGAGGACTTTGGCGACGGCTTCTTTGGCGGTGGATTTGCCCACGCTGCCCGTGACGCCGATTACGGTGGTGCCGTACTTTTTGAGCACGATTTGTGTCCAGCGCATGAGGGCGTCTTCGACATGGCGCATGACGATCACCGTCAGACCTTCGGTGTCGAAGGTGGGCGGGTGGGTACACATGATGCCGGTAGCGCCATCCGCCACGGCATCGACCATATAATTGTGCCCGTCACCGCGATCCGTTTTGATGGCGACAAACAGCTCGCCGGGATTGACACGCCGCGAGTCGAAGCAGAAGTCACTGAAAATCTGAGCCGCCGCCTCACCGAACAACTGCCCATCGGCGGCTTCGAGGATGTCATATAAATTGATCATGGCTTTTTTCGCATGCAAAAAAGATACTACTTGTAGTTTAGGCGGGTGAGGGCAAATTCGCCAATACTACGCCAATCCTAAGAAAGCTGGGCTTGATCAAGATGCGACTGCAAAATTTCGACATCAAAATGCAGTTGGCCCGCATCGTTGCGCTGGGAGTCGACGACATCGATCACATCGTAGTGCCGTCCGTCGTCGATCACCAACTGTTGACCGACGGGCAGCAGCCCTAAAAAGCGCAGGACATCATATTCTTCGCGGATATGCACCACGACAAACGCGGTTGCAAAGGTCTGACCGTCGCCGGATGACATGATCGATTTGGTCAGGCCGGTAGCGAAATCGCGATGCCAGCGGGCGCGGGTTTCGTCGGCGACCTGGCTGTAAAGGTAGGACATCAACAGGTGCAGATCGATCTGTAACAGGTCGGCTTCAAGCATGGCGGCGCACATCGCCCCGGCGGTTGCCCAGTCCTGGGCTTTCATGGCCGCGCCGATGGGCTGCATGTTGTTGGGCAGAGAATACGGCTCGTAGTCGGGGCGCTGCACGTAGGCCCGGCGCAGTTGGGTGAAGTCCACCTGTTTGATATGCTGGGTCAAGAGGAGCTTATAATCCATGAGGGTCTCCATTTAATAGTAGAGGTCGGTTGCGGCCCGATCCGCAGCAGCACGCGCATCCTGCTCAACGATCTGATCCTGATAGCGTTGGAATTGTTCCGGCGTCGCATTCGGCGGTGGGCTGTAATAGGTAAAACGATTCCAGCGCCACGCATTGACCGTATCTTTGGGGATGTAGTTATAAGCACCCGTCGGTTCCCACAGACCCAATACGCCTTCAGCCCGATTTTGCAAAACGTGGCGGCTTTCATGCACCGTCGTTTTAAAGGCCTCACGCGGGTCATCACTTTTTAGAATGTCATCATCAAGGAGAATACGGCTGCCGTTGGTCTGGCCGCGCAGCCCTTTTTGTACCTGATTGATGTCCCTGACCTCATACTCAACCGGATCAAATCCATAGGCCTCCGCATAGGCCTCATGCACTTGACGCATCACGTCTTCGCGCTGATCCATTGACAATACGGTCCAGACTTCGGGTTTCAGGCCATCAATATCGGCCATCATATCTAAGGCGTATTGGGTCTTTGGGAACCGACGGGTGCTTATAACTAAATCC
>DATAMF010000464.1:0-7261 GCA_036260665.1 Aggregatilineaceae bacterium | reverse complement strand
CGCCCGCTCCTCGATCTCTTTGAGAATCTGGGCGGCAATCGTCCGGTCCCGCTCCGAGAGTTGGGCGTGTCCATTGACATGCTGGCTCGTGCCGCGCAGCCCTTGCGCCCAGCGCAGCAGGTCTTTGATCGGCATGGCGGTTATGTGATGAATCGGCTTATCGGCCACCGTCACCGCCAGCGCTTCGGGGCGCAGCCGGTTGCCATGACACGTCTCGCACGGGCGCTCGCTCATATACTCTTCGTACTTCTGCCGCATATAATCCGACTGGGTTTCGCGGTAGCGCCGCGCCACGCTGCTCAGCACGCCTTCAAAGTTCGTGTTGAACGAAAAACTGCTCCCATCTTCCCGCTGATGGTGAATCTTGATCTTCTTATCCGACCCATACAGCAGCAGTTCTTGCTGCTTCGGCGTTAACTCTTTCCAGGGCACATCCGCCGGAACCCCGAAGCTCTCGCAGGCTTGCATCAAAATAGTCTTGGTCCAGCTTTCGCCGCTGCTGGGTTCCCACGGCACCAGCGCGCCCTCGCGCACGGTCAGATTCGGATTCGGCACGATCAACGCCGGATCGAACTCGCGCTTCATGCCGAGGCCCTGACATTCCGGGCACGCGCCGTGTGGTGTGTTGAACGAAAAGGTGCGCGGTTCGATCTCCGGCAGGCTCACATGCCCATACACGCACGCCAGATGCTCGCTGAACAGGTGATCCACCGGCTTCGCGGCGTCGGTGATGTCATTGACCACCACGATCCCGCCACCCATTTCCATTGCCGTTTCTACCGAGTCGGTGAGGCGACTCCGCGCGGCAGCGGCTTCTTCCCCGCTCGGATCCTCGAAGTGCCGCACGATCAAGCGGTCCACCACGACTTCAATCGTATGTTTCTTGTAGCGTTCGAGTTCGATCTCTTCCGTCACGTCGCGCACGGTGCCGTTGACACGCACGCGCACAAATCCGGCCTGCTGGATGTCCTCGAAAACCTTTTCGTGCCGCCCCTTCCGCTCTTTGATCACTGGGGCCAACACCTGAATCCGTGTGCCTTCCGGCCAACCGAGAATCGCATCCACGATCTGCTGGGCCGACTGCGCCACAACTTTCTCACCGCACACTGGGCAGTGCGGAACCCCGATGCGCGAGTACAACAGGCGCAAATAGTCGTAGATTTCCGTGACCGTCCCCACCGTCGAGCGCGGGTTGTTGCTCACACTCTTCTGATCAATCGAGATCGACGGCGATAAACCCTCGATCTGATCGACATCCGGCTTATCCATCTGCCCCAAAAACTGTCGCGCATACGCCGACAGCGACTCCACATAGCGCCGCTGCCCCTCTGCAAAAATCGTATCGAACGCTAAAGAGCTTTTCCCGCTGCCGCTCAGCCCCGTGATCACCACCAGCTTGTCACGGGGAATAACGACATCAATGTTCTTCAGATTATGTTCGCGCGCGCCGCGCACAACGATCTGGCTCATTGAGTACCTCTTATCTAGACTTCATGCTGTACGAACAACCGGAATCAGGCGACAAGCGCCGAGGTGAAACGAGGCCGAGTCGAACGTATGGTTCAGGAACGCCTGTTCTAAGTGTAATCCGCTGCCCCACCCCTGTCAATATCGTTTCCAGGGTTGCCATTTCCTATTAATGATCTGGGTTAAGCAAAGTCTCCCGGAACCAGGGCAAACGATAAGTCTAACCAATTTTGGGGATCAAATCAAGGATATTTATATAACGCTGATACACCCTACCACACCGATCCTGACACCTCTTGTCAGGATCAGCAGGTTTATTTTATGGGGCGGTTGTATGTTCCAGCAGCCATTCATACAAGCCTTTATTCGCGTACGTTACCGTCCACGAATCATGTTTCAGTTCGGGGTAAATTGTCATCCGTGGATCGCCGCCGCAGGCCCGCAGCGCCTCCACCAGAATAATCGTCTCGTTCGCCGATACCACATCATCTTCCGCGCCGTGAAAGGCCCAAATCGGCGTCTCTTTCAGGCGGCACACCTGATCATTGATCGTATCATACCAGGGCCACCCACCGCAGATCGGCACCACAGCGGCAAACGTGCGCGGTTCCTCCATCGCCAACTGCCAGCTTCCATACGCACCCATGCTGATCCCCGTCAAATACGTTCGGCCCCGGTCGATTTTGTATTCACGCTGCGTGCGCCGCAGCAGTTGTTTAACCGGTTCCAGATAACCCGTCCACCAGATACCCAGCGGGCACTGCGGCGAGATCACTACAAAGGGCAGATCGTCCGTTTCCAGCATTTTGGGCAGCGGTTGATCCAGCAGTTTAACCGGATCGTCACCGCGTTCGCCCGCGCCATGTAAAAACAGAATCAGCGGCCAACGGTCCTGTTGCTCATAGTTGGGCGGCAAATACAGCAGCGATTGGAGGCCCGATTCCTGATCATGTAACAGCGTTTGTTTCATCCCCTCACCCCCTTAATCGAAGCTGAGCGGCCAGTCTGCCTGTTCCAATGGCAGCCCACGCCCCAGCGCCCAGGCCACTACCGCCTCATTCTCAACTACATCACCGACCATAAACACCTGCTCGCTAAAGATCAGGACCGTTCGTTTCATCTGGGGAAACTGCACATCAATATAGTTACAGGGTGCGTTCAAATGGGGACGGCATATCTCCGCGAAGGTTTCCAGGCCTTCGAACGGAACCTTCACCCGGATATGGTCGTTTTCCGCTTCCCGCTCAAACACGAAGTCCGCCGCGCCCAATTCGGCCTTGAGTCCGTCGTAATCATTCATGGTCCAGTCTAAAATAAAGGCATTAAAGCTCATTTCACTCCCCCTTTAGGGTAGGTTCGCCTCAAGCTGCGCCACCAGATCATCGACCGGGACATACATCATTCCGCCGTTTTGCGGTGCGCCATAGTCCCGAACCCACTTGATCGTGTCATCCACTCCCACCAGTATAAAGGTATGCCCGGGTTCGCCGCTAGCCGTCGCCCATTGTAACACATCGTAGGCTTCCGAAACGGCATGGTCGGCATCCACCAGCATCGGCACAGTGATGCCATACTCCGCTTTCACACCGGCTTGCTGTTCAGCCGGATCAAACGATATGCTCAGCAGTGCGACATTCAGCGCCTGGAAGTCAGGATCATTTTGCAGGTCCACGACCTGCTGTAAACACGGCGGTCAGCCCTCTGCCATGTGGAAAAATAACAAGACCGGCTGTTCGTAATCGGCCAGCGATACCATCTCACCATCTGATGAGGCTAATGTAAAATCCGGCGCAGCAACGCCCGCATCGGGCGTTGTGTTTCCGCTCCGGGAGTTATCGTTTTCATCCTTATCACTGCTGCAAGCGCCTAACAGAAGCATCGCGATTAGAAGCACAACATAACGATACATCTTGTTTCCTCCTTCTGCTTGGTCGTAAGATGAGTCTGCATCATTCGCCTGCCAGATGCCAACCCTGCCCACCTCTACGACCCCTATCCCGTCGTTTTCATGCCCGCCGCGATCCCGTTCACCGTTGCCATCACCGCTTGCACCAGCTCCGCATAGTCCCGCGACGACTCATCCATCAGGCGCAGGTCCTTCACCAGTGCCACCTGGATAAAGTTCAGCGGATCGATATACGGATTCCGCAGATCAATCGAGCGCCGGATCACCGGCACGTTGCCGAGAATCGCCGCTTGTCCGGTGATCGCCATCACCCCATTACACGCCCGCTGGTGTTCAATTTTGATCCGGCTGAAAATCGTTTCGCGCAGTGTTTCATCCATCACCAGTCCGGCGTATACATCCGCGATCCCCATATCGGCCTTCGCCAGATCGAGCTGCACGTTTTCGATCAGCGTGTAAAAAAACGGCCACTGCTGGTACATCGCCCGCAGCATTTCCACACCGGGACAATCGCCATCGCCGCCGCAGTACATTTCCAGCGCGGTTCCCACGCCATACCAGCTTGGAATGATCGCCCGGCTCTGCATCCACGAAAACACCCAGGGAATCGCGCGAATCTGGGCGAAGCCGCCCTGCCCACGTTTGGCGGGCCGCGACCCAATCGGCATCAGCGTCAGTTCGTTCAGCGGAGTCGCCTGCCGCCAGTAATCCAGGAACCCCGGCGTTTCATACACAAACTCGCGGTAGGCATCGCGCCCGGCGTCAGCCAGAAAGGTCATCGCCGCTTCCCATTCCGGCTTAACCACATTCCCAATCGGCGTGCCCACTGCCGTCAGCACCGCATTCATCACCTGCTGCAAATGCCGCCGCGCGATGTATTTGTTATTGTAGCGGTAGGCGATCACCTCGCCCTGCTCCGTGATCTTAATTCGCCCCTGCATCGAGATCGGGGACTGCGCCAGAATCGCCTGATTGGTCGATCCCCCGCCGCGCCCGATGCTGCCGCCGCGCCCGTGAAACAGTTCGATTCCGATGCCCCGCATTTGGCACACTTCGCCCAGTTGTTTTTGCGCCGTATACAGCCCCCAGTTCGACGCCAGATAGCCGCCGTCCTTGCTGCTGTCGGAATATCCCAGCATGATCTGCTGGCGATTGCCCCGCGCCGCCAACTGTGCGCGGTACGCCGGATGCTCAAACAGCGTGGTCATCACGCGCGGCGCATGATACAGATCATCTACCGTCTCAAACAGCGGTACCAGATCAATATCCCTTTCAATGCCCACCTCGCGCGCAAACAGCAGCAGCGCCAGTATATCGCTGGCCTCCTGACTCATGCTGGCGATAAACGTATCCGTCACCGCCGTGCCATATTTCCGCTGCGCCCAGCACACCATGCGCCACGTTGCGATCACCCGGTTGGTTGGTTCGGAAAACTGCGGCTCCACCGGGAACAGAGGCCGTCGGCTGTCGATCTCCCGGCTCAGCAGCGCCTGTTTTTCTTCTTCCGGCAGTTCCAGATAATGTTCCGCCACCCCATACGCCCGGAACAATTCATCCAGCGCCGCCGCATGAACGCGCGCATCTTCGCGCATATCCAGCGGCACGAGATGCAGCCCAAACAGCCGCACCTTCTGGATTAAATGACCGATGGCCCCTCCGGCGACCCGCGAGCCGCGATTTTCCGCCAGACTCGCCGCGATCAGTTCCAGATCATCCAGCAGTTCCCGCCCTGTGGGGTACAAATCCCCGCTCAGTTTTTCGTAGATCACATCCAGCATCTCGCGGTACAGTTCGCCCGGATACCGGATCGTGCCCGGCGCTTGTTTCACGGCTTCCTGCATCGCCGCACTCACCGGCACTTCATCGGTGGACTCGGTGAGATGATCGCGCAAAAAGGCGATCTCCTTCAGATACACATCCCGCGCCGCGTCGCGCAGAATACGCAGTGTCTTTTGGGTGACATCCGGCGTTACATGCGGGTGCCCGTCCCGATCTCCGCCGATCCACGAGGCATACCGCAGCACCGGCGGCAGCGTTGACCAGTCCGCATCGGGATAATACGTGGTCAGGCAGGCGCGCAGTTCCTCATGAACGCCCACTATCGCATCCATCACGACGTTAGTCAGAAAATATACGCCGTAATCCACCTCGTCCAGCACCGTCGCCTGGACCGCGCGGGTAGGCCGCGTCTGCCATAGTTCTTCAATTTCTTCGCTCATCCCCGCTTCGACTTCGCGCTGTTCAACCGGCAGCAAATCCTGCCGCGCCCGGCGATCCATCAACTGGGCGATATGCCGCAGTTTGACCAGCACTTCCTTACGTTTCGCCTCGGTGGGATGCGCCGTCATCACCAGCCGCACGCTGATTTTGTTGAGGATGCCGCGCATGTCGTCCGCCGAAATCCCCGCCGCGTACAGTCCTTTCAGCGCGCTGTCCAGCGACTCATCCAGGCGGCTTTCGGCTTCCCGCTGGCGCAGCACCCGCACCCGCTGCGCATCCTCCGCGATATTGATCAACTGGAAATAATTGCTGAACGCTTTGATCAGCACCCGCTTCCCGTCCAGGTCCAGCCCATCAATGATCGTCTGGAGTTCGTCCGCAGCTTGAGCATCCCCCGTCCGCCGTGCTTTGGCCGCCGCCCGCACGCGCTCCACCGTCTGATACGCGTCTTCCCCGTGCTGCTCACGGATCACCGTTCCCAGCAGATTCCCCAACAGTTTAATATCCGCGCTGAGCGGTGTCGTTTCTGTAGTGCTGCGCATAAATCACCCCCAAACAATACCTATCCCAATCTTAGCAGAATCGCACAGTGAGTTTAAAATGGGTCTTGTTGGGTCTGTTTACAGGAGAGGTTGAAACAATGCTGCTCGAACTTGCCATTGGCGACGCCTACGGAGCCGGTTTTGAATACGCCAACCGTCAACTGATCCGCCAGTTTAACGATCTGCGTCACTACTCGAAACATCCCCGTCACAGCATCCACCCCGGCCACTACACCGACGACACCCAGATGACACTGGCCATTGTCGAAGCAATGTTGAGCGGCGAAGAATGGACTCCGCTGTATCTGGCCGAGCGTTTTGTGACCGTCTTCAAGCGTGACCCCCGCGAAGGATATGCCAGCCGTTTTCACGCCTTTTTACGCCACGTTGAGAACGGTGAACAGTTTTTAGCCGAAATCATCCCCACCAGCGACAAAAGCGGTGCAGCCATGCGTGCCGTTCCCATTGGCCTTTATCCCACCATTGAGCAGGTCATCCAGCGCACCACCCAGCAGGCAATCATCACCCACAACACGCCCGATGGTATCAATGCCGCGATAGCTGCCGCGCTCATGTCCCATTATTTTGTGTACCAGCTTGGCCCCCAAGCCAGCGTAGGAGAATTTATTGAATCCCATGTCGAGGGGCAATGGGCCGATCCCTGGACCGGACAGGTCGGCTCCAAAGGTTGGATGAGCGTCAAAGCCGCCATCACCGCGGTTCAGCAGCACACCAGCCTGAGCGAGATGCTCCGCGCCTGCATCGCCTACTCCGGCGATGTCGATACCGTCGCCACGATTGCCCTCGGAGCTGCCTCCGCCAGTGTCGAAGTGAAACACGACCTGCCCCAGCCGCTCATCAATGGTCTGGAAAACGGTCCCTATGGCCGCGACTACCTCATCGACCTGGATCGCCAGCTTCTCGCCTGGAAGCACAAATAACCCTGCCAACCCATAGCATTTCGTAGGGGCAATTCACGAATTGCCCCCCGCTAAGTTTCCCGTTCCCCCTTCAGCCGCGCCACCCACTCCGGCCACTTTTCCAGCCGCTTTTTTTTCAGATTCTCCCGGATCACCCACCCCACGTCGGGATCATCCCACGCCGCCCACGCCTGCATCAATGCGAA
>DATAMF010000461.1:0-21344 GCA_036260665.1 Aggregatilineaceae bacterium | reverse complement strand
GATCCGGCTGTGTTCGTGGCTCAGATTCAAGTCGGTGTGGTGAATTGGGAACTGCCCGAATTTGAGATCGGCTATTTTGTGGATGTCCGGCATGAAGGGCAGGGGTTTGTGACGGAGGCTGTGCGCGCGGCACTGGACTTTGCTTTTAATCACTTGCAGGCGCAGCGGGTGCGCCTGGGCTGCAACGATACCAACACACGCAGCTACCGGGTGGCGGAACGCTGCGGATTCGTTCGAGAAGGGCATCTGCGGCAGAACCAGCCCCGTGTCCGCCTGCCAGATGGAACACCCAGCGGCGAATACAGCTATGGGATGCTGCGCGCCGAGTTTGAGGCGCTGACCTCCTAAACAGTCATGCCCGCGCTGCCGGGTGGGGTTTGCGCCGAATGTGGATGGGCCAGCGGCAGCGTGAAGTAGAAGGTGGTGCCTTCGCCCGGTTCGCTGCTGAGATGCATTTCGCAGCCGTGCGCCTCGACGATCCGTTTGGCAATCGACAACCCTAACCCGGTCCCGGTGGTGTATCCGGCAGTATCCGCAACTCGGAAGAATTTCTCGAAGACATGCTGCTGATCTTCCGGTTTGATCCCGCGCCCGGTATCGCGCACGCTGATCAGCGCGTGGTTGGGCGGGCACAGATCGGTATCTTCGGGCAGTTGGATGGTGCAGTAGATCATGCCCTCTTCGCGGTTATATTTGATGGCGTTGGTCAACAGGTTGAGCAGCACCTGTTTGATCTTGCCGCGATCCGCCTGCACCGCGATTTCACTGCCGCGCAGCACGCTCTGAATGTGGCGTTCGGCGGCCTGCTGCTCCACGACGTTGATGCATTCTTCGCCCAACTGCCGGATGTTGAAGGGTTCGCGTTCCAGCCGCACCCGGCCCGATTCCAGCCGTGCGAGGTCCAGGAACGAGGTGGTGAGTTCGGTGAGCCGTTCGGTTTCCTCCTGAATCGTCAGGATAATATCGTTGCGTCGATCCGGTGGCAGCGTGGGGCGTGTCAGCAGGGTGGCTGAGGCTTTCAGCGCGGCTAACGGGGTGCGCAGTTCGTGGACCATTTCCGCGATGAAGTCGCTTTGCTGAAATAAACGCGCATTCTGGATGGCGATCCCGGCTTGATTGGCCAGCATGATCAGGGTGTTCACATCATCCTGGGTCCAGGACGTATCGCCGCGTTTGTTGATCGCTTCGACCACGCCGATCACTTTGTTTTGGACTTTCATGGGCACGGCGAGCAGATTACGCGTGAAGAAACGCGTGGTTTTGTCTACATTGCCATACCAGCGCGAATCGCCGCGTGCGTCAGTGACTAATTCTGGTTCCCCATGCGTGACCACCCACCCGGCCAGACTGCCTTCCAGTGGGACCGGAATCGCGGCCATCGCACTGCCCGACAGGTTCGAGGCGGCCTCAAAGCGCAGTTCACCGCTTGACGGGTCCAGCAGCATGATCGACGCTTCTTCGGTGCCGGTGAGTTCAACCGCTGCCGAGGTGATCAGGTTGAGCAGCGCGCCCAGGTCGAGGGTTGAGTTCAACTGGCGGCTGATTTCCATCAGACGCTCGAAGCGTGCCATCAGGTGATGGTAGTTATCCGACATGGTGGTATTCTCGGTCATCGACATCCAACCCTACTCGCTTTCCAATGCGCTTGCCAGTTGCGGCAGCACATCAACCACATCCGCATGAATCACCGCCTGGGCGATGGCATCGAGCGCCGTTTCGCCCAGGTTGACCATGATCAGCGAAGCGCCGCCCTGCCGCGCCATCAGCGGCAGTTCCGCTGCGGGATACACTTCCAAGGATGAGCCGGCAATGAGCATCACATCACACCGCCGCGCTTCCCGCCGTGCCGCGATCAGCGCCTGGGCGGGCAGTTGTTCCCCAAACAAAATAACATTCGGTTTCAACGCCGCCCCACATTCGGGGCAGCGGGGCAGTTCATCTGTGGCTAAAAAGTTCAAAATATACGGCTTGGCCGGGAAAACCCGAAAGCAGTTGATACAGGTCACTTCGCGCAGATCGCCGTGAACTTCGTACACGACCCGTGACCCGGCGCGCGTATGCAGCATATCAATGTTCTGCGTCACAATACTCTGGAGCCGCCCGCACGCTTCCATGTGGGCCAGCGCCCGGTGAGCGGCGTTGGGCTGCGCGTCCAGAATGGTATGGGCAAGGGGACGTATCCAGGAATAAAACCGCTCTGGATGGTGCTTGAATCCATAAATGCTGGCGACATCCGCCGGATTCGACAGTTCCCAGAGTCCGGAATGCGGGCTGCGGAAATCGGGAATACCAGAGCGGGTGCTCAGACCCGCACCCGTCAGCGCCACCACATAGTTGGCCGAGCGTAGTAAAT
Source organism: Aggregatilineaceae bacterium (assembly GCA_036260665.1). Lineage (GTDB taxonomy): Bacteria > Chloroflexota > Anaerolineae > Aggregatilineales > Aggregatilineaceae > DATAMF01. Next base: position 18,991 of record DATAMF010000461.1, on the reverse strand, counting down.
CAACGGCGGTTGAGAGCGGTTCGATTGACATACTCCCAACTATAACGCAAATTTTGTTTGGCTGCTGCTATTAGCCTGTTCGTCCCCCGGTCAGGCTTCGGCTTAATTCTTCGGACAGCTTGGCAAACTGGCTGGCGACAATCGAATTAGGCTGCGACATCAGAATCGGCAGGCCGGCTTCAGCGGCCTGGAATGCCAGTTCGGGGGCCGGGGAGATGATGGCTGTCATCTCATGATTCAGAATCTGCTCGGCTTCCTGCCAGGGAATTTGCAGGCTGGACTGCGCCCGGTTGATGAGCACAATGCTCATTTTCGCGCGGGAGATGCCTGCCTGTTCGAGTTCTTGCAGCAGATCGCGCGCCAGGGACAGGGAAATGCGGTTCGGTTCCACCGTGACGGAAACATGGTCGGCGTCTTGCAGCAGCCGGGCCGACATACGCGCGATGCCCGGTCCCAGGTCGATCAGGACGTTGCGCGCCAGCGCCCGCAGATGCCGCACGATGATCGCGGCGCTGTCGGGCGAGGCGTTCATCAATGCTTCTTTGGGGCGCGACGACGAGAGCAGCAGCCGGACGCCGCTGCTGTGTGCTACCAGTTCGTTTTCGACGGCGCGGGCGGTGATTTCGCTGCCCGGCTTCGAGAGCAGATTCGCCATACCCGTCGAACGGCTGAAACCCAACCCTAAGCCCAGGGTGCCCTGTCCGGGCCGGAAATCGGCAAGGATCGTCGGCGCATTTTTCGCCAGGGCAGCGGCGACATTCATGGCGAGGGTGGTGGTTCCGATGCCGCCCTTCGCGCCCAAAAATGCAATCGTGACCGCCTGATCGCCACCGGATGGACGGTGCTGCGCGGCACTGCGGGCTAAGACGGCGCGTACGCGTGAGGTCAGTTCGGCTGGGTGAGTAGGCTTGGTGAGATAGTCGTCCGCCCCGGCCTCAAACCCGGCCACTTTGTCATCCACCATCGTTTTGGCGGTGAACATGATAATCGGAATCGCCTGGGTTGCGGGATCGTGGCGCAGGCGGCGGCAGACTTCATAGCCGTCCATATCCGGCATCATCACATCGAGAATGATCAGGTGGGGCAGTTCGCCGCTGGCCTTACTAATCGCTTGCTGGCCGTTGTTGGCAATTACAATTTCGTAGCCCTGACGCTGAAGCATCAATCCAATTAATTTCAGACTATCCAGATCGTCGTCAACAATCAGAATTTTTTCGGACATGCAAGTTCACCATTGGTTATGGATCGTCTAGCTTATGCGCGGTATTGTAACATTGAACGTTGTGGGGCGCTATTGACCTGTCAGGCTACATTGCCCGCGCTTGGGGGCGGTGTTATAATCCGCTGCTATGAACTAGATCTGGCCGCAGCGGATCGTGGGGGATGAGCAACGTGAAAGAAGGCTTTGACTTGACTTTTGAGGAGTTGCAGACCCAACTCATCCAGTATGTTGAACAGCAGCAGCTTTTATTGACCGTCACGCGCCAAATCTCCGGCAGCATTGGCCTCAGCGAAACGCTTCCGCATATTCTCGGCGGGATCAACCGGGCGCTGAAGGCGGATGTGGTCCGCCTGTTGTTGGTGGGTTTCGGGCGGGGAACGGCCTATGCGACTGGCCCCCTGGCTGACCAGATGGGCGATCTGGACGCGCATCTGCTGGAACTCGCTTCGCAGCATGGTGAATTTGAGATTGTGCGTGACGAAACGGGCGACAGCAACTTGCTGCCCCCCGATCTCGAAGCGGTATTGGTGATTCCGCTGATCGCCCACCAAACCCAGCATGGTATTTTATGGTTGGGCTTCCAGTCGCCGCACCATCTGGGGGAAGCGGAGCGCACCCTGCTGTCCATTCTGGCGGGGCAGGCGGCGATTGCGGTCGCGAATTCCCGCTCCTTCGAGGCGGCCCGGCGGCGGCGCGAATGGCTGGCCGCGATTCTTGCCAGCACGCCCGATCCGGTTTTGGTGGTGGATCATGAGCTTTGTTTACAGCTTATCAATCCCGCCGCCCAGGAGACGTTCGGCGTGTCCGAAGAGAGCGCTATGGGCGAACCGCTGGCGAAAATTGCCGCGATTCCTGATCTGCTCAGTCTCTTCAGCGAAACGCATGATCCCGACGAGCAGCGCCGCATTGAACTCAGTATTAATGGCCGCACCTATTCGCCCAGCATTTCGCATGTTCGCACCGAACGGGATGAGTCGGCGGGGTCGGTGTTGGTGCTGCGCGACATTACCCACTTCAAGCGTCTGAACGACAATATGTCCGAATTTTTGAGCACCGTGTCGCACGACATGCGCTCGCCGCTGACCTTCATGAAAGGTTATCTCGACATGCTAGGCATGATCGGGGAACTGAATGAGCGCCAGACGGAATTTGCCGAAAAGATCGCAGTGGGTGTGATCCAGATGTCGGACATGGTGGAGAAGATTCTCGAAGCGGGCAAACTGGATCCTGTCGCGGGGACGTATCAACTGCTGCGTGAGCCGACGGATGTGGTTGAGGTGCTGCAAAAAATGATGTCCAGCCTCAGCGAGCCAGCCGCCAAAAAAGAGATCGAACTGACCGCGGCAATTGCCCCCGATATTCCTATTTTGAATGTAGACCGGGCTATGCTCTCCAGCGCCTTCACCAATCTGGCCGAAAATGCGGTCAAATATACGCCCGAAGGGGGCAAGGTGCATGTGGATGCCCACCTGGAAAATGATCAACTGCTGTTCAGCGTGCAGGATAACGGCTACGGCATCAGCCCTGAAAATCAGAAAAAACTATTTCAGCGGAATGTGCGCGTTCATCGCAAGGAATGGAAGCGCGTCAAGGGCAGCGGTTTGGGCCTGTTTATTGTCAAAAATGTGGCTCAACGGCACGGTGGTGATGCCTGGGTGGAGAGCGTCGAGGGCCAAGGCAGCACATTTTTCCTATCCATTCCGCTCGCGGGCAGCAATCTGATCGCTGGTGATCATATCAGCGGATCAGCCGACTAACGCCCTGTTTTTTATAGTGACTCATCACACCCCGGTTCAAACAGCCGGGGTTTTTGCTTTCAACACCCGTGTTTTGATGGAGCTAAACATGCGAAATTTCATTCAGATCACCGATTTGACCACCGACGAACTGACGGCCATTCTGGATCGCGCCGATCAGCTTCAGCAGTGCTGGCACGCCCATACCATGCCCGCTTCGCTCCAAAAGCAGCGGATTGCGCTGTGGTTTTGGGGCAATGGGTTCCGCAACCGCGTTGCGTTTGAAATCGGGGCGCGTGCCATGGGTGCGGACGTATCATTTATCCCTGGCGAATTAGGCGTTCATGAACCGATTGAAGACATCGGTCATTATCTGAAAAACTGGTTTTCCATGCTCATCATCCGCGCCCAAAATCATGACGATCTGCTCACCGTCGCACAGGATGCGGCTGTGCCGACCATCAACGCGCGGACGAATTTTAATCACCCCTGTGAGATCATGGGCGATTTGCAGTATATCCGCAAAGTACGCGGTTCTATCGCTAACCTGAAGGTTGTCTTCGTCGGGGAAGTCACCAATCTGTGTATGAGCTGGTTTGAAGCCGCCGTGCGTTTTCCGATCAGCGTGGTGCAGGTTGCCCCGGAAGCCTATCTGCTGCCCGAAAACCGGGTGAAAGCGCTCAATACGGGCGCGGCGGGCGAAATTTCAACCACGGGAGATTTGAACCACGCCATTTCCAGGCAGACGGACGTGATCTACACGGACTGCTGGCCCTCGGAAGGTCTGAAGCGGCAGTTTTTGCCCTACCAGATCACCGCTGAGATCGTGAACCGGATCAGTGATAAGGGCTTCTTTCTGCCGTGCCCACCGGTCACGCGCGGGCAGGAAGTCTCGGCGGATGCGCTGGCTTCTGAAAAGTGTCAGAACTATGCCGCCAAGGAAAATCTGCTGCACGCACAAAACGCGATTATGGAGTTTTTGGCGCACGAAAACGAGCGCTAAACGGCGGCATACCATCCCCCAATGCGGTAAAATCTGCCTGGAAATAGGGAGCGAGGTTCGAGTATGTCCATACGGGTTTTATCGGAGACTGTCGCCGCGCAGATCGCAGCGGGTGAGGTGATTGAGCGCCCGGCGTCGGTAGTTAAAGAATTGATGGAAAACGCGCTGGATGCCGGGGCCACGTCGATCACTGTCGAAATTGAAGACGGCGGTAAGCGGCTGATTCGGGTGAGCGATAACGGCGATGGCATATTGTCTGAAGAGGCGGCGTTAGCGTTTGCGCGCCACGCGACCAGCAAGCTGCGCACCGTCGAGGATTTGAATCGTATCGAAACATTAGGCTTTCGCGGCGAGGCGCTTGCCAGTATTGCCGCTGTCAGCCGCGCCACCTTAGCGACGCGCTACCGCGATGAATCGATGGGTATCACCGTGCAGGTGGAGGGTGGCGAGGTTCGTTTTTCTCGTCCGCTGGGCGCGCCCGCTGGCACGGTCATGAGCGTTGAAAACTTGTTTTTTAACACGCCTGCCCGCCTCAAATTTCTCAAGGCGGACAGCACCGAGCGCCGCCATATGATGCAGCTTGTCTCGAACTATGCGATGGCTTATCCCACCGTACGCTTCCGGCTGATTATGGAAGGCCGCGAACAGTTCCACAGCACGGGCAGCGGTGATCTGGCGGATGTGCTGGTCGAGGTGTTTGGGCTGGAAACCTTCCGCGAGATGTTAGAAGTTAGCCCGCTGGCCCCCTCGCGGCCCGATCTACCCATGATTGAAGTGTATGGTTTTACGTCCACGCCTAATCTTCACCGCTCCAATCGCAGCCATATTGTATTGTTCGTGAATGGCCGCGCCATTGTCGATCAGAGCCTTAGTTATGCGGTGGTCCAGGCGTATCATACCCTGATGCCCACTGGACGTTATCCGCTGGCGGTCCTGCTGATCAACATGCCGCCCGATGAAGTCGATGTGAATGTGCATCCCACCAAGGCGGAGGTCCGGTTCCGTTCGCCCGATGGAGTTTTCTCGGCGGTTCAGAAGGCCGTGCGCCGCGCGGTGGTCGATCAATCGCCGGTGCCGTCGATGGACCCCTACGCGGATGTCAGTGAGGGCTGGTCCGCCCCGCGTGAAATGCCTTCACGCCGCCCGTTTGTTCCCGGCGAAGAACAGCTCAAAATGGAACTCGATCTGCTCGATGCAGGGCGTTATGGTCAGCAGCGCCCGCCCGATGTTCAACGTGTACCCAGTTGGCGCGCCAACGACACTGAAATCCCTGCCGGGCCGAGTGGACCGCTGCGCCCGCGCACGCTGCCGATTTTGCGTGTGGTTGGGCAGGTGGGGGCGATGTATATCGTGGCAGAAGGTCCGGCGGGCCTGTATCTGATCGACCAGCACGCCGCGCACGAACGTATTCTGTACGAGCAGTTTATGGCGCAGCAGGCCGCGCTGGAGCCTGTCGCGCAGCAAACCCTACATACCACGACGGTTGAACTGCCGCCCACCTCGGCCCGGCTGCTCGAAGAGAATCTGGATGTGCTGCGCGCCCTCGGCTTTGATCTGGAACCGTTTGGCGGCACGACTTTTCGCCTGCGGTCGGTCCCGGCGCTGCTGGCGGATCGGGAACCGCAGGACGTGATCAACGGCATTGTGCAGGATCTGGAAAGCGGCACCGGCCCCGGTGAAGTGACGCTCGAAGAAAAGTTAATCCGCCGGGTGTGCAAAACGGCGGCGGTTAAAGCGGGCCAAACGCTGAGTTATGATGAGATGCAGGGCCTGATCCGCCAGTTGGAGCGCTGCGAATCGCCGCGCACCTGTCCGCATGGCCGCCCGACGATGCTGCATATGAGCGGGGAAGAGTTGGCACGCCAGTTTGGGCGTGTATAGCGGTAAAAAAACAGGGGCGTGTTGAGCGCCCCTGCATGTTACAATTGCGAATGGAGTTCTACGACGCGGCAGTCGCTTCTTCGCGGTTGTGCTTCTTGGCGTCGCGGTTCACGAAAGGCAGTTCGCCCTTTTCCCACGAGACCAGCAGCGGCACGGCGTTGAAGATCGAGGAATAGGTACCACTCAGCATACCGATCAGCAGAATGGCGATGAACTGGCGGATCGTCTCGCCGCCGAACAGCAGGATGGCGAGCATCACGAAGATCGCGTTCAACTGGGTCATCAGTGACCGGTGAATGGTTTCCAGCACGCTGCGGTTGACGATGACATCATAGTCTTCCCCGCGATACTTCGGAATATTTTCGCGGATACGGTCAAACACCACAATCGTGTCCTGCACCGAGTAACCGACGACGGTCAGCACGGCGGTCAGGAACAGCGCGTCGGCTTCCCAGCCGAAGAGCAGGCCCAGAATCGACATCACGCCCATCGTGACCAGAATGTCGTGGAACATGGCGATGATGGCGCAGGTGCCGTAGCGGATCGCGTGCGGAACCTGGCGGAAGGCCCAGACGATGAAAAACAGGATGATCACCGCTACTGCCAGGGTCGCCAGGAGGGCGGCGCGGGTCACTTCTTTACCCACCGTCGCCGATACACTGCTGCTGGTGATTTCGCGCTCAGGATTGGTAATGTCCGGCGTCCAGTACCCACTGATATTCGTCTGGAGGTAGGTACGCAGCTCGTCCAGTTTCGTGTTGTCGGTGGTATCAATGCGCACTTGCCAGCGGCTTCCCGCCTGGCCGGGCATCACTTCCAGGGTTTCGAACGTGATGGCATCCAGGTTGAATGCGCCGCCCAGTGCTTCACTGTTTTCGGTCTTAAAAGTATCCAGCGCGGCAGTCAGTTGTTCGTCGCTTACTGCTTCCGCGAACGAGATGTCCATCGTCAGTGCCGCTTCGATCTCGTCAAAGCGGATGAACTGAACGGTGGTATCTTTATCTTCTTCAATCACGGTGTTCTCGTAGATCGCGGGCAGGCCGCTCTTGGTCGTGTCCGTGAAGAAGGCGGTTGCGGCATCCGTCATGCTGGTGATACCCTGCAAAAGTGCAGCATCTTCGCTGGCGGTTTCGGGGAAGGTGATCAGGAACCGGCTGGCCGCTTTCCGGCTGGCGGTGTCGGCATCTTCCTCAATCGGATCAAGCTGTTGGACGACATACTCATCGACCAGTTTGTCTCCGTTCGGTCCGGTGGCATTATCCAGTGCGTCGCGCACTGTTTGTTCGCTCACCTTGTCCACAAACGAGATATCCATCAGCGTACCACCCGTGAAGTCGATGCTCAACAGGACGGGCGAGCCGTTCGAAATCGTCGAGTAGATCATGGCAATCAGTCCGGGGATGATGATCATCGCCGAGACTAGAAAGTACATTTTGCGGCGTTGTGCGAATTGAAACATGATTTTGCCTACCTGTCCTTAAACACCGAGCAGCCACTTATAGGCGCGCATCGGACCACCCATGATCAACACCAGTGTATGCAGGAATGTACGTGTGGCAACCACAGCGGTGAAAAGGTTGATCACCAGACCGAGGGCCAGCGTGACGGCAAAGCCGCGCACGGTAGACGCACCAAATGCACTGCCGAAGAAGTACAGAATTCCGCAGATGATAATCGTCGAGGTGTTCGAGTCACGGATGGAGTTCCACGCCCGGTTGAAGCCGGCTTCAATGGCCCGCTCCAGCGTGCGCCCGTCGCGCAACTCTTCCTTCATACGCTCGAAGATCAGGATATTACCATCTACCGCCGTTCCAATTGAAATCAGGAAGCCGATAATGGCCGGTAGGCTGAGTTCAACCGGAATGAACTTAAACAGCGCGAAGTTGATCCCGGCGAACAGCAGCAGCGCGAGCGCCGCCGCAATGCCAGGAATGCGGTAGTAGATCAGCATAAAGGTGATGACGGTCGCAATACCCAGAATACCCGCGCGGATCGAACGGTCCACCGAAATTTTACCCAGCGACGGGCCGATGGTGTCGAAGGCGATGATGTTCAACGGCACAGGCAGCGCACCGTACTTAAGCTGCGCAGTCAGAATGTCGGCTTCGTCTTTGGTGAACCCGCCGGTGATGATACCCCCATCCATCGTGCCAGCGGCAGCCGAAGCAGCCAGGCCCGATTGGATCGTGGGATACGACACCAAACGACCATCCAGCACAATCGCCAGCGGTTTGTTCGCGCCATTGGCAACGTAATTGAGGAAGTCACGGACCTTCGGTTCGTCGCCTTCACCCTTCAGTTTGAAGTTGACCACCCAGGTGGTACCAACCTGACTTTCGGGCTGGGCAGCGGCATCCGACAAGCCCGCGCCGGTCATAATCGTGGAGTAGGGTTGGCCGCCGTTGGTGTAGGCAAATTCGGCATCCCCTTCATTTTCTTTATCGCACGGCCACTGGTCGTAGGGGGGCAGCGCTTCGCCAGGAGCCAACCGCGCCTGAGCCTGCTCCACCTGCAACTCGGTTAGCACACACGAGCCTTCGGGAATACTTCCCGTCAGCGCCGAGAAGTCTACGAATTCCAGTAGACCCGTTGACTTGATGGCATCGAAAGCTACTTGCTGTTCGCGTACACCGGGCAGCGAGACGCTGATCCGGTCGCTTCCCTGCAAGCTGACTTCGGCCCCGCTCACGCCCAGCGCATTCACACGGCGCTCGACGTTCTGCTTGGCTTGGCTCATCACTTCGTCATCGACATCCGTGCCGGGAGCGGCTTCCAACAAGACGCGCGAACCGCCTTGCAGGTCCAGGCCTTTGACAACAGTGAGATTACGTTTGGAACCCAAAATATTAATTTTTTTGGTGCTAGGTAAACTGGCCCAGATGGATGCCGCGGCAACTACCAGGATAACCACGAGCCAGAGGCGATACCCTCTCATCGGATGTTCCTCTCAAGTGAAAGTAGCTCAACGATGTAATATAAAACCAGTCTGGGGTTGACTGGTCGCAAACCCGGTGGATCATAACGCGTAGAAGGGGGGAATTCAAGTGTCATTTGTTACACTTTGGCAGATGCAAAGCGCGCTACCCCATCTGGATGAGCATCCACACGAGGAAAATGGTCAGGGCGATCCACAGCCCGCCGACGATCAGCGCGCCGGCCCACATGGCCCCTTGACCAGCGCGCCAGCCGTCTTCGGCTTGGATGCGCGCCTCAGCCATCACGTCCGCCGGAATCAAACGCAGCGCCAGCGCCACACCCAGCGGTATCAGCACCAGATCATCCAGATAGCCCAACACCGGAATCGGATCGGGAATGAGATCAATCGGGCTGACCGCGTAGGCTACCACCAGCGCCGCGAATACTTTGCCATACAGCGGCGTGCGCGGATCGCGATACGCCAGATACAGCGCCATCACCTCGCGCTTGAGGGCGCGGGCGCGCTGCTTCCATTTTTCCATGTGATAATCCTCTAACTTGGTTGGAAAGGCGGAGGTTTGTAGGGGCAATTCACGAATTGCCCCGTTTGTTCCTACGCCGCGCTGCCGTCCAAACCCAATTCCCCGGCAATCGCCTGCATGGCTTCCAACACACGCGGCACATGCTCTTCCCACAAATCCACATGCAGGTTTGTGGCGGCGTGTTCGATCTCTTCGCGGTTGATCGCGGCGGCAAAGGCGCGGGTTTTCCACTTGTCCTTAATCGACTTGATTTTGGTGATGTCGCGGATGTCTTTGGTGGGGCGGACCAGGGCCACAGCGGTCAGAAAGCCGGTTAGCTCATCCACCGCGACCAGCGTTTTGTCGAGTAGGGTGGTGGGCTGGATGTCCGTCCGCTCGGAGGCGTGCGCGGCAATCGCGTGCAGAATATCCTCATCTACGCCCTTCTCACGCAGCACCCGCAGTCCGGTGAAAGGGTGCCCATCCGCCGCTGTCATATCGGGATACCGCTCGTAATCAAAGTCATGCAGCAGACCCGTCACCGCCCATTTTTCCTCGTCTTCGCCATAATGTCGTGCATAGGTTTTCATCGCGGCTTCCACCGCTTGCATATGGTGCCGCAGGCTTTCCGATTGCGTCCACTCGGTCACAAGTTGCCATGCTTCGTCCCGTTTCATGATGCTGGCTCCGCCTCGATAATGTCGTAGCTGTACTCGATTTCGGCTGTGTGCCGCAGTGTCGCCCATGCCCCGCAGTATTTATCGCGTGATAGTTCGATGGATCGTTCAACCGCAGCCGGTTGGACATTATACCCTTTGACAATGAATTTGATGGTGATATGGGTATAAACTTTGGGATGTTCGTCCGCCCGCTCACCTTCGACCTGCACCTCGAATCCGGTGACCTGCTGTTGTTTTTTGCGCAAAATACTGATCACATCCAGCCCGGAACACCCCGCGAGCGCGGTGAGCATCAAACTCATCGGGCTGACTCCGGCGTTGTGCCCGCCGGAATCCGTACTTGCATCAATCGGGATGCTGTACTCGTTGGCATACCCGGTCAGAATCATATCATCGCGCCAGACCACTTTTGTCGTTTGATGTTTTCCCATGTTGCTGACTCTCTTTCCTTGTGCGAATCAATCCTCTCATTCTTATGATGCACCCGATCGATGCAACGTGGCGAAATTTCGGTGCATCTAAACCAATGAGCATTCTCAGTAGGCTTGCGTTATGATTAGTTTATATTGGAATCTGCCTGGACCTACGAGTGCTTATGTCGAATCCAACTGATAATGAGGCATTGATTGCTCGCTTGCGAGCAGGTGATCAATCCGCTTATGCGCAGCTTGTCGAAGAACATGCCAGCCGGGTATACCGCCTGGCGCTGCGGATGATGGGCAATGAGGCCGATGCGGAAGATGTGCTGCAAGAAACTTTTTTGAGCGCCTTTAAATCCATCGACCATTTTGAGTCGCGGTCCAGTCTCAGTACGTGGTTGTACCGCATTGCGACGAATGCCGCCCTGATGCGCCTTCGTCGCAAAGAGCCGGAGCAGGTGTCGGTGGACGAGCCGCTCGAATCCGAAGAAGGCGATCTGATGCCGCGCCAGTTTTTCGACTTTTGCTGTCTGCCCGAAGAAGACTTGCTGCGCGATGAAGCGCGGGCCGAAATGCAGCGTGCCATCAACGAGCTGCCCGCGACACTACGCAGTGTGTTTCTGCTGCGCGATATTGAAGGACTCTCGACGGAAGAAACCGCCGAGGCGCTTGACCTGTCGATTTCAGCGGTTAAAAGCCGTTTGATGCGTGCCCGGCTCAAACTTCGTGAACGCCTGAGTGCGTATTTTTCGCAAGGGGCCGTTTTGACCGAGGAGTCGTCGAAATGAGTGAACACCACGAACATGATTGCAGCCATTATCTGGGCAGCCTCTCGGATTACTGCGATGGTGTCCTGCCATCCGAATTGTGCCAGGAGCTGGAAGCCCACATCGCCGAATGTGACAACTGTCGGGTGGTCGTCAATACGCTCTCGAAAACGGTCATGTTATACCGCCGGATGCCGTCGCCCGATGTGCCCCATGATGTCAAAGAGCGACTTTACAAGGTGCTCGCTATGCGTCCCAAAAATGAATGAAACCTCCTGGCGTCTGCTGCATCTAAGGGAGTGAGTTATCACATTCATAGGGTGATTGGAAGATGACCGACGAAATCAAGAAGAAAAAACAAAAGCGCGTGATTGTCTTTTCGACACCGACCTGCACCTATTGTAATCAGGCCAAGCGTTACTTTCGCGAAAAAGGCGTTCGTTTTACCGATATCGATGTGAGCAAAGACGCCGCCGCTGCGCGTGATATGGTGCGCCGCAGTGGGCAGCAGGGCGTCCCGGTGATCGACATTGGCGGCAGGATCATCGTGGGCTTTAACAAGCCCGAAATTGACCGTCTGCTCAGTTAGGCTGGTTTCTTTCCGAGCGAAACGTCCCCCCTCGCCAACTGGGTTGGCGAGGGGGATTTGAGGGGTGAGGTTCCCCCCGGTTTTTACGGCTGATACGGTTCCACCGCTTGACTCTTCATCCATTCGGTGATCCCGCCCTCAATATTGAATACCTTCGTATAGCCCTGCTCGATCAGCCACTGCGACGCCTGCGCGCTCCGGTTTCCGCTGCGGCAGATCACATAAATTTCGGCATCCTTCGGCAGTTCGCTCGCGGCTTTGGCAACAAATTCATCTTGCCATGTCAGCGTTTTCGCGCCCACGGGAATCCCCGTTTCGGCCCATTCCTCTGGCGTGCGGACATCGACCAGAATCGCGTTGTCACTTGCCTGAAACTGCTGATTCGCCTCATCCGGTGCGAGTGTCTGGTAACCGGACACCGCCACAACCCCGACAGTTGGCGTAGCAGTAGGCTTTTTATCGTCGTTTTTGTCGTTGTCCTTGTCGTCACCACACGCCGTCAGCACCAGAATAACCACGACCAGCAGCAGCATTATTCGTTTCATCATGTTGTCTCCTTCTATAACCGTGTTCGCACGGGCCGGGATACAATCTCTTCGGAACGCCGTTCCCCAGCCGAAACGGTTCCGCCATTTAATAGGATGCAGTTTTGGATGCTTGCGCCGCTTCCGATGGTCGAACCCGTTTCCAGATACACGTTCGGCCCGATTTGTGCGCCTTGTCCGACGCTCACTTTGGGATCAATTCGCACCGGCGGAATGATATGCACTGATCCAGGAATCTCACTCAAAATATGCGCGTCGCGCCCTTCCTGCAAATAATGTTTGGTGATCGCCAGCAAATCCTGCTCGGTGGTCAGATGCAGCCGCCAATCGGTCACCGCGTAGCCGACTTTGCACCCCGCTAGAATCGCCTGTTGGATCGCGCTGGATATTTCTCGTTCTCCCCGCCGCGAGACACGCACCTGGGGCAGGTGGGTGAAGATACTCGGCGCGAACGCATACAACAAAATGCTGGCAAACGATCCGCGCGGCTGTTCCGGTTTTTCTTCGATCTCCACAATGCACTCATTGTCGATCACCACGCCCGACGCCTGACGGATTTGATCGGGCGCGGCGGGGATCAGACTCAGTGCCGCCACTTGCTCCGGCTCCTGCTCGAAGCGCTGGATCAGGTTTTGGACATGCGCCGTGCTGGTGATGTTATCGACTGCCGATACCAGAAACGGCCCCTCGATATACGGCGCGGCCAATTGCAGCGCGTCTACCGTCCCTGTCGGGATGGTTTGCAGCGCGAATTTAACTTCGGCATCTGGATACCAGGATCGGCTCAAATAGGCTGCGACTCCGCCTTCGTCCGCGCCCACCACCACCACGAAACGTCGTATACCGGCATCCCGCAGCCGATCCATCACGCGTGCCACCATGGGTTTCCCTAAAACAGGGAGCATCGATTTGGGGCGCTCTTGGGTAAGACTGCCGAGCTGTGTACCCCGCCCGGCGGCCAGGATGACTGCTTGCTGGATCATTTTGATACCGCTCCTGAAAAATGTTGATGAGTGGCGAGAATTATAGCATGGACTCGCTGGCAGAAGAGGGCCTGACTCTGCTATACTGAAATCTCGAAGGGGGCTGCTATGGATCTTGCTCAGTTGGCGGCACAATTACGTGATTCCGATCCGCGGCGGCGGGTCGAAGCCCTGCGTATTCTGGCGATGGTCGAAGAAACCCGCGCCCTGGAAGCGGTTCGCTGGCTCTACCAGAACGATCCCGAATCCGGCGTGCGCGAGGTGGCCTATTGGGCTGGAAGTCTGTTGTGGCAGGCGCAGCAGCGCGGCCATTCGACCGAGCTTGCGCTGGACGAGTTGTTTGGTCGTAAGCAGTCGTCGGAACTCCAGGAACAGTTTATTGATAATCTCAGTTTCAACCTGCCGCAGACCAAAAATTCGCGTGTGCGACGCTTTGCGGCGGATATGGAATATTGGGAGCGCCTCAACGACGCGCTGCTAGGCAAGCCTGAACCGGAGGACGAACCGCCGCCGATTCTGCCTGCCCAACTTATCCCGCCGTCGTCGCCGTCCGCGTCGCCATCGGCTCCACCTGCCGATGACGATCTGTTGGATGCAGGTTTGAGTGAGTTGTTTTCTGAGTAGGGTTCTATGGCTATTGACGTGTGGTTACAAAAATTGAAATCGCCTGATCCAGCCGTGCGTGCGGCCAGTATTCGCGAACTGGAATTACTGGGCAGCCCTGAAGCCTTGTCTGCGTTGGCCGATGTGTTCGCCACCGATCCCGATCCGGAGTTGCGTACGATGGCGCAGGCCGCTGGAAAAATGATCTATTACGCCGCGATCCGCCGCAGTTCCAGTGATCCCGGCTCATCGGAAGAAGAACGCCAACGCGCCGCGGACATTCTGGCCCAGGCGCGTGCAAAAAAATTTGAGAATCAGCGCAAGAAATGAGTGAGGTTGGGGTATGTCATCGGCAATCGAGCGTATGATCGCCTTTCATTTAGCTCGTTTAAAAGACAAAAATCCAGATGTGCGGATCAAATCCATCGAAGAACTGTCGCTTCTCGGCGCGGTTCAGGTGATGGATGAACTGGAAACCATCTTCCGCACCGATTTGGATGAGAATGTGCGGGCGGCAGCGAAAAAAGCAGGCCGCGAACTGTTTATTAAGTCGCGTTCCAACGACAATAATAAGCCCGGTTAACCATCTATAACTCGTCGAGAAAGGTGGAAGGCTTATCCCATAGCTTTTGCCGGATAACCCGTTCTACAGTCGGAATCTCCAGCGCGATATTGATGCTCCCGGCGGCAGACTCAAGAATATCATCCTGCTCGTCGTTGGCTTTAATATCCATCTTGTTCATCTGCTGCTTGAGCGCGGTCGGCGTGACCGAGTAACGCCGGGCACTGCTGGCTTTGCCCTTCAACAGCCCGACAGCGACTCCGGCGATCTGGATCGCCATTTCCTGCTGCTCTTTCTCGCTCATATCAAGGTCCAGATTCCGATCAAATTGGAAGTAGATGCTGTTGCTGAAGGTGTACCGCATCCAGGCTTCCCACGTTTTTTCCTCGTCCGACTGGTAAAACCGTGTTGGCGGAATCTCAAAATCCAGATCATCCGCATCGAAACCAGCCGGTCTGGCTATCGATTTGATCGCGCTGATCGCTCCCAATAACACCATCCCCGACGCGATCATCGCCAGCAGCGCGCCCTCGAACAGCGTAAAATCCACAATCTGCGTGAGAATCCATCCCACCAGCAGCGACCAGCCGAGCACGGCTGACACCGCGATTCCCACCACCAAAACAATTCCCGCTAAGGCAAGCCCGATTCTCATGGTGTGCTCCTTGTGTGCTGCCTCATTGTATCGTTCATGGCCTTCCTCGCCAATGGTATGCTTAAATGATTCTTTCTGTTTATAATAAAAAACCTTCATAATACCTTCATGATTGTTGATTGTTTCTTATTGATTTCTATATGAAATCGTTATATGATGTCAATTATTGAACCTTCGTTTACTTGCTCCTCTGCTTATCACAAGCCTATACCTTTGGGAGAGATCAATATGTTGTCTCATCGTAAGCCATTGTCGGTTGCTTTTAGTGTATTGTTGATTGCTGTTTTTGCGCTTCATTTTGGCTTAACGCTTCATTCCCATCCTGTTTTTGCTCAAGGCGATCCTGGCGGTATGACTCCTGAACAACTTGAGGCTCGCACGAACGAGATCGCTGTTGCAGCGGGGCTTGATCCTGCTGTGTTCAAGCAGGCCAGCATGGAAGCGGGGATGGCTGCTGGTTATCCGCCCGATCCGAAAAAAGCGGCTGAAGTCTATTTTAAGTATGGCATCACGGGCGACACCTTTATCAATGTCCAGAAGGGGCTGGTCGCGGCTGGCATGATGCCTGCCGAAATGGCCGATGCCTCCATGGGGGCGATTGCCAAAGAACTGGACAGCATGTCCTTAAATTCCGAGATGGAATCCTACGCCCTGTCTCAGGAAGATTTTGAAGCGCTTCTGGCTGCTGACGCCGAGGGGACTCTCGATGCGCTGTTAGCTGAATATGAAATGGCGCTCATGGATTATGTCTGGCTCATGGAACTCGGTGAAGATGTCGCCTGGGTATCGGCTGATCTGATTGCCTATGGCTTGGGTGATGATTATTTTGATGTGCTGATGTCCGATCTGTCTTATGAAGATGTCCTCGCCTACTACGGTGTCGATGATGAAATCCTGGCGAGTTGGATTGCCGAAAGTCTGGCGGTGGACTCGCTGTCATTTGTGGACGAACTGTGGGCCGCTGGTTGGGACCCCGACATCTTCGGTGATCTGATCGGTTTCGTGAGCGACGATGATGCCTTTATTACGCTGGTCGTCGATGCCGGTGGTGATGTGACCATCTTCGTGTCGTTCGTCGCCGAAGCCGAATTCGTCGATATGGCCTACGAAATGGCCTTGTATCCTGAAGACCTTATGGGCCTTTTGGACGAGATGGCCGCTGGCGGTGACTTCTTAGCGTTGGCCGAAGCCTATGGCCTGGATGCCGATGATTTGCTCTTCCTGACCGATGATCTGGATGATCTGGGTGATGCCGGTTTCGTGGTGCTCGACCTGGAAACTCTCGCCGCGTTGGAAGATATGGCGCTTGAGGTTGTGATTCAGGACTTGATCGACGCCGGTTTCGATGACTATGCCGACGAGCTGGAAGCTGATTACTCGGATGAGGGCGAAATCGAAGACGAAGGCGAAGTTGAGGACGAAGGTGCTGTTGAAGAAGAAGGCACCGACGAAGGCGAAGTTGAGGATGAGGGTACAGCCGACGATACGGGCGCTGGCGAAGGCGAAGTTGAGGACGAAGGTGCAGTTGAGGACGAGGGCGCAGCCGACGATACGGGCGCTGACGAAGGTGCAGTTGAGGACGAGGGCGCAGCCGACGATACGGGCGCTGACGAAGGTGCTGCCGATGAAGCTCCTGTGGATGAGGGTGGCGACGAAGGCGGCGAGGAGTAAAATTCACTCCGGTTCCCAAACTGAATAACATCCAGGGGCAGGGCGTTGAACCTGCCCCTGTTTCACCATCCAAGTTAGTATTCCAAGTTCACCATCGAAATACTATACGAATTCGAACATTCGTGCTATTCTGTAGCATAGCCTTAATGCACCTTGACAGCTCGAACCCCAAAACTCATGACCAATCAACTCGCGTCGCGAAATGCGCTTTCGCGTCGCCAATTCTTTCCTCAAACGCATCCAAAGGGGGGAGGGGGGTAAAAAAATTGGCCATACGCAGGCCGGGCGTGGGGGTGCAGCGCCCGTTTTTCTCCTCCTTTCTCTACGACAGTGGGGAAAGGAGGCCGGGAGGATAGGGGTCTAAGGGGGGTAAGAAAATCGCCCAAGTTTTACAAAACCCCCACTTTGTTGAACTTCTCAGGTTCAAAATGCCAAAAGTGGGGGGGCGGGGGATCATTCGGAAGTTCAACAATCCGGTGCGCCCAATAAAAAAGGCCCCAGACTCGCCGGGGCCATACTTATGTTACAGGTTAGCCAATCGCTCTTCAACCGCTTGACGGCTGGCCGTGAGCGTCGCGATCTTATCCCGTTCGCGCTGGACCACATCCGGCTTGGCTTTCGCCACGAAGTTCTCATTTTTCAGCAAGCCTTCCGTCCGTGTGATCTGCTGTGTCAGATCATCCAGTTCTTTTTGCAGTCGTGCGCGGTCCGCGTCCAGGTCGATCAGATCGGCCAGCGGCAGATACGCGGTCACGTCCGCGCTGACCACCGTCGCCGCTTTGTCGGGCGCTTGGCCGCTCACCAGCGTGATCTGCTTGACATTGCACAGCCGCGCGAACAAGTTCTGGTGCGTTTCGATCAATTCCCGCCGTGATCCCGCATCGATGATCGCGCTGATCTGGCGGCTCGGCTCGACCTCGTACTGGGCGCGCGCGTTGCGAATGCCGCGCACCAGATCCATCAGCACGGCGAATTCCGCTTCCGCTTTCGGGTTGGCGAATTTCGCCTGGGCCGTCGGCCATTCTGCGATGATCAGCGCTTTGTCGCCCGTCGGCAGATAGCTCCAGATTTCCTCGGTGATATACGGCATATACGGGTGCAGCAGCCGCAAACAGTTGTTGATCACGTAGGTCAACACATCGAGCGCTTGCCCGCGCACCGCCGGATCGCCGCCGTACAGCGCGTTTTTGCTAACTTCCACGTACCAATCCGCGAATTCGCTCCACAAAAAGTCGAGCACCTGTCGTCCGGCTTCACCATATTGGTAGGTGTCGAACAGCCGCTGTGCATTCCCGATCAGCGTGGTCAGGCGGCTCAGAATCCACTGCTGCGGCAGATCGAGCGTTTTGACATTCGGTTCGGCGCGCGGCGTATACCCTTCCAGGTTCGACCACACGAAGCGTGACATCTGCCAGAGTTTGTTCCCGAAGTTCCGGTGATACTCGATCTTGCTTTCCGCCAGATTCATATCACTTCCCGGCGAACTCCCGGTCAGCAGCGTAAACCGCAGCGCGTCCGTCCCATACCGCTCCACAATATCGATGGGATCCATCACGTTCCCGTACGATTTGCTCATCTTGCGCCCGTGCTCATCGCGGACCAATCCATGCAGATACACCGTATGGAACGGCACTTCTTCGGTGAACCACAGCCCCATCATGATCATCCGTGCCACCCAGAAGAACAGGATGTCGTATCCGGTTTCCATGACAGCGGTGGGATAGAACCGCTTGAGGTCCGGTGTTTCATCCGGCCAGCCGAGCGTGCTGAACGGCCACAACCCGCTGCTGAACCATGTGTCGAGCACATCTTCTTCCTGGTGAATCTGGTCGCTGCCGCAGTGCGCGCAGTGAGTCGGGTCTTCCCGCGCGACGGTCATCTCGCCGCACTGGTCGCAGTACCACACCGGGATACGATGGCCCCACCACAACTGGCGGCTGATGCACCAATCCTCGATATTTTCGAGCCAGTTGTAATACACCTTCTCGAAGTGATCAGGAATGATGCGAATGCTGCCATTTTGGACCGCCGCAATCGCGCGTTCGGCCAGCGGTTGAATCTTGACAAACCACTGCGTGCTCAGCATCGGTTCGACGATCTCGCCGCCGCGCTGCGAACGCGGCACCGCGTGACGGTGCGCTTCCACGCGGATCGTCATCCCTGCCGCTTCCATATCCGCCCACAGTTGTTTGCGCGCGACCTCCCGATCCAGCCCGGCATAGCTGCCGCCGTTTTCGT
>DATAMF010000440.1:0-3314 GCA_036260665.1 Aggregatilineaceae bacterium | reverse complement strand
CAGGTCATCGAGGCGAACCGAGTCGAGCTTGCGTCCCAGTTCTTCCGTGATGACTGTGCCGCCGGTCAGAATCGCGATGTCTTGCAGCATGGCTTTCCGGCGATCACCGAAGCCCGGCGCTTTCACCGCGACCACATTCAGCATGCCGCGCAGTTTATTGAGCACCAGCGTCGCCAGCGCTTCGCCATCCACGTCTTCCGCGATAATCACCAGTTCGCGCTTGCCGATTTGCAGCAGTTTTTCCAGAATCGGCACGAGGTCCTGCGCGGCGGAAATCTTCTTGTCGTGGATCAGGATGTAGGCATCGTTGATCACGGCTTCCATCGTGTCCGGCGTCGTGACGAAGTAGGGCGAAATGTAACCGCGATCAAACTGCATCCCTTCCACATACGTGGTTTCGAATTCGAGGCCCTTGCTTTCCTCGACCGTGATCACGCCGTCTTTGCCGACTTTGTCCATCACGTCCGCGATCAAGGTGCCGATTTCTTTGTCCTGCGCGCTGATAGCAGCAACCGAGGCGATTTCTTCTTTCGTGCTGATGGGGTGCGCCATGCGGCGGATTTCATCGGCAATACGATTGGCGGCGGCTTCAATACCGTGCTTGAGCAGCATCGGATTCGCGCCCGCTGCAACGTTCTTCAGGCCTTCGTTGACAATCGTCTGCGCCAACACGGTGGCGGTGGTGGTGCCATCGCCCGCGATATCGTTGGTTTTGGTGGCTGCTTCCTTCAGAAGCTGCGCGCCCATGTTCTCATAGGGATCTTCGAGTTCGATTTCTTTTGCAACCGTTACACCGTCATGGGTGATGGTCGGCGCGCCGAATTTTTTGACGATGGCGACATTCCGGCCCTTGGGACCCAGGGTCGTTGCAACGGCCTGCGCCAGGGTATCAATACCCGTCTTCAGACGGCGGCGGGAGTCTTCACTGAAAACCAGTTGTTTAGGCATAGCTCACATTTCTCCTTTAAATTGAATTACGGGGCATTAGCCCTCGACTACCGCCAAAATATCGGACTCTTTGAGGATCAGCAGTTTTTTGTTGTCGAGTTTAATTTCGGTGCCCGAATACTTGGCAAAGAGGACGATGTCACCATCTTTAACATCCACAACGAGGCGCTTGCCATTATCATCTAAGCGGCCAGGGCCAACAGCCAAAATTTTGCCCTGTTGCGGTTTTTCTTTGGCAGTTTCGGGCAGCACCAGCGCACCACCCGCAAAAGTCTCTTCACGTTCCAGCGGTTCGACCACCACGCGATCACCCAAAGGACGCAGTTTAAGACTCATTTCAAGCCTCCTGATTGGCACAGTTTGGTTGGATTTTAGATCACCATAATTAGCACTCAAACAGATGAGTGCTAATTTCAAACCCAATAGTAGCAAGAGTTGGCAGGAGTGTCAAGTAGGATTTTAGCACTCGAAAGCGCGACTGCTAAACACCAAGCTAGGGTTGCGGGGTCGCCTCGAGGGTTGGTGCAGGCGTTGCAGTGACCTGACTCGTGCTGTAGAGAGTCAGATTGCACGATTGGGCATGGGTCAGGAACTGGGACTGTAGGTTGACGGCCTCTTGTTGTACAGCAAGACCGTAACCTTCCTGCAAGTACGGCGTCGCCAAATCGCAGCGCCCCTGGGCGATATAAGCATGTCCCACCTGAAGGAAATCTTCAGGATCAGTCGAACCAAGCTCAATCGCTCGTTCCAGATTCGAAATCGCCGTTACATAATCGCCATCCAGATATTGCAGCCCGCCCAACCAGGACAGGCAGGGAATATAGTCAGGCGCTGCTTCCAGGCAGCGGCGGAAATACTCCAAGGCGCGCTCATCATTTCCATTGTTTCGATAAGTGCGCCCCATCTCAAACAGAATCGCCGGATCTTGGGGATTCTGCTCGGCGGCAGTGGTTAAAACCTGCACGGCATTATCTGGCTGTTGGAGCGAACGATAATTCATTGCCAGTTCCACCGCCCAATAGGTGTCGCTGGGAGCTAATTCAATCGCGCGCTGATAGTAATCCACAGCGCTCTCATAGTCCCCGATATCAGAGAACATCTTACCTTGCACGCGAAATGTATAGGCTAACATCCGGTTGGCGACATTGGTCCGGCTGGCTTCCAACAGTGCTACGGCGCGCTCCAGATAGGTGTTAGCCAGTTCATCCTGGGCAAGATCGTGATAAATTTCACCTAGAACTGCATCCGTAAAACCAAATGTCTCGTCCAGCGACTTGGCATGGAGGGCTGGTGCGAGAGCACCGGCAGGATCGCCGTTCCAATCCAGCGCCATCGCTTGAATCGCCCAACCATGCGGGACTTCGGGGTTGGCATTAACTGCCATCGCTGCAAATTCGAGCGCGTCTTCCAACCGCCAATTGATCACGAGTAGGTAAGCGATCTCGAAATGCAGATCACTGTCATTGGGATTGCTTTGTCCCAGAATCAAACACTGCTCAACTGCTTGATCCAGATTTCCCTGCCGGAAGCCATTAATACAGCCCGCCCGCGCTTCTTCGACATCCGGTGTGGCGGTGGGAGTGGGGGGGCGGTGCGACTTTCGTTTTCGCGCTCGAAATCCCCCCCTCAATCCGGTCTGCGATGGCGGGGGCAATATCACGCCGCACCACGTCCTGGTTCATCCACACGAACCAACCCAACGCAGCCAACACGCCGATCACGAGGAGCAGGGTGATTGTCCGGCGCGAGATCAGATTCAGATGGCGGCGGCGGCGTTTAGGTTGGTAGCGTTTAGGTGTGCGCAGATACATGGTTAATAAATACCTATCGGTTCTGGTGGCACGGGCGTCGGCGGGATAGGCGTCGGAATCTGATCGGCGGAGAACTGATCTTCTTCCGTTCCAACACACGATTGCAGCCCGGTATTGATGAAGCCCTTAATTGACTCGCCGGGATTCATGGTGAGCGCCGTTTGTAAATTCGGCCACGCCTTTTCACAGTGGGCTAACAACGCCCAGGCGAGGCCCTGGATGTAATAACACTCAATTTCCTGCTTTTCTAACGGAATGCCTTGCTCGGTTTGCAGATCAATGCAGGTTTGGAACGACAAAATCGCCCCTTCATAATTGCGTTTGGCATACTGCACCATGCCAAGCTGACGCCACGCTTCAGGATAAGCGGGGTCTAACTCAGTCGCTTGTTCACAGGCTTCCTGGGCACGGCTGTCATCGCGCTGCCGGTAATAGGTTTCGCACTTGCGTGTGTAGGCTTTGACGTTGTTTGGCTCCATCGCCAACACACGGTCAAAGGCCGCAATTGCCGCATCATAGTTATCCTGGACAATATAGTAGGGCGCTAATTCAAAA
>DATAMF010000437.1:0-3110 GCA_036260665.1 Aggregatilineaceae bacterium | reverse complement strand
AGGAACTCGGTTACGATCTGCGCGACGCGTGGATGCTGCTCCGGCAGAAACACGCCAAAGCCTGGCCCGCTCACCAGATGTGGGCCTCGCTGATCGAACATTATGCCCTGCCCTACACCATTTCGGATGTCAAGCAGTGGCTAGAACAAGGATAACTGCTGCGCGGGCGGCTGGTAGCGCGGCACCACCTGCGCGATCCCATATTGCTCGCACAGTTCATCCAAAAGCGGTTGGAGCGCGGGATTCGCGTGGCACGAATAGCGCTCCCCATACCGCTGTTCGTACTTCGCGCGCAGACCGGGGAACCAGCGATCCAGTTGATCGTAATAATAGGCGCGCTGGCGATCCCGCAGCGTCATGCCGAACGCGGCCAGGATATAACTCGCGCCGTGCGTTTTGGCCTGTTCGACCACCGCCCGCACATTGTCTTCATTATCTTCGATAAACGGCAGCACCGGCGTCAGCAGAATCCCGGTGCGAATGCCCTGCCCCGCCAACGTTTCGAGCGCCTTCAGCCGCCGCGACGGACTCGGCGCGCCGGGTTCCAGTTTGCGCGCCAGATCGTCATCCGTCGTGGTGATGGTAAACGACACCACCGCCAGCGCCTCGTTGATCGTTTGCAGCGTGTCCAGATCGCGCACGACCAGATCGCTTTTGGTCAGAATATGCACTGGAAAGCCGTACTCCGCGATCACCTCCAGCGCCCGCGCGGTGAGGCGGTACTGCCGTTCGACGGGCAGATACGGATCGCTCATCGATCCGGTGCCGATGGTGCCCTTCACCCGTTTGCGCGGCAGTTCGGCCCGCAGCCGGTCAACCGCGTTGACCTTCACCAGCACATCCTCAAAATTTTCGATCTGGTAACACTCGCTGCGCGAATCGCAGTAAATGCACTGGTGCGGACAACCCCGGTAAAGATTCATGTTATATTTCAGCCCGAACCAGGGGTCCGGCTGTTTGATATGCGCGAGCATCACTTTGGCCTGGATTTCGTGGATCATATGTTTTTTGGCATGTGAAAATTCGAACATCTGTGCAGTCCGTAGTATAATCTATCCCGGTTTATTCAGCCACCATGAGGCCAAGTCCTATGTCCGATCTGTTTGATTACGCCCGCGAACAGCGCCAGCAGCAGGAAGCACCGCTCGCCGTCCGCATGCGTCCGCGCACGCTGGATGAGTTTATCGGCCAAAGCCATATCATCGGGCCGGGACGCCTGCTCCGCCGCTCCATCGAAGCCGACCAGTTGAGTTCGCTCATTCTGTGGGGACCGCCCGGCACCGGGAAAACCACGCTGGCGAATATCATCGCCCACAGCACCAAGCGCCATTTCAGCCGCCTGAATGCCGTGACATCCGGCGTCAAAGAACTGCGCGAACTGATCGCCGAAGCGCAGGATCGCATGGGGATGTACGGCCAGCGCACCGTGTTGTTTGTGGACGAAATCCACCGCTGGAACAAGGCCCAGCAGGACGGCCTGCTGCCGTATGTCGAAGATGGCACGGTGGTTTTGATCGGCTCGACCACCGAAAACCCGTTTTTCTCGCTGGTGAATCCACTGCTCAGCCGCAGCCGCGTCTTCCAGTTGAAGCCGCTCACCGAAGACGACGTGATCGCCATTCTGCGGCAGGCGTTGGAAGACAAAGAGCGCGGCCTCGGCAGCCTGAAAATCAACCTCACCGCCGAAGCCGCCGAGCATCTGGCGAATGTCGCCGGGGGCGATGCGCGCAGTACATTGAATGCGCTCGAACTCGCCGCGCGCACCACCCCGCCGGATAACAAAGGCGTGATCACGATTGATCTCGCCGTCGCGCAGGAGAGCATCCAGCAGCGGGCCGTGCGGTATGATCGCGGCGGTGACGAACATTACGACACCATCAGCGCCTTCATCAAGAGTGTGCGCGGCTCTGATCCTGACGCGGCCCTGTACTGGATGGCGAAAATGTTACACGCCGGAGAAGACCCGCGTTTTGTGCTGCGGCGGTTGTTCATCCTGGCGAGTGAGGATATTGGCATGGCCGATCCGAACGGACTGGTCGTAGTGTCGGCGGCGGCGCATGCGTTCGAGTGGGTGGGCATGCCCGAAGGTTACTATTTCCTGTCGCACGCCTGCATCTATCTCGCCACCGCGCCCAAGAGCAACAGTACCAGCGCGTTCTGGCAGGCGCAGGGCCACATCGAGCAGCAGGGACCGGGCGATGTGCCGCCGTATCTGCGCGACAAGTCGAACAGTCTGTACGGGGCAGCGAAAAGCCGCTATGAGCAGACCCTCCGCGATACGGAAGGCGACCCCGGCAGCTACAAATATCCCCATAATTATCCCGGTGGCTGGGTGGAACAGCAGTATCTCCCGCTGGGCATGGAGCCGCCCGGCTGGTACCAGCCCAAAGACATTGGTTATGAGCGGACGGTCAAAGATCGTCTGGAACACTTGCGCCATCACGAGGATGAATCCGAAGGAGAAAATTAAATGGGTATCAGCACCGCATTTCAAGCCTTTATGACCGAAGCGCCGAAACATGCCGAAGCTTGGGGGCAAATGGTCCAGGCGTTGGATCAGGCCAGCGCGCTGGACAAAAAGACGGAGGAACTGGCGTATCTGGCCGTGTTAGCCGCGCTGCGCATGGAAAGCGGCGTGCCGTTCCATGTCAAAATGGCGAAGCAGGCCGGAGCATCCCGCGAAGAGGTGATCAGCGCGCTGCTGGTGGGGCTTCCGGCGGCAGGGCACAGCGTGACCCAGGTGTTACCGGCGGCGCTGGCCGCGTATGATGCGGAGTGAGTGCAATCAAATGGGGGCGCTGTGCCCCCAAAGTTACTGATCAAATTCGAGAACGTGATCGATTACATAAATAACCCCATCTGAAGCAATATTTCTACCGATTGTCAAAGTTTGATCATTTAGCAATAAGCCTTCATCTAAACGGCTAACCTTGATTATTTGATTTGATAGTGTTGTCAAAACTTGTTCCTGGGATATTGCCTCTGGCATCAAACGTCCGGCCACCATGTGATTCAGCAATACTTCTTTCAGTGAAACGCGTTGAGTCAACAAATCATCTACAGAGTTTTTGTTTTTTCTACTATAGCTTAGGAAAATTTGAGCCATTATT
>DATAMF010000427.1:0-15413 GCA_036260665.1 Aggregatilineaceae bacterium | reverse complement strand
CGTACGCCCCTGACCTATGTCACGGGAGGATTTGCGCTCCTGGCCGAAGAACTTGAAACCCAACAGGCTCCTAGCACCAGCGAAGATGTGCGTGTCAGCCTGGATTTGATCCAGAATGGAACGCAGCGCCTCAACCGCTTGGCCGAGCAGATGGTGCTTTATTCGGAGATTATCAGCGGCTATATTCAGAGTCAGGTAGCGGTTGCCAGCGAAGAAGTGGACCTTGAAATGCTGGTCAGTGATGCACTTGGCATCCTGCTTGCGCCTGCGAGTGAGCGCAAAATTTCCTTCCACCGCACCTGTCAATCCGATTTTCCGGTGGCTACCTATGGCGTGCGCGAGTTGTTGGTCACGGCGACGTCTGAGGTGATCCGCAACGCCATTCAGCATTCCCCTGAAGGATCATCGATTGAACTGGTGGTGGCGCGTGAAAGTGAATTCGGAACCATCACGGTGATTGATCACGGCACCGGCATTCGCCCCGAAGATCAGGCTTCAATTTGGGAACTCCTCTCACAAGCGGATCGCAGCCGTAACGAACAGCAAGGTGTCGGGATGGGCTTGCCGATTGTCAAAGGAATTGTGACAGCCCATAACGGCGATGTGTTTTTGTACAGCGTACCGGGTGTCGGAACCGAGATGACGCTCCGTTTGCCGCTCTATCCCCCCGGCACCTAAAAGCCGAGTGTCGCGCCGCCATCGATCAGTATGGTCTGGCCGCGAATCATAAAAGCTTCCGGGGAACACAAAAAAGCGACGACCCCCGCTATATCCTCGGCTTTGACCACGCGTGCGGCAGGCGTTCGTTTTAAGGCATAGGCGACCCGTTCTTCAAAATGTTCGCGCATACCGGGAAAGTGCTGCAAGGCATCCGTCTCGACCAGTCCGGCTGATATGGCGTTCACCACAATTTTCTGCGGGGCCAGTTCAACCGCCAGATAGCGCGTTACCGCTTCAAGCGCCGCTTTGGATGCGCCCACCACGACATATTCCGGCAGAACCCGCATTGATCCGACGCTGGACAGGTTCACAATCGCCCCGCCGCCGCGTTTTTCCATCAGCGGTGCCGCCCGCTGCGCCAGGAACAGTGCCGCCCGTGCATTGATATTCAGCGTCCAGTCCCACCCCTTGACCCGCTGCTCCATTACGGGACGGTTGTAGCCGGATGCCGCATTGTGAATGAGAATATCCAGCCCGCCCAGTTCTTTCGCAGTCTGATCCACCAGCCGTTCGAGGTCTTCAGGTTTACCCACATCGGCCCGTACAATCGCCGCGCGCCGCCCCAGCGCTTGGATTTCAGCGGCGGTTTCTTCGGCGGGTTCGCGGTTGCGGAAATAGTTAATCACCACGTCGGCCCCTTCCGACGCCAACCGCAGCGCAATCGTCTTCCCGATTCCGCGCCCACTACCTGTTACCAGAGCGATTTTGCCTACAAACCGTGTCATAGCTGCCCCCTATAATGGTTGGATTTCGATCTGATCCAATGCGAACCACTGCTGCTGATCGGTCTTCAGCAACCCCCATTTAAAACGCCCTTGCGGTGTCACAACGGCATACTGGTTATCCATCCAGGCAATAAACCCCAGCGGACCTTTAGGCGAATGCGGCGACACATGCACCGGTTCCCCATCCACACGGAAGATCACCTGATCCCGCAGCCAGTCGAGTTCGTAGAGATGCACCTCGCTCAAATCTACCGGGAGCACGCGCTCCGACACCCCAATCGCCCATTGTCCAACCGGCCATAAGCGGCGGTACAGCGCCGGGATGCGCATCAGCAGAAAGCCTATCGGCGCAAGCGGAAATAACAGCAGCGCAGGCCAGCGTGTCGCGTCGAAGGTAGCCGCTTTCCAACCGTATCCCGGCACACCCTTAGCAACAGCGATATTGCCCGGCGGCGAGCCAAAAAAGAACCAGGCCGCGCGCGGCAGTCGGGGCAGTTTGTGCCCCACCGGGACAAAGGGTTCATTCCAGAAGCCGAACCCGGCGGTTCCTTTGAGTTGTGCCGTCGAATGCGAAGCCGCTGCGCGTACCGTCAGCCGCACCGGAGGACGCCAGGGGAATTGGCGTCGTGGCAAACCATGATAATCGGTGAGCTGCGCGTCACTGTACTGCTTTTCACTGGCAGGTTCCAGTATACAGCGCAGGGTTTCTACATGGCCTGTTCCTACTGCCCACACCTTGAAATCAGCGGGTTTTGATGGCATCAGACACCCTGTAAATGCTCCCCTAGCGTTTGGCGGAATCGTTCCGGCTGTTCGCGGTGAATCGGATGTCCGCAGTCAAACAGCACCAGTTTCCCCTTGGGCACCCGCTCAACGAGTTGCCGTCCCGCTTCCGGCGGATTCAGCTCATCCCGCGTGCCCAGCATCAGCAGCAATGGGCAGGTGATCTGGTGTGCTTCGTTCAGACTCACATTCCCGCCGCTGTCGATGATCTGCTTCATGGCGTTGATCCACCCCAGCACGATGGGTTCAACCGGCTGGGGGGCGTGCCGGGCGCGAATGGCGTCTGTAACCCAGGTCGCGGGCCATTTCGACTGCACATACGGGCGTAGATCAGGCGAGAAATAACCCACCGCTCCCCACGCCGCCACCGACAGCACCAGATCGGGCCGGATAATCGGCAGCAGAATAGCCACCTCGCCGCCATCGCTGAATCCCACCATATGCGCGGCTTTGATTTGCAGTGCATCCAGCCATGCCGCCAAATCTTCCGCATCCCGGCGGTAAAAATCGCGGCTGTAGCGGCGCGGCTGCGGGCCGGATCGTCCATACCCGCGCCGTGTGGGAGCTAGCACCCGATAATTGTTTTTCAGCCAGTCAATTTCCGGTCCGAATTCGCTCTCACCCGTGCCTAACCACCCATGAATCAGTACGAGCGCGGGTTTATCTCCCCCGCTGTCCACATAATCAATCGCGGCTCCGTTGGCTTCCAGAATGGGCATTATGCCTCACTTCCCGTGTTCAGCAGCAGTTCCAGTTCCGCGCGGACATCCGTTTCCGGGCGGTACAAAATGGTCGGAATACCCATCGTCTGCGCCACCCGAATATTGTTCAGGGCATCATCAATCACGACAGCTTCATCCGGCTTCACGTGGAGTTCTTGCAGCGCTACGCGGTAGGCGGCGGAGTCGGGCTTCATAAACCCAATCTGCGCCGAGATCAGCACACAGTCAAATAAATCATAAATTCCTAAGTCGCGCAGTTTCGCTTCCAATTGCAAACTGTTGTTGGTCAACAACCCTTGATGGTAGCCTGCTGTTTTGAGTTCTTGAATTAAGCTGATCAGTCGATAGTTCAGCCGGTCCCCCGCGAAAAAGTCCGTCCGTAATTCGCGTATCAGGTCCAGGTTATCCCGGCGAATATACAGCAGTTCAGCTACCCCCAACCAGTAAGCCTTCTCCGTCACGCGGCCCAACTGTGCCTGCACCCAAATATCGCTGCGCTGTACGGCGCGCTCGACACTGCCGATGGGCAGCCCCAGGCGTTGATCCCAGGCGTGGCGCGGCCCATCATCCTCGGTGCGCATCAACACACCATCGAAGTCCCAGATAATCGCTTTAATTCGTGCCATTTTTGTGTTAGAGTCTCTTTGTATATAAATGCACTCACAAGGATAACGAACAGACGGCGTTTAAACCAGTGACGACTTCATCTCTCAATCAGAATCCGAAGCAATCGACCAAACTTCCTTTTTATGAACGCTGGTGGATCTATGCGAATGCAATGACCGATGGCCTGCTCTACGATATTTATCAGGCCGGAGATCGCTTCAGCAAACA
Source organism: Aggregatilineaceae bacterium (assembly GCA_036260665.1). Lineage (GTDB taxonomy): Bacteria > Chloroflexota > Anaerolineae > Aggregatilineales > Aggregatilineaceae > DATAMF01. Next base: position 11,629 of record DATAMF010000427.1, on the reverse strand, counting down.
TGGTTTCCATGAGTCGGCTGCGCTGGCTTATTACGCGGTGTTTTCCTTGTTCCCCCTATTGATCCTCTTATTGGTGGTGGTCAGCACCGTGCTGGGGCCTGCCGCCGCCCGCGATCAGATTGATGGCGTGCTGCGCCTCTTTGTCCCCGTTAGCACCGCCGATTTTGTCCAGGAAAATATTGCCGAATCCTTAGAGCAGCGTGGTTCGTTCGGGCTGATGGCAGGCATCACCTTATTGTGGTCCGGGCTGGGCCTGTTCTCGAATCTCAACAGCGCCCTGAACCGGACATTTGGCGTCGCGTCTTTCCCCAACACGTTTAAGCGCCGCTTGATCGCCCTCTTTATGATGCTGGCTTTGGGCCTTTTGTTGGTCGCATCATTAGCGACGACGGTTTTGTTTGGCCTCATCGATCTGGTCTTCTTTTTTCAAACGTCATCCTGGATCACGACAGGCGCACTGTTAGTTCCCCTGAGCATCAACATCGCTATCTTTGCCTTTCTCTACCGCTTTTTACCGCGCCGCCGCGTGCGTTGGGATACCATCTGGATGGTTGCCTTTCTCTGTGGGATTGCCTGGGAGCTGGCCAAAGAAGGTTTTGCCTGGTACCTCGATAATTTGGGTTCCTATAACTGGATTTATGGTTCCGTCGCGACGTTGATTGTGTTGATGTTGTGGGCGTTTGTCACCGGCATCATTGTGATTTTCGGCGGTGAGTTATGTGTCTCGCTGGAAGAGTGGATGACTCGCCGCTCCGTCCAGGAATTGGTGATCGCCTCAACCGAACTTGAAGAAGAATACGAACTGGTTGAATAAAGGGCAGATTCCCCGAACCCGCCCTATCATTTCTAGACTTCGCGCTCTAACACGTACACCAGCCCACACGCCGCCGGATCAAACGGATCGCCGTTGAACGTGTGGCTTCGGCTGCGAACCCTCAAACCGACCTGTGCGAACAGGCTCTCCATGTCATACGGCGACGGCCACCACGTCTGGCGGCGGTATTCGAGCCGCTCGTGTGCCGGGCCGAAGACCACCGTTTGTGTGTCCACCATCCGGCTCTGCTGGTCATACCGCTGGCGGTAAACTGCCGCGCCGCCGTCCCACTCATCGTACTCCTGTGAGCGGCTGGGCAGCTCCGTTTGCCAGTCTGCCGATCCCAGCAAAAACCGTCCGCCGGGCCGCAGCAGGCTTGCCACGTTCCACAGGACATCCCGCGTGCGTTCCCCGTCCGCGAACCACGTCAGCAGGTTGTCGCAGAACTGGGTTATGGCGTCGAACGGCCCGCGCAGCGGCATATGCTCAACATCCGCCTCGACCCAGTTCACATCCAGATTACGCCGCCGGGCGTTGTATTTCGCCAGCGTCAGCAGTTCGTGTGACAGATCCAATCCGGTGACATTCAAGCCGTAAGACGCAAATGCCATGCTGTGCCGTCCCCACCCGCAGCCCAGGTCCAACACCCGCTCACCGGGGGTGAGACGAAGCTGCCACAAGGCGAACTGCACTTCACTATCCGTATTTAATGCCCATGCGCCCGGCACCCCGCCTTTGATCATCCGGCGCGCCCAACTGGCGGCCATCTGGCGGTACCAGGCATTGTTGTCTGAATGGTATGTCGTGTAAGCGTACACGGCCTTGTTCCTTTCACAGACTTGCACGGGCACGCAGCGGTTTTTAACCGTTGCGCTTCAATTTCCCCGTGCGTTTGGTGTATCGCTCTGCCCGCTCAAAGGCGTATACCCCCAGCGGTAGCATCACCAGGCCCATCAAAATGAGGGGCCACACATAGCTCAGTGGATCTTGATCCACCGTCCCAGGTAGCAGCGCCGCGCGCATGCCTTCCAGCACATAGGTGCCGGGTGAAATCTTCGACAAAATTTGCAGCCATTCCGGTAGCACGCTGACCGGGTAATAAATCCCCGATGCCAGCAGGAAAAACGCTTCTACGATATGGGTCATCTGCGCCCCGCGTTCCGGGTACAGCAGCGGCAGAATTGAGGCGACGATCCCCAGTCCCACAAACGAAATACTGCCCGCCATCAAGACCACCGTGGCAGCTAAAAAGTCCGCATCACTCAGGTCAAGCGAGAAAAAGGCGGCGACAGCAATCCCGATCACAATCGTGAACAAAAAGCTGTACACGACGGCAAAAATCGTCTGCCCGATCATCTGGTTGAACCGCCGGACAGGAGCCATGAATGTGTATTCAATCGTCCCTTCCCAGCGCTCCCATTGGATCATTTCGCTGATGTTGTTAAAGATCCCGGCGAGAAACCGCCAAACCAACGTTCCGATCAACAAGTAGGTAATGAGATAGTCGGTGTTAATGCCTTCTTGTCCAGTAATCGCCACGGCACCTGCGCCGATGAAAGTCACCGACAAGGAATTGGCTATCGAATAAGCCAACCACACCACTTCCCAGCCCCAGTAGCGCTTCACCAGGTTAAAGTTCCGTGCCACAAAAGCATAAGACTGGCGCATTTCCAATTGAACACCCTTATACATCGGGATAATTTCCTTTCTCCAGGGGGCGGAGTCTCGGCCCCGCCCTCTCGCTCTTTAGCCCAAAACCTTTTCCGGCTCGAAGTCGGTCAGATCGTCTTTTTCAACCAGTTCCTTGCCCGTCAACTGCATAAATACATCTTCGAGTGTCGGTTCGTGGCCGTTGCGCTTCGCCAGTGTTTTTAATCCTGCTGGCGTATCCAGCGCGACAATCTTGCCATCGTTGATAATCGCAATCCGATCACAGATCGCGTCCGCTTCGTTCATATCGTGCGTGGTGATCAGAATAGTCGCGTCATGCACATCGCGTAACTCGTTCACAAACGACTGCACTTCCAGCTTTGAACGCGGGTCTAAGCCGGTGGTCGGTTCGTCCAGCAGCAGGATCACAGGCTGTGTCAGAAAAGCGCGGGCAATCGCCACTTTTTGCTGCATGCCCCGGCTCATTTCTTCCATCGGCTCCTTGTAGCTGTTTTCGCGCAGCCCCAGCCGTTTCAGAATTTCGCGGGCCTTTTTGTCCGCTTCTGCGCCCGACACCCCGTACAGCCGCGCCCCGTAGAGCAGATTCTCGCGCGGGCTTAACTTTTTAAAGAACGCGGCTTCTACCGATACTCGGTTGATCATCCGCTTGACTTTCATTTCATCTTTCACCACATCCAGCCCGAAGGCGGTAATCGTGCCCTCGTCTGGGATCAGCAGGGTAGAAAGCAGTCGGATAAGCGTCGATTTGCCGGACCCATTCGGTCCCAATACCCCGAAAATTTCGCGCCGCGCCACATCGAACGATACATGATCGACAGCCGTGATCAGTTCTTTTCCTCGCCGCGCCTTGACATCATGCCCATTTTTTTGCCCGGCGATACGCCGCCACCAGGGTTCTTGCGCCGCGTTAAACCGCTTCACGACATTCTGAACCACGAAGGCTTTTTGTTCTGTACTCATTTCAAATCCTCTTCTCATACCTGTCGCGAAACAAAAATAGCCGTAAGCAGGGTTTGCCTACGGCTTCTTGGCGGTCCTCGAATAGGATTTAAGCCAAAATAAAAACCGCAGGCGGGGTATCGCGCCTGCGGTCGGTGTCTACTGGAGTAGCTCTACCGGGGAACAGGCGCAATACGACAACGATCAACAGCCATGCCGCTGGGATCGATGTGTCGGTAAAGGAAGGTGGTATCTTGATCCATAATCACGCCTTTTCTCCTTTCATAAGAGTCCTTGGCAGTATAGCATGATAAATTTACAACTGTCAAGTACCGATTTTTCTATTAACTCCTACATTTCAGATATACCTGTCTTTTTAATTGAATGGATGTTCTGTTAGATTTGTATTGGCATCCGTCAATTCCAGAACGATCCCCGCCGTGCTATAATCTGCCTAATGTTTTTTAGCTATTCCTAATAAAGGATGTTTCAAGATGGACTTTGAACTGACTGAAGAACACTTAATGGTCCGCCAGATGGTGCGGGATTTTGCCCAAAAAGAAATTTACCCGATCCTCAAGGAATATGACCGCAAACAGGAGCCGATCCCCAATGTTCTGCCCCGTATGGCCGAACTCGGTATTTTGGGTATCAATATTCCGGTGCGCTACGGTGGTCAGGGCTTCGACTATATTTCCCTCGCCCTGGTCTGCGAAGAATTAGAGCGAGTGGACGCCAGCCTGCGCGTGATCATGTCCGTTCACGCCGGGCTGAACAGTTTGGCGATGTTGCAGTGGGGTACCGAAGAGCAGAAGCAGCGTTTCCTGGTTCCGCAGGCCAAAGGCGAAAAATACGCAGGCTATGCGCTCACCGAACCCGATGCAGGCAGCGATCCCGTGAGCTTGCGTTCCACCGCTCGCCGCGAAGGGGACTGTTACATCCTCAACGGCGAAAAGATGTGGATCAGCCTGGCGACCAAAGCCCATAATTTCCTGGTCTTCGCCAAAACCAATCCCCACGCCGAGCCAGCTCATAAAGGCATCACCGCCTTCATCATCACCAGCGACATGAAGGGCGTCACCACAGGCGATATTCACGGTAAATTAGGTGTGCGCGCGGGTTCCACCGGCTGGATCTCCATGCAGGATGTCGAAGTACCCGTGGAAAACCGTCTCGGTGAAGAGGGCGAAGGTTTCTACATCGCCATGAGCTGCCTCGACAACGGGCGCTTTACGGTGGGGGCGGGCGCGACAGGCTGCATCCGTGCCTGTCTCGAAGACAGCATCAAGTATGCAATGGAACGCCACACATTCGGCGTGCCGATTGCCCAGCATCAGTTGATCAAGCAGAAAATCGCCTACATGCAGCAGTGGTACGACGCCGCCGAACTCTTAGTACTGCGCGCTGCGTGGTTCAAAAACCAGGGTAAGCGTAACACCCGTGAAACCGCCGTCGCCAAGTGGTATGCCACCGATATGAGTGTGAAAGCCGCGCTCGAAGCGGTCCAGCTCTACGGCGCGTATGGCTTCAGCGATGAATACGATGTCGAGCGTTATCTGCGCAATGCCAAGGGCGCGGTCATCTACGAAGGGGCCAGCGAAATCCAGCAGTTGCTCCAGGCGGACTATGCCTTCGGCTTCCGCAAGGACAAACCGCTGCGTTGTGAACTTCCCGCCTATAACGCGGACGAATGGCAGTCGTAGGGATAATTCACAAATTGCACGAAATGTAGATACCGTTTTCCCCTCACACCTTTTGACTTTGGCTTCCCCCTCTTCCAACTGGGTTGGAGAGGGGGAACGAGGGGGTGAGGTTCTGCAATGACCTCTAATTTTCATACCTTACAGGAGGAAAAAGCCTTGCACGTCGTAGTGATAGCCAAAAGCACGCCCGATACGGAGGCGGCGGTGACGGTGGACGCCAGCGGAAAAATCAGTTGGGGCGATAAGCTGGTCGTCAATCCCTGGGATGAATACGCCATTACCGAGGCGGTTCTGCTCCAGGCTGCCCATAAAGTCAAAGCCACTGTTTTGACATTAGGTCCAATCGAACAGAATGAAGTCCTTAAACATGGGTTAGCCATTGGCTGCGATCAGGCGTTCCGGGTGTGGGACAATGCGCTTGAAGGACATGACAGCCTTGTTTATGCTGAATCTATCGCGGCGGCGATCAAAAAGTTAGGCGACGTGGATCTCGTCATTTTCGGCAAAGAATTTTCCGACATCGCCTCCGATCAACATATCTATCAGGTCGCCCGCAAACTGGGCTGGAACTTGATCGGCTTTGTTGCCAAAATCGAAGCGGTGGATTTTGCCGCCAAAACGATCCGCGTCAAGCGGCAGGTCGAACAGGGCATGCAGACGATCTCCAGCCAACTGCCCGCCGTGATCAGTGTCATCAAAGACATCAACGAACCCAAATATCCAACCTTCATTGGCATTCGTAAAGCCGCCAAAGCTGAAATTCCAGTCTGGAGTCTGGCTGACTTGGGCCTCGCAGGCGTGACTCCACAAACCCAGGTCGTCCGCTACCAGGAACTCCCCAAGCGTGAAGGGGCCGTCGAGATGATCGAGGGTGCCTCTGCTCAGGAAAAAGCCGCTAAATTGGTGGACAAACTCTTGCAGGAGAAAGTGCTATGAGCGCCTTTGTTTGGATCGAACCTCAAGCCCTTTCTGCTTCCTGGGAAGCCATTGGTGCGGCGAAGCATTTAGGCGCATCTGTGACCGCGTTGGTGTTGGGCCAAGGCGTCGATCAAATCGCGCAGCAGGCCTTCCATTACGGCGCGGATCAGGTCATCCAGGCCGACGATGCCACGTTGCAAGCCTACCGTTTTGAACCCTACGTCGCCCTGTTAGCCAAACTCGTGCAGGAGCATCATCCATCCTTCATCTTAGCTGCCGCCACAACATCAGGCCGTGAACTGCTCGCAGGTGCTGCTGCCGAGGTGAATGGGGGCCTCCTTACCGATGTCACCGATCTGACGCTGGAAGGTGGCAAATTGCACGCTATACGCCCGGTTTTAGGTGGTAAGGTGCTGTGCGCCGAAGCCGTGATCGGGGATGGTCCCCAATTCGCCACGTTGCGCACGCGTGCTTTCAAAGCCCTTGATCCCGACACCAGCCGCAGCGGTGAAGTTTTAACCGCTGCACCGGTCCTCTCCGAAAACCAGATTTCGACCAAAATCGAGGATGTTCAGCAGGCCGCCAGCACCATCAGCCTCACCGACGCCAATGTGATCGTCGCGGGCGGGCGCGGCGTGGGCGGCTCCGATGGGTTTACGCCGGTTCGTGAATTGGCTGATGCCTTGGGCGCGGCGCTCGGTGCCAGCCGTGCCGCCGTCGATGCAGGCTGGATTCCTTATGAGCATCAGGTCGGCCAAACCGGCAAAGTTGTCTCGCCCGATCTGTATATCGCCATTGGCATTTCCGGCGCGATCCAGCATCAGGCCGGGATGCGCACCGCCAAGACTATCGTCGCCATCAACAAAGACCCCGAAGCCCCGATTTTCAAACTGGCCCGCTACGGCATCGTAGGCGATCTCTTTGAGATTCTGCCCGCCCTGACCCAGGCCTTCAAGCAAAAATTGGGCTAACGAATGGCGCGTCAGGCTCCTTGATCCAGGGAGCCTGACTCTTGTGATTTCAAAAAGCCCCTTCGTATAATCTGGCTGAAAAAATCAGTCTATGACGAGGTGGGTATGCGCAAGCTCATTGTCACTAACATCGTCTCTCTGGATGGTTATTATGAAGGCCCTGGTAAAAATGTGATGGCCTTGTTTGACTACCGCCGGGAAGCCTACCAGTCCGACGAAAGCTTCGATAGCTATAACTGCGAACGACTTCGCGCCGCCAGCACCTTATTGTTAGGCCGTTCCTCCTTCGAGGGGTTTAAAGGCTATTGGCCGCGAGTAGCGGATGATCCCAATGCGCCTCCCATTCAGCGCGAAATCTCGCGGCTTAATAATGCTATTGACAAAGTGGTGGTCTCCGACAGCCTGACTCCTGCCGAAATCGCGCCGTGGAACAACACCCGCATCATCCGCCGCACCGATGCTTACGACCAGATTGCCGAACTCAAGCGCCAACCAGGTCAGGATATTTTGGTTTTTGGCAGTCGCATGCTGTGGAACGATTTACTGGCCCATAACCTGGTGGACGAGTTGCATCTCATCCTCGCGCCGGTGGTCATTGGTGCGGGCACACCCCTCTTCAACGACCCCCTTACCCTTCAGCTTATAGGCATACGGACCTGGGACGGTTCCGGCAATGTGCTGGTTCAGTATGGTAAGGCCCATATGCCTCATTCTTCAGGTTAGGCCATTCCAAGAAAATAATTACCCTGTATCTATCCAGTTTGACTCCCCTTCCCTGAGGGAAGGGGTAAGGGGGGATGGGGTAAAGAAAATATTGGCGCAGCCTTAGCCCGGTTCACGTATGACAACCGTGCCTTGCTGTGTTATGCTGAAAATGTTTTGGAGCTGTCTCCCTGGAACCCAAGTTCACAGGGAGATCGTCACACAAGGGATATAAACCGGATGGAATCCATCACCCTGCTGCACCATAAGCACATCATTCTAGGCGTGACGGGCAGCATTGCCGTTTACAAAGCCGTTGATCTTGCCAGCAAACTCACGCAGTCCGGCGCGTTGGTCGATGTAATCATGACTGCTGCCGCTCAGAAATTCGTTGCACCGATCACGTTTCAATCTGTGACAGGCCGCCCCGTCTATACCACCATGTGGCAGACCGACGACAGCGGCGGGTTGCCCACCCATATTGCGCATGTGGGCCTGGGCGAAGGAGCCGATCTGCTGGTGATCGCGCCCATCACCGCCAACACTATCGCCAAAATTGCGCACGGCCTCGCGGATGATCTACTCTCCGTGACCGCGTTGGCAGCCCGCTGCCCCCTGCTGATCGCGCCTGCGATGGACGGCGGCATGTACCAGCATCCCGCCACTCAATCGAATCTTGAAATCCTGCGTGCGCGCGGCGTGACCGTCATCGAGCCGGAAGAGGGCCGTTTTGCATCCGGGTTGGTGGGCAAAGGGCGTTTCCCCGAAACGCCAACCCTACTCGGTGAGATTCGCCGCGTATTAGGCCGATCCGGTGGGCTGGCCGGGCGTCGAGTCGTCGTGACGGCGGGCGGCACGCGCGAAGCGATTGATCCTGTGCGCCACATCACCAACCGTTCCAGCGGCAAACAGGGTTATGCCTTAGCCCAGGCCGCACTGGATGCCGGTGCAGACGTCACCTTGATCTCTACCGTGCGCGATCTGCCCGTGCCGATTGGCGCAACAGTGATCCCCGTCAATTCTGCGGATGATCTGCTGCATGCCGTTCAAACCGCCGTTTCGGATGTGGATGTTTTGATCATGGCCGCCGCCGTAGCCGATTTCCGCCCCGCTGCGCCTGCGGACCAAAAAATCAAAAAGTCGGACGATCCCACCGAGGGCTTGCATCTGACACTCACCCGCACCTCGGATATTTTGCAGGCCGTCAGAGCTTGGCGTACCGAAACAGGCTCACCGCGTGTCGTGATCGGTTTTGCCGCCGAAAGCCAGGATTTGCTCTCCAATGCCCGGTCCAAGTTAGCGCGCAAAGGCTTAGACCTGATTGTAGCGAACGACATTTCCGCGTCCGATGCTGGCTTCGAGGTCGATACCAACCGCGTGACTCTACTCGCCCAGGATGGGACTCAGGAAACGCTTGATCTCGCTAGTAAATCGCATGTAGCCGAAATCATCATGGAGCGTGTCGTTACGTTGTTGAGGTCATGAGTGGGAAAAAACATGGAGAAACAAACGTGATTTTGCTTCTCCATGAACAGTTATTCTTCCGGCGCACCCGCCTCAATCCACTGCTTCAACAGTTCCATTTCCCCATCTGTCAGTTGGCCGAAATGCCCTGCTTGCAGCGTTTGAATAATGAGGCTTTCATCGACTGAGCCGGGCACAATGACCGGGCCATCTTCGCTTCCCGCCATCAGACTCTGGTAATCCGTCACGTTCAGTCCACGCGTGGCCTTTTCGTCGTGGCAGCGTGCACACCGTTCCTCAAGAATGGGTTGGATGGTTTGATAGGAAAGCGCGCGGTCTTCTTGAATCGCGATGGCATCTTCATCTTCAAGCTGCGAAACCATTTTCAGTGATGCTTCAAAATCCGCATACTGCCAATCAACCCCATGACACACGCTGTTCGAGCAGAAGCTGACATCCGACACACCGCCCGGTTCGGTAGTGGTGTGGCAGTTCGCACATGTATTGTCATACTCAACTGAATGTTGGCTGATCCAGGTCGTCAGTAGATGATTCGTGGGTTCGAGTCCGGTGGCGAGCGCCATTTGCGGTTCTACATCGCCCGGTTTCACCACCAGCGGAATCGAATGGCACAAATTGCACTCCAGCCGGATCATTTCTCCATCGCTGCTAAAGTGTTTCCCATCATGACACCGGAAGCATCCCGGCGCGCTGCGGTGGCCGATATTATTCGGATGCGTGGTCCAATCCAGTTCTTGTTCAGGATACTGAATTTCGCCGTGCAGCCGGATCAGAAGCTGGATAGCTCCGGCGATTTTGTCCTGATTTTCCGCGTAGAAGTCGGGATAGTTTTCTTGGTAGTAGCTATCCAGGGTCTCAAACGCTTCTTTTGCTTCCCCTGACGAGTCGTAGGTCTTCGAAAGCAGTTCTATCGCCCGCTCTCGAATATAGGGAATATCCGGTGATAAATCACCCTGGTAGAGCGCGGTATCAATTTCCCCTGTCGGATTCGGGATCAGGTGTGCAATCCGGTTGTGGCAGCTAATACAGTCCATTTCGCGCGGCGTGTATTGATCCAGGTTGTTTTCATCGATAGTCGAGTCTACGGACACATAGACGGTAGTCTTTCCGTCCTCCTTCACCTGTACCCAGGGGATTTCCTGCTCAAATTCTCCGGTGGCAATATACTCGATCTCATTTTCAATATGCCAGTGAATCCCTCGGCTCAACCCTTCGCGTTGGCTGCCACCTCCGGTATGCATCAGCAAATAAACCGAATACGGCCTGCTTTCTTCGCCGCCGGTAAAATGTTCATTGACCCGCAAACTATCATCCGAAAATTTTTCGGGGAAATGGCACAACTCGCAGGTATCGCGGGCCGGGCGCATCGTTTCAGTCCGAATCGGAAATTCATAGTTACCCGTGACCGTATCGAACAATAACTTCATATGACCTGTCTTGCGGTAAATCTGTGTAAAAAATGATCCGCGCCCAATATGGCAGTCCACGCAGGGAACCCGCGCATGGGGTGAAACCTGATACGTCTGGTATTCCGGCGGCATCGTATGACAGGTTGTGCCGCAGAAACTGGGGGAGTTGGTGTATTCCCAGGTTGGGATAGCGCTGACTGCACACACAAACGGTACCCCAAACAAAATAGCGAGAGGTAACGCTCGGCGTTTGAATGAACTTCCAGCAGGCGGAAAAAAGAAATTTCGTATTCTTTTAAGCATATCTCACCGCCAGAAAAGACACCCACACGCACCGTTTGCCAGCGCCTGTGGGTGCCAACTAATTAAGTCGAACGGAGAGGTTATTCCTTAGGTGGCAGAATATGAGCGTTAGGTAGTGGCGCTCCGGCCAACTTCTCGTAGGTCAGTTGCAGCAGAGCGACGGTATAACGCAGGTTATGCACGGCTGCCGCATCATCCCGCGAGAACTTGAAGTTGTAAACCGCGCCCTTGATGTCCGGCCCGGCTCCCTCAGGAATTTCGAAGTAGGGATAGCTGTCCAGAACCGCCACACCCTGGGCTTCCAGTTGGCCCTGAACGGCTTCGAGCAAACCAGCAACTTCTTCCTGATTGGTTTCTTCTGCGCCATCGCCGTCATAATCGTAGCGGGCTTCAAATTCGAAGCTCGTTGCACCGTCGTGGCACTGCTGGCAGACCGCAACATTTTCGGTACCGTCCACCAGGCTGACCATAGCGAAGGTGTGTCCGCCTACCGTGTTATGGCCGGCCATTGGTGTATCGTCGCTGCTGTCATCCGGTGTACCCGCGTCATCCATACCGGGTGTCGCGCCCATATGACAGCCGATGCAAGCCTGATCCACCACACGCCCATGTGTGCTGGTCGGCAGCGTCAGACCCCAGGTGTAACCACCTGTGCCGTTCATCAGTTCCGCCGCCGTCGAGTAGTGCGGTGTGCTGAAGCGTTCGCCTTCCACC